>DASPMP010000293.1:0-12071 GCA_035626995.1 Gemmatimonadaceae bacterium
AACGAAGGGCTGGAACTCTCCTTTCGAGGCACGATCCACGATGTATGGGATGCTTGCCGCTGTCTCTGAGTTGTACATGAGCGTGCGCAGCCGCTCGGCGAATATCCCCGCCGAGATCCGCGCGGAATCCCGGCCATCGACGAATGGCAGCGCGACGACGACGGGTCGACGCGCCAGGGCACGCAGCAGCGAGTCCGTCCGCTGTCGCAGCCGGGGATATGCCCGCGCGCAGCGCACTTCTGCATCGCATGCCGCGACCAGCGAATCGAATGCGGCGTCGGTATCCGGCGCGTAATGCATCGGCATGCGGAAGGAGAGCGGCACCATTCCCGCCAGGATCATGGCTTCCACGCGCTGCGGAAATCGCTTCAGGTACATCAACGACAGCCGCGTTCCGCCGGAGGTGCCATACGGAATCAGCCGTTCGAATCCAAGGGCCGCACGCACATCGTCGAGGTCCTGCGCGACCTGCTCCGACGTGTACTGCGTGAGGTCCGCGCGGGCGCTGAGTGCCTGGCGGCACCGACGAACATGGTCTGGCGGCAGGAAGTCGCGCACATGCCCACTCATCCGTTCGGGATTCGTGAACTCGCAGTCCAGCGGGCTGGAACTGCCCGTTCCCCGCGGATCCATGAATAGCAGTGGATGATCGCCGCGCACTTCACGCAGGAAGCGGGACCATGCAGCGGCCTGTCCGGTAATCTCTCCTCCCGGACCGCCTGGAAGGATCACGATTGGCGCACCGCGCGCCTGCGGGTTGCTGGCGGGCACGAGGATCACCGACAACTGAACGCGCCGGCCACCCCGCGTGGATCGATTCTCCGGCACGGTGACGGTCATACAACGGACAGACTCGGCCACACCCTGAAGCTGGCATGGCCGACTCTGCACAGTGCCTGCGAGTTGCAGTGCGAGGAGCAGGATCAATGCTCAGGGGGAGAGATGAATCCGCCGCCACGATATGGTACGGACCCCCGGAGCGGAAGTTTCGGCTAGCGAGACAACCAGTACGCCAGTTTCACCAAGAACGTGTTGTCGGGGTGCAGGTCGAAGATCTCGCGATATTCGCGCGACCAGGTCTGCCGCAGCGCCGTATTCGATGACCCTTCGCGTCCGTGCTGCCAGACGACAAACAGCGTCGAGCCGGGACGATACTCCCAGCGCAGCACGCTGTTGCTGTTCAGCGCCGTCACCTTGAATGCCATGTCCTCGCCTGGCGGCGGAGCGTACGGCTGGAAGCGCGCGGCATACGATGCAGCTTCTGGCGTCGCGCTCAATTCGCGAATGTCCGAATATGTCCCGCTGGACACGAAGGGCTGCGCGTACAGTTCCACCGTGAGATCGGGAGTCACCGTGTAGTTCACCCGGACGTTCATCGATGAGGTGCGCTGGTCCAGCCGCGCGAACGTGTAGTGCGTGACGCCACCACCGTCAGTGAAATTCCCGAACCATTGCGAATCATTCACATCGTTCGAGAAGCCGGCCCCGATGCCCGCCTGGAGCTGGGACGACACGCGCAGGTTGATGTACGGATCGAGTGAGCGTCCCTGTGAGTTGCCCTCGTCGGTGTACCACAGGTTCACCCACATGCCCCCCGAGACCACCTTGCGGCTGTCGGTATTCACGCCGCCCCACGGATAGAAGCCGCGCGAACCGCGCAGCGCCGGACCACCGCGGGTGCAGCGATCGCAGTAGCTCTCGGTGAGCCGATCCATCGTGCCGCCGAGGTGCACGTCCCAGTTGTTCCGGAGCCCCATGTGGCCGTTGACGTTGAACGCGTTCTGCAGCCGGGTGCCCGAGGTGTTCCAGGTCTCCCAGTGGTTGCCGTTGATCTGCGCCCAGCGATAGATGCCGCGCGCGTCGCGGAACGACAGCGCGCCCCAGGTGCTCCAGTCCATGAGATCCGCCCGGCGCAGGAAGCCCAGGTCGTTCGCTTCGAACCCTGCCGAATGGCGCACGACGCTTGTCTCGAAGCGCGTCACGCCACCGCCGTACTTGCCGAACTTCAGCTGTGCGGCGTAGCCGTCCATGGCTGTCTTGTCGGGATCCACCCCGAGATCGTCCCCCGGCTGCTGGAAGTAGTGGACGGGACTTTGCTGCGTGCGCTGCATGGCTTCGGGGGTGCCCGTCACGCGCGAAGCCGCGAACTGTCCCGCGACCTCGAAGCGGCGATTCGAGAACCGGTTCCGGAATGTGGCACCGGCCGTATAGGCGTCGCGATGCATGAATCCTTCCGTCCACTGGTCGAGGGAGCGATTCACGCCGGTAGCGATGAGGCTGATGCCGGTGTTCCCGCCGCGCAAATCCTGGTTCGCGCGCAGCACCGCGTAGTTGGTGAACGGTTCCGCCGTCTGGTCGTTCAGGCCATCGACGGCGGGCGTCACGGCGTCGAGAAGGCCGAACGACAAGCCATTCCGAAGCCGGCCCGTGAGCTTGGTCGCCGCCGCGATGGTCGTGGCCGTCGGGGTGGACGCGTCACCATACAAGTTGCGCAACGTCGGCGAGCGTCCGATGCGCCGGCTGTAGAACAACCCTTCGTTGGTGCTGCAATCCACGACGATGTAGCAGTTCAGCTGGAACTGGTACAACCCCGTTCCTTCCACGAAGAACGGGCGACGCTCGGAGAAAAAGGTCTCGAATGCCGTGAGGTTCACGACAGACGGATCGGCTTCCACCTGGCCAAAGTCGGGATTCACGGTGGCATCGAGGGTGATGTTCGGCGTCAGGCCAACCTTGACGTCGCCACCGATGGACGCCTGTTGCAGCCGCTCGTAGCTCGACGTCGGCGTGAGCCGCTGCACATTCTTGGTCACTGCGTACGGCGTGAGCTCCACGTGACGCTCGGTGGACATCCCGGCAAGGTTCGTGAGCTCGCCAAGCTGCGACGACAGGCCATTGCGTTGCGGGTGCCAGAGCGGCCAGCTCACCCGCTCGCGATAGCGCTCGATGTCGCGCCACACGCCGAAGCCGAAGGTGTTCGCCCCCGACGCATACCGCAGTTGCGACAGTGGAATCCGGAACTCCGCGGTCCAGCCAAGGGAATCGACGAGGGTCGCGACATCCCAGATGCCGTTCCACGAGGCATCCTCGTTGCCGTCGTTGCTCATCGAAAAGTCGCGCTTCACGCCGACGGGGTTCACGGCGAACTCGAACCCGCTGCGTTTGTCGTGGTAGGAATCAATAAGGATCTTCACCTGGTCCGATGCCTCACGCACGTCGCGGCGGGACAGGGCGCGCATGATGCTATCGGGATGCGGATCGAACATGCGGGCGAAGACATAGAGGTTGCGCTCATCGTATGCGACCGCAAACTCCGTCCGGAACGAGGGGTCCGCGTCGACTTTCGGCTCGAACTGGCGGAACTCGGAATACCGCGGCGCGCGGCGCCAGACGTCGTCCGCGTCGCGCCCATCGATGACCGGGGCGCGGTCCGTGGAGACCGCGGTGGCTCTGACTGGCGCGGTCTGTGGCTGTGACGCTGGCGCTGGCTGCTGCTGCGGCGCGGCGGACAGAACGGCGAGTGCCGCTGCGACCGGGAAAACGATGCCCACGAGCCTTCCTCGTTGAGGTGACGCGAAGTTGGACACCGCTCATCGTCGTTCGGTTGGGACGACCGCGGCTGTTGTGATGAATAGACCTGATGACGTGACGAACACCGGGCGCGCGGCGGTTGAGAGGGATACCGTGGAGGACTCCCACCCCTTCCCCATGAACCGTCGCCGCTTCTTTCAGTCATCCGCCGTATTCATGTCCGGCCTCGCCGCCGCGTGCGGCGATGGGCCCACGCAGCCGCGTCACCCGGCTCGGCTCACGACGCGACCACGAAACCCGACGGATACGGTCAGCATCGGACGGAGCGACATCGGCTTGCGCGATCCATTTACCGGACGTGATGGCTTCCTCTATGTGCCTCCGGGCTACGCACCGGCGACACCCACGCCGCTGCTCGTGCTCCTCCACGGCGGATCGTCGGCGGCGAACAGCTGGTGGTCGCAAGAGTTCCGCGATCTCGTCGACCCATTGGGAATGGTGGTTCTCGCGCCGGATTCCCGCGCGTTCCTCAGCTGGGACGTTCCGGGATCGGGCGAGCTGCAGGACGACGTCGCTTTCCTCGACGACGCACTGCGCGTCGTCTTCGACAAGGTCCGGGTCGCACCGGATCGCATCGGCATCGGCGGATTTTCCGATGGCGCGACGGAGGCGCTGGCGATCGGCCGCGCCAATGGCGACCTGTTTTCGTCGATCGTCGCGCTTTCACCCGGGCTGCTGCACCACAGCGTCCGTTTCGGCACACCCGAGGTCTTCCTCGCGCATGGGACGGACGACCAGGTCTTCCCCGTGGAAGGAACGCGCGACGTCATGCGCCCTGCGCTGGAAGCTGAAGGACTCGATGTCACCTGGGTCGAGTTCGACGGCGGGCATGCGATCTCGACGGAGCTCGGCGAGCAGGCATTCACATGGTTTATCAACGGATGAGGAACGGTCGAATGATGAGGGTACTGGTGGTACTGCTTGCTCTTGGGATCGCGTCGCATGGCGCGCTCGCCCAGTCTCCCATGGCGCGAATGCCGGAAATCCGCCGCGAGATCCAGGCAGGGAACGCGAGGAATGCGCTGGCGATCCTGCGTTCCATCCAGGCCGAGGTCGCCGGACACCCGAACTTCACCTTTCTTCGGGCCCACGCGTATGGTGCGGCGGGAATCCTGGATTCCGCGGAGATGGACATCCGCCGGCTGCTGCGCTGGGACGCGCGGTACGCGCAGCTGGCCCTGCGCGACACGAGCGTGGCCGCGCTGCGCCCGCGCTTCCGCAACATCGACTCACTGGCGGCACGGGATGCGCGGCCGGTGAACCACGCGAGCGTGTGGGCGACCATCAATGAACCCGATCTCGTCGCCGAAGGCACTGCCTACGATCCCGCGACGCGCAGCGTCCTGATCGGCAGCCTGCACAAGTACAAGATCCTCGCGATCGGACCGGATGGCGCCGTGTCCGAGCGCGTCGCACCGCGCGCGGGGGGCATCCATTCCATCGTCGGCATCCATGTCGATTCGGTGCGGGGAATCCTCTGGGCGGCGAGCAATCCGCGCTTCGACGCACCCGACGACTCGACCCCATCCGCGCTCTTCGCGTTTGACGCGCGCACGGGTGCATTTCGCCAGAAGCTTCCCGTTCCGGCCGGCGGGGCGCGTTTCATCAACGACATCACCACCGCACCCGATGGTACGGTGTTCGTCACCGACTCTCGCGCCGGCCGCGTGTGGACCGCGCGTCCCGGCGAGACGGCGCTGCGCGACTTCGGTGCGATCGGTCCGATGCTCAATCCCAACGGAGTGACCATCTCCACCGACGGTCGCGTGCTGTTCGTGAGCGACGTCGATCACATCCGCGCCCACGACCTGACGAATGGCCATACGTGGCGGCTTGGCGTCCCGGATTCCCTGACCGTCAGCGGGGTCGATGGCCTCGCCTTCCATGAAGGTTCGCTCATCGCGCATCATCCGCTCCAGTTCTGGCGGGTCGCGCGATATCACCTGGATGGGTCGCTCCGGCGTATTACCCGCCGCACGCTCATCGAAGCCAACTCACCCGACGGCCGTACCTCTACCACCGGTGAGGTCGTGGGCGGGGACTATGTCTTCATCGGCAACAGCCAGATCGACCGGATGAACCAGCGCCAGATCGACGCCGCGGCGATGCAGCCGATCCGGATCTATCGCATATTGCTGCCATGATCTCTCGCCTCCGCTGGACCGGCCTCGTCGCGATGGCGCTGTTCGTCATTGCCCCCGTCGCGCGGGCACAGCAGGGCGTCGCCGCCGTCAACTGGCTGGCCGGGTGCTGGGAGATGCAAACGCCCACCCGTCGAGTGGTAGAGCAATGGATGGCACCTGCCAATGGCGAGATGCGCGGGAACAGCCGGACCATCGCCGGTAGTCGGGAAGTCGAGGGGGAGCGCCTGCGTATCTTCGCGTCGGGTGATTCGCTGGTGTACGATGCGCGTCCGTCCGGCCAGGCGCGCACGGAGTTCCGCGGCACCGTCACCGGGCAGCGCGAAGTGACGTTCGCCAATCCCGCGCACGACTTTCCGCAGCGCATCAGCTATCGCACGCTGGGGAATGATTCGCTCGTCGCGCGGATTGAGGGCGATCGTGATGGCAGGCGGCAGCCGGTCACCTATTCCTACCGCCGCGTCGACTGCGCTGGGTTTGGTCCGTCCGCCGCCGACGTCGTCGAGTCGACACTGCAGGCGCATTACGCCGACCTCGCAACCGCGCTGGATGCATCGACCGCGGGGCTGAACACCTGGTTCGCGAAACATGGCCGGCGGGACTTCACCTACATCTACTGGGCGTCTGCCGGCTATCGGCCTCCCGTGGTGACCCGCGAGCAGGTGGACCGGGTCGCCCAGCAGCAGGCGTCGAACCCTCCTCCATCCACGATGACCGATCGGACCAATCAGGTCACGATCGAACGCACCCTCGTGCGCGCGGACACCGCCGAGGTGTTGATGACGCTGCGGATGGAGCACACGTTCGTCGACACCCCCGGGCGCTTCGGGCCCGCAGGTGAGCGTCGCGCGCGAACGATCGAGCAGCAGCGCCTCGACCGCTGGATTCGATCGGGAGATCGCTGGCAGCTCGCGAATGCCGCGCTCATCGCCGACGAGACCCGCGTCGAGGGGAAGCCATTTATCAAGAACGGCCGGCAACAATAGCGCTTCTGACGCTGCCTTTCATCGAGACTTAATCGGGCGGTAATGGCGTGCGAGCGGCTCTGGCGCATTCGTAGTGTGTGTCTCGACCGTACCCATTTGCGCCTGCCGCTCAACCCGCGGTCTATCGGTACCTGAATCGCTTTGTCCTGGCGGTGCTGGTCCTGTGGGCACCGCTCGCGCTCTTCTCGGGTTATCGCGCGATCGTCCAGGTCTACTCGGTGGAGCTGCGTCTCAGCCCGCCGGCCCTGCAGGAAGGAGCCACCGTCATCGCCGCCGTGCGCACGTCCGGACGCACGCACGTGGAGGTGGTCGTGGAACTGATCCAGGAGCATCGCGTCGACACGCTTGCCGCGTTCCTGGTGCGGAGCAATCGCCCTGCGGCGGTCGATCCGCGCACCCGTTCCGAGGTGCTTCGCCACGTCGTGCAGCCGGGCGCGCTGGCACATCTCCGCTCTGGTCGCGCAATCGTGCGCGCGACGGCAACGGGACGTTCCCAGTGGATGCGCACGCCGCCACCGACGGTCCGCGAGTTGAGATTGCTCTGTCCCGAATCATCGGCGGCGGTGAAACCAGCCGGATCGCCGCCGCCGGTGTCGATCGTCTGCCTCCAACAGCACGGCTGACGTGCTACGTCGGCACTCCTGCGCGACGCCGGACGTCGTCCCAGCTCCGCGCCAGCTCGTCGGACGTCACGGGTTGTGAGCGCGGTGCAAGGCTCCACGCCATGAGCAGTGGTTCGGCGATCTCGCGGAAGGCATCATCCTCCTCCAGGCGCCGCGCGACCTCGGTGGCCCGCTCCGTCGAGAGCTCGCCGATGATGTAATCGGAGATGAGCGCGGACTCGGGATTGCCCTCGCGCTCGATGATGGCCTCCTGCGACTCGTAGTGCTCGGGCTCGCGGTTGAACTCCGCAATGCGCCAGCGACCGGTGTCCGCCGCGCTGCGCCGCGCCGCGCTCCCGAATCCCGCGCGGTCCACATGGTCGCGCAGCACGAACTGCGCGCGATGCATCAGCGCGGTGACGCTCCGCGGACCGGTCCCGCACATCGCCGCGATTTCCGCGCAGGACATTCCGGCTTCCCGGCGGAGCAGGAAGACCTCCCTGCAGCGCGGACGCATCTCGGCCAGCGCGGTATTCACCACCTGCTCCAGGTCCGGATCGCCGGTCTCGCCGTCGATCCAGGAGCGGGCCCGCGCCGCGAGTGAGGACAGCATCGTTGGCTTGCCTGTATCCTTCGACCGCGCGCGCTCGATGTTGCTGATCCGCAACTTGAGCATGCGATACGCGAGCGACTCCAGCTCCACGAACTTGTTGGCGGTGATGACCTGTCGCTCCCACAACGCGACCAGGGTGGAGATGGTCGCTTCCTCGGCGGTGGCGGCGTCGCCGAGCTCCGCCCACGCGTACCGCTTGAACCGCGGATACAGCTTCTGGTAGCAGGCGGCGAACGCATCGCGGGGCTGGACCGCGCCGCTGGAAATCGTGTCTTCAGTGCTCAGCTGCATCATTGGATACGGGGACCACTCATTATGCACTGGACGGCCGCTCGCGGCAAACCACCCGCCCCTTCCCATACCCGCTATTGACACCAAGCATTGGCCGGTGCTAGTTATTTAGCACACACTGCTGAATTTCTAGCACAAGGAACAGACATGGCCAGGGATACGAAGGGTGCCGGCAGGCTCGCAAGCCTCAGCCGCCGCGAGCGCGAGATCATGGACGTGCTGTTTCGTCGCGGTGAGGCCACCGTCGCTGAGGTCATTCAGGATCTGGCAGACCCACCCAGCTATTCCGCGGTGCGCGCCACGCTCAACATTCTCGTCGGGAAAAAGCAGGCGCAGCACCGTGAGGATGGTCCGCGCTACGTGTACATGCCCGCCATACCGGCGGACACGGCGCGCACGGCAGCCATCCGGCACGTGATCAACACGTTTTTCGGCGGGTCTGCCGAGGAAGCCGCTGTGGCGCTGCTGCAGATGTCGGATACCAAACTTCCTGCCGAGGCCGTTCAGCGCCTGACACGCGAAGTGGAGAAGGCGCGTAAGGAGGGACGCTGAGATGAGTATTCCTGAAACCCTGGCATCCATGGACTCCTTCATTTCCCTGGCGACGCTGGTCGTGGCAAAGACGACGATCCTCCTCGCCCTGGCGGGCATTGCCTGTCTCGCACTTCGCCGGCGGTCGGCTGCGCTGCGGCACCTCGCGTGGGCGCTCGCGGTTGGCGGCGTCGTCGTTCTGCCGATCATGGTCGCCCTGATGCCCGCGCTCCCGGTACTTCCGGCTCCTCCGGCCCCCGCGGCGCCAACAGTGGGGGCGCCGGCGTCGCTGCCTGAAGAAACCGACCACGCGGTGAGGGACATCGACGCAGACCACGCAGCGCCACCTGCGACTCAGTCTGTCGTCACGACACCCACTCGCACGATTGATCCGACACGTCTGTTCGCCGGCATCTGGATCGCCGGGGTGATCCTGCTGCTCGCACGGTTCGGCATCGGGGTCGCGCGCGTCACTGCGATGGTGCGGCGCGCGGTGCCGGTATCCGACCCGGGCTGGCTGTCCGTCGCGCAGCGTCATGCCGACGCGCGCATGCTGGTAGACCTGCGCGTGAGTGATGAAGTCGATATGCCATTCGCTTCCGGTCTGGTTTCGCCCACCATTGTCCTGCCCGTCGCCTCGAAGGACTGGAGCGCCGGTCGCCGTGAGGCCGTCCTGTTGCACGAGCTCGCGCATCTCAGCCGTGGAGACCTCTTCATGAATGCCCTGTCCCATCTTGCCCGCGCCCTGTACTGGTTCAACCCATTGGCCTGGTATGCCACGCATCGCCTGCGCATCGAAGGCGAGCGCGCAGCCGATGACGCGGTGCTGCGCCGCGGCGCGCGCGCATCCGACTACGCAGACCACCTGCTGTCCATCGCGAGCGGCGGGGCCGTTGGGCTCCCGACAGCGGCGCTTGCCATGGCGCGTCCTTCCGCGTTCGAGGGACGTCTCCTGGCGATCCTCGAACCAGGAGTCGAGCGCGCTGCGCCGTCGCGACTGCGAGTTGCGTTGACGTCGGCCGCGTTCCTTGTGGTCGTCTTCCCCCTTGCCGCGGCGTCGCCGACGGCCCGCGCGGCCGCCATGGAGAAATCGGCGGCACCGATTCCCGCGACGACTGAAATGGAATCGCCGCTGCCACAAGATCCTCCAGTGCCACAGCCACAACCCGCCCCCGCCACGCAGGCCAGCAACCGCGCTACGTCCGCCGTGCCAGCGCTCATCGACGCACTTGGGGATGCGTCCGTCGAGGTCCGCCTCGCCGCGGTCACGTCGCTAGGGACACTCGAAGATCCGCGTGCGATTGCGGCGCTCGGAAAGGCACTGAAGGAAGACGCGGATCCGCGCGTTCGCGAAGCCGCGGCGGAGGCACTCGGTGAGATCGGCGATGTCCGCGCCGTGCCGCACCTCCTCGATGCGCTCAAGGGGGAGAAGGTGGCGCGCGTGAAGGAGGAGATCATCTCGTCCCTCCAGGAGATCGACGATCCGTCGGCCGTGCCGGGAATTATCGCGGTCATCAAGGATCCCAGCGCCGCGGTTCGTCGCGCGGCGGTGTCTGCCCTCGGCGACTTCGAGGCGCAGTCCGCACTTGGCGCGATCATGGAGCTGGTGCGTGACACAGACGTCGAGGTACGGCGGGAAGTCGCAGACGCCCTGAGTGACCTCGAAAGCGCGGACGCGCTCGCGACGCTCATCACCCTGTCACGGGACAGCGACGCGGAGGTGCGTGCCAATGCGGTCAATGGCCTGGGCAGTCTGGAAGATCCGCGCGCCCTCGACGCACTGGTCGCCGCGTTGAAAGACGCGAACGCGGATGTCCGCAGCCACGCCGCTGACGGCATCCACAACATCCCGGAGATCAAGTCGGCGCCGCGCGCGCTGATCGACGCTCTCGCTGATGCAGATGCCGAAGTCCGGCAGAACGTCGCACATGCGCTCGGTGGCATCGGCGATGAGGCGGCGGTGCCTGCGCTGAAGCGTGCCCTTGGTGACACCAACGTCGAAGTCCGTCGCTCGGTGGCAGAGGCGCTATCGGAAATCGGCGGCGCGGACGCCATCACCGCGCTCATGGGCTTATTGAAGGATCCTGATCCGGACATCCGGCGCACGGCAGCCGAAGCACTCGGGAAGCGCCGCTGATGCGCCCGCGCCACGTGGGGATCGTGCTCTGTGCAGCAGCGGGGCTGTTCAGCGTGCCGGTCATAGCCTGGTCCGCACGCCCCAGCTCCGCGATCCCATCGAGGCCCGTGCAGCGCGAGGTGCCCGACGACACGGCGGCGCTGTCACGGCTCCTGACGTCCGTCCGCGGCGCCAACCCATTGTTCTGCGAGCTCGCGACGCGGATGATCGACGGCCGGAACTATTGGTCGTCGGGAGGGCGTGACGCACTCGTCGAAATGGACGCGTCGGCCTCCGCGATGATCCGCTGGGTCCACACCCGGCACGAAGATCCGCGCTTCGTTCCTCGGCTCATCCCGGCACTGCGCGACAGCGATCCGTGTGTGCGACGCGTCGCCGGCGGAATGCTGGGGCGGGTCGCTCATCCGTCAGCGCGAACAGCGCTGCTGGCCGCGCTCGACGACGCCGGTGCCGGAACGCGCGAGGTCGCCGCGATCGGTCTTGGCCTGCAGGAGGATACTGCGGCGGTTCAGCCCCTCGTCGCTCGCTTGCGCGACGCGTCCGCCGACGTTCGACGCACCGCGGCATGGGCGCTTGGCCACATCGAGCACAAGTCAGCCATGATGCCGCTCGTCGAGCTGCTCGGGCGCGATCCTGATCCGCGGGTGCGTGAAGCCGCTGCCTGGGCGATCGGCCAGGTCACCGGGAACTAACCGCCGCGAGCTACTCCGCTCTAGCACGACATCCAGGGGCCGGTGCCGGCGCGCTGGCGCCATCGCTCCGCCTGGTCTGCCTGCCCCATTTTCTGCAGCGAGCAGCTCAGCCAGCCCATGGCGACGCGATCCGAAGCATTGGCGCGCAGTGCCCGAACGAAGAAACGACGCGAGGCATCGTAGTTCTGCATCGCGAGCAACACCATTCCCATTTCGCGCAGCGCCACGGCGTTGTTCGGTTCGAGCCGCACCGCCTGCGCGCCAGCATCGCGAGCACCGGTGAGGTTCCCGCGCTCCCGCGCGATCCGCGAGAGGTAGACGTGTGGCATTGCGCTCCGCGGCATCTCGCGCGCCGCGCGCATGAATTCCGATTCGGCCGCGGCTGGCGACCCTTGCTGCCAAAGCTGAATGCCCCGGTCCAGCGATGCATTCTGCGTTGCACCGCGACTGCCGGGCAGGTACCGCGTGACCGCAAAGTACGCAGGCA
>DASPMP010000294.1:0-11057 GCA_035626995.1 Gemmatimonadaceae bacterium
TGTCGCACGACGGCGTACGGCAGGATCCACTCGTGCATCCCGTCATCATAGCGGGCACCGGCCGGATCGATGGAGGCTTCCCCGTACCCCGGTGGCTCCGGGTACGCATATGCGTAGAACGCGGGCTCGGCCACCGGCCCATCCGGAGTTCCCGGCCACCAACCGCCGCTGAAGCACTCATGCGAGTACGCTTCGACCGTCACCCGATCGGGCAGGTTGGGGAAGCCGCCGGGGTGGCGCGGTGCCCGGCGTCCAGAGAAGAGGGTGCACGCCAGATCGAAGCTGCCCCACCAGAAGTGGGACGGACTGCTTTTGCCGAGGAATCGGGCGCGAAATGCCTTCAGGACGCGATCCATTTGCCGCAGGACGCGCCAGCAGCGTCGCGCGGCGTCAGGATCATACGACGCATGGATCGCGTCGTCCGTGAACGGGAGGGCATCCGGCAATTCCACCGGCACTGGCCAGATCGCGACCTCTACACCGAGGGAAGCAAGGAGTGATTGGTAGTTCCGGTAGAACGCCGCTACCGATTGCGGCTCCAGCGGCAATGATTGCCGCATGCCAAGGCTGGTGCGTGCCACGAGCAGATGGTCCACGAAGTCGAACTCAATCTCGAGATCGAATCTGCGGCAGGGCATGGGGGACGTGGCGATCCCGCGCACTGTGACGTAGAGCGGGACCTGCCACCAGTGGTTCTGCATCGGGGCGAGCGCGAGCCGCGTCTTGCCGACGATCTGCATCCACCGGTGCAGGGTCGCATATGTCGCCTGCCATTCAGCGAGGGGGAGCGCGGGCCAATCAGGGCCCGCGGCGGGCGGTGGCAACCTCATCGCGCGACGAGGAACGCGACCCAGAACTGCTGTGCGGCGTCCGTCCAGATGCCGGAGACCTCAAATCCCGCGGACGACGTGAGCGCGTTCAGTCGCGTGCAGTCGTACTTGTACGAGCTCTCGGTCCAGATGGTCTCGCCCCGGACAAAGCCGATGCGGGAGCCCGCTACTTGCACGTCGTGGTCGGCGATGCTCTCGAGATGCATCTCGACGCGGCGCGGTCCGGCGGCGTAGAAGGCCCGGTGGCGAAAATGGTGAAGGGCGAAGTTCGCGGCGAGCTCGCGATTGAGCCGGACCAGCAGGTTGAGGTTGAAGGCGGCGGTCACCCCCTCGCGGTCGTCGTACGCGGCGTGCAGTGCCCCAGCCTCCTTGCAGCGATCCACACCGAGGATCAGCGCGCCGCCGGGGCCCAGTGCCCTGCGCACCCGGCGAAGGAATGCGGTAGCCTCGGCGGGGTGAAAGTTGCCGATGGTCGAGCCGGGGAAGAAGGCCAGCCGGCGCGCGCCACCCGGCAGCCGCGGTATGCGCAGCGGCGCGGAGAAATCCGCGCAGAGCGGGCGGACGGAAAGGTGGGGGTAGTCCGTCGCCAGCGACGAAGCGACGCGCGCGAGCTGCGCGCACGAGATGTCGATTGGCACGTACGCCACGGGCGCATCGAGCGCATCGAGCAGCAGTCGCACTTTGACCCCCGCGCCGCTCCCGAACTCGACGAGTGCGCAGCGCGGCCCCGCCAGCGCAGCAATCGCGCCCGCATTGGAGCGCAGGATCTCCAGCTCGGCGCGCGTGACATAGTACTCCTCGAGCTGCGTGATCCGTTCGAACAGCTCCGCGCCTCGCGCGTCGTAGAACAGCTTCGGCGGCAACGTCTTCGGTGCACCGAGCAGGCCGCCCAGCACCTCGTCGCGCAGTCGCCGGTCCACGGGGGGCCGCGTGCCCGCCGTACTGGTCGCGCGGGCGTCAATGGGCGGCGTCACGCGTCGCTGGCCAGGCGGATGCCGGCGAACGCCCAGCGCGCGTCCGACGGAAAGAAGTTGCGGTAGGTGCGGCGCGTGTGGGATCGTGGCGTCGCGCGCGACGCACCGCGCAGCACCCATCGATCGCACATCCACTTCCCGTTGTACTCGCCGATTGCGCCAGCAGATGGCGCATACCCGGGGTAGGCGATGTACGGGCTCCGCGTCCATTGCCAGACGTCGCTGTACAACTGCTGGATCCCGGCCGGCGCATCCGCGGCCACGCACTCCCATTCGGCTTCGGTGGGAAGCCGGTATCCCGCCCATCGCGCGAAGGCATCAGCCTCGAAGTAGCTCACGTGCACGACGGGCACCGCGGGGGCAAGTGGGACGGTGCCGCCCAGCGTGAACTCGGTCCATCCGTTGGAGGTGCGTTCCCAGTAGAGCGGCCCGCTCCAGCGGTTCTGCTGCACCGCGCTCCAGCCCTCCGAGAGCCAGAGCGTCGGGCGCGCATATCCACCATCCTCGACGAAGGCGAGGAATTCTTCATTGGTGACGAGCCGCGAACCCAGCCGGAAGGCCTCCAGAAAGACGCGATGGGCAGGGCGCTCGTTGTCGAAGGCAAACCCGGGACCCTCATGTCCGATGCGGCGCACGCCCGCCCCGGTACGCCACCAGGTGATGGGTGCGGAGGGACTCGTGGCGATTGCGCTGCGCTCCCAGCGACGGTATGCGGGTCGCAGGGGGTTCGTGAAGAAGACGTGCTTGATGTCCATGAGGAGCAGCTCCTGGTGCTGCTGCTCGTGGTGCAATCCGAGCTCGATGAGCGGCGCCGCCGGATGCTCGGGGTCATCACCCATCGTGCCGAGCAGACGCGCCATGGCGTCATCCACGTGCGCCCGGTACGCAAACACCTCTGCCACCGTGGGCCGCGTGACAAGACCGCGCTGCGCACGACAGTGCCGCTCGCCCGCCTGCACGTAATAGGAATTGAACAGGTAGGCGTAGCGCGGGTCGGGCGGCGCGTAATGAAAACCGGCCCCCGCGGCGTGCTCGGCGAGCACGAACGTCTCGAAGAACCAGCTCGTGTGCGCCAGGTGCCACTTGGTGGGGCTCACGTCGGGCATCGAGCTCACCACATAGTCGTCCGCCTGGAGCGGTGCGCAGAGCGCCTCCGTCTGGCCGCGAACCACGTGGTACTGCACGCCAAGAGAGTGTTCCATGCCCGCAATCTCTGGCGGGCCCCCTGGCGGACCATTGTCGGATGGTATCGCTCGGCCGCGAACCGAGACCAAGGTGTTGGCGACACCATCGGACAATGGGCCGAGGACATGTGGCGTCGAACATTGCCTGCGCACCAGTGAGCGCATCGATCCACGTGATGCGTCACGACACTTCAACAGGAGCGCACCATGATCCAGGCCCATCTCTGCACTTGTGCACTCGGGCTCATGCTTGCCCTGCCCGGCGCAGCGCCGGCGCAGAACTCATCACACACCGATCGAAGGGAAACGGCAATGACACAGACCGCGACGAAACCGATGCCCACGCCACCCGACAGCAGCCACGACGACATCCGGCCATTCCGGGTGAACATCCCCGAGAAGGATCTTGTCGAGCTTCGCCGCAGGGTCGCGGCAACGCGCTGGCCCAGCCAGGAGCTGGTCAAGGACCGGTCGCAGGGCGTGCAGCTCGCCACGCTGAAGGAGCTCGCCCGCTACTGGGCGACGGAGTACGACTGGCGCAAGGCAGAGGCGCGGCTGAACGCCCTGCCACAGTTCAAGACCGAGATCGACGGAGTGGAGATCCACTTCATCCACGTGAGGTCCCGGCATGAGAATGCGCTGCCGATGATCATGACCCATGGGTGGCCCGGCTCGGTCATCGAGTTCCTCGAGACCGTCGGTCCCCTCACCGACCCGACGAGGCACGGCGGCACGGCCAACGATGCCTTTCACCTCGTGATCCCTTCCCTGCCGGGCTACGGATTCTCGGGCGAGCCGAAGGAGCTTGGATGGGAGTCCGGCCGCATCGCTCGCGCGTGGGCCACACTGATGGAACGCCTGGGCTACACCCGCTACGTCGCTCAGGGCGGCGATGTGGGCGCCGCCGTCACGGATGCGATGGGACGCCAGGCGGCAAAGGGGCTGGTCGGCATTCATGTCAACCTGCTCGCGGGTGCGCTGGGCTTCGCGGACAAGCTGCCCGCGAACACCGACCAGGAACGCGAAGCGCACAAGGCGCTCGCCACCTTCCGTACCACGGGCTTCGGCTACTTCCTCGAGCAGTCCACCCGGCCGCAGACCATCGGCTATTCCCTGCTGGATTCGCCCGTCGGGCTGGCAGCGTGGCTGCTCGACCACGATACCGACAGCTACTACAAGATCTCCCGCGCATTCGTCGAGGGGAAACCCGCGGGCAGGCTGACCCGCGAAACCATCGTTGACAACATCACGCTGTACTGGCTCACGCGCAGCGGCGCCTCCGCCGCCCGGTGGTACTGGGAGTTCGGACAGGTGCTTGCCGCCGCGAGCGCTGGGGCCGCGCCACCGCCGCCGGTCGCGGTTCCGGTCGGCTTCACCACGTTCCCCGGCGAGATCTGGGCGGCACCCCGGAGCTGGGTCGAGGTCCCATACCCGGGAGTGGCCTACTACAACCAGGTGGATCGCGGTGGACACTTCGCATCCTGGGAGGAACCGGCGCTCTTCGCGTCGGAGGTGCGCGCGGCGTTCAAGCGTCTGCGATAACGGCTCGTTGGGCGGCCGGCGCGACGCCGCGTCGGCGGCCCCGTCACCAAACCATCTGCTCATGAGAACAATGAAGACCATAGCAATCATGATCGCGACCGCAATCACGGTCGCCAGCGGATATGTCGCCCTGGCCGACACACAGCAGCAGCCGGGAGTCAAGCGCACCGAACTCCAGCGCTATGACCTCAGTTCTCCCGGCCGCGAGGTCATCCAGGTGCGCGTCGAGCTCGCGCCGGGAGTGGCATTCGGGAAGCACACGCATCCTGGCGAAGAGGTCATCTACATGCTCGAGGGCACGCTGGAGTATGAAGTGGAAGGGCGACGACCCGTCACGCTCAAGGCGGGCGAGGTGCTCTTCATCCCGGCGGGGGTGGTGCACGCCGCACGGAACCCCGGGCGCACCAATGGGGCGGAGCTGGCCACCTACCTGCTCGAGAAAGGAAAGCCGGTGCTCACCATGGTGAAGTGAGGACCGCGTGACTGACCTCATCGATCCGGAACGGCGCCGCCTGCTCGGCGCAGGAGCTGTGGCGGTGGCTGGAGCCACCTTGGGGTTCTGCAGCCCCATTCTCGCGCCCGCGCGCGAGAGCCCGAGGGCCTCGGGCGTGGAGGACGAGCTCGCGTCCCTTCGCGCCGCGACCGCATGGCTCAACTCTGCGCCACTGACCGCCGGGGACCTCCAGGGGAAGGTCGTCCTTGTGGACGTGGGGACATACACCTGCATCAACTGGCTGCGTACCCTTCCTTATATACGCGCCTGGGCCGGCAGGTATGCCAGCCACGGCCTTGCCGTGATCGGGGTGCACGCACCCGAGTTTCCCTTCGAGCATGACCTGGACAACGTCCGGCGCGCCATGATGGACATGCGCGTGAGGCATCCGGTCGCGGTCGACAATTCCTTCACTATCTGGAGCGCGTTCCGGAACCACTACTGGCCCTCGCGCTACCTCATCGACGGTCGCGGGGAGATCCGGCATCGGCAGTTCGGCGAGGGAGAATACGAGTCGTCGGAACGCGCCATCCAGGACGCCCTGGCGGACGCCGGAGCCGGTGACGTCAGCCGGGAGCTGGTATCCGTCGCTGGCCAGGGGATCGAAGCGGCCCCGGACTGGCACGACCTGAAGTCGCCGGAGACCTATATCGGCTACGAGCGCATGGAGAACTTTGCGCTGTCCGATCGCCTCGAGCCGAACGAGCGTCGCATCTACGCGGCTCCGGCGCGCCTGAGGTTGAATCGCTGGGCCCTTTCGGGCGACTGGACGGTGAAGCGTCACTCGGCGCTCCTCAACCGCGCCGACGGCCAGGTCGTGATGTCGTTTCACGCCCGCGACCTGCATCTCGTCATGGGGCCGGCCACTCGCGGCGTGCCGGTTCGTTTCCGCGTGCTGCTCGATGGCGAAACTCCGGGAGTGGCGCGTGGCGCGGACGTGGACGCTGAGGGGCACGGGACAATCACCGGGCCGCGGCTCTACCAGCTGATCCGGCAGCCAAAGCCTATCGGCGATCGGCAGTTTGCGATCGAATTTCTCGACGCTGGCGCGGAGGCATTCGCGTTCACGTTCGGCTGATACCATCGTGCAATGGAATGCCTGGCCCTTCCGGCCGACTGTGTGGGGACACGTTAAAGAACAGTCACCTGAAGGAGAACAAACGCGATGGACACGGCACTGTTGATACTTCGCCTGGTCGTTGGGGCTTCCATGGCAGCTCATGGAGCCCAGAAGTTGTTTGGTTGGTTTGCCGGGCCGGGACTCACCGGTGCTGCGGCCTGGTTTGGCAGCATCGGGTTCCGGCCGGGCGTCCTGTTCGCGTTGCTCGCTGGACTTGCGGAGGTCTCTGGCGGTGTACTTCTCGCACTCGGCCTTCTTGGCCCGATCCCGGCTGCTCTCATACTGGCCGTCATGGTCGTCGCCATCGTGACCGTTCATTCGGGCCACGGTTTCTTCGCAGCGAACAACGGGATTGAGCTGCCGCTGCTCTACATCACGGGCGCTACAGTTGTCGCGTTCGCGGGGCCTGGGATCTACTCGCTGGACCACCTCTTCGGCCTGGACTCGCGGCTGCAGCACGTCCCGGGCTGGTTCGCGCTCGCCGTCGGCATGACTGGCGCGTTGTGCAATCTCGCCCTGCGCCGTCCGGTGGGGCGGGTATAGATAGAGGCAGATCCATGGCTGACCGTCCCTTCATTGCCCGCGGCTTTCGGGGCCGCCGCCCACACGCACCCGACGCCCTCCGGCTTCCGCCCGGGCAATACGAGACGAGGGATTTTCCCGTGCTCTCCGCGGGCCCCACGCCGCGCATCGAGCTCTCGGCATGGGACTTCACCATTCGCGACGCGGACGGCCGTTCGGTGCGGTGGTCGTGGGACGACCTCCAGGCGCTCCCCCGCGAGAGACCCACGGTGGACATCCACTGCGTCACAAAGTGGTCGAAGCTGCGGACACTGTGGGAGGGCGTGTCGGTGGACACGCTGCTCGCCGCGGCCGCCTCTCAGGGACTGGCCTCCGGGGCATTCGTCGAGGCGTTCTGCGATGGCGGATATACGACGAACCTCCCACTGGACGACGTGACCGGGGGCAAGGCGTGGGTGGCGTTTGGCTTCGAGGGCGGGGCGCTGCCTGCGGAGCACGGTGGACCGGCGCGTCTGCTCGTGCCGCACCTGTACTTCTGGAAGAGCGCGAAATGGGTTCGTGGGCTGCGCCTGCTGCACAACGATGAGCCGGGCTTCTGGGAGCGCAACGGCTATCACAATCGCGGAGACCCGTGGCGTGAGCAGCGATATCACGGCGACCCCTGACGCCAGTACGGCGCGTCTCGGGTGGCGCGTGGCCACGGTGGTCCATGTGCACCGGGAAACGCCAACCGCGCACACACTCGTCCTCGACGTGCCGCGGTGGCCCGGTCATCGCGCGGGACAGCACGTGGACGTGCGGCTCGTGTCCGAGGACGGCTACCAAGCCCAGCGCTCCTACTCGATATCGTCCGCCCCGGAGGACGGCATGGTCGCGTTGACGGTGGAGCGCCTGGATGACGGCGAAGTGTCGCCCTACCTGTGCGACGTGTTGCGTTCTGGCGACGGCCTGGAGATCCGCGGCCCGATCGGCGGATACTTTGCGTGGGACGTTGCGATGGGTGGGCGGCTGCTACTCGTGGCGGGCGGCTCGGGCATCGCCCCGCTGATGGCCATGCTGCGCCACCGCGCGCGCTCCGCTCCGGAGCGGCGGGCGCAAGTACCGGTGCGGCTGCTGTACTCGGCGCGGACGCTGAAGGACGTGATCTATCGCGACGAGCTTCAGCGGATCGCGGACTCGCCGGACGTGGAAGTAATTTTTACCCTCACCCGGCGCCTGCCGCCGGGGTGGTCGGGCTTCTCCCGCCGCATTGACCGGCGGATGCTGGAGGCGGTGAGCTGGCCGGCGTCCGCCGCGCCGCGCGCATTCGTGTGCGGCCCGACTGCCCTCGTGGAATCGGTGGCGAACCACCTCGTGGAACTCGGACATTCACCCTCGCGAGTGAAGACGGAGCGCTTTGGCCCGAGCGGGTGACGAAGTCCTCTATCGGCCCCCCGGTGATCCCGCATGTGCTCTCCCGGGTTGTAGCACGATGTGCTTGTACTCGAGGAAGTCGTCCAGCGCCGCCAGCCCCCGCAGGCGCCCTCGTCCACTTTGCTTATAGCCACCTTCCTCGAATTCATCCCGCATCATCAACCAGTCGTTCACCCAGACGGTACCGACCTGCAGTTCGCGGGCGATTCGCAGGGGGCGATCGACATCGCGCGACCAAATACTTGCAGCGAGGCCGTATTCGCTGTCATTCGCCAACGCGATCGCTTCCGACTCGGTGTCGAACACCTGCATGGTGACTACCGGTCCGAAGACCTCCTCCTGCACAATGGGCAGGCGCGAATCCGTTACCTCGAGCAATGTCGGACGGTAGAACGCGCCGCGTCCGAGTGTTCCGCCGATGACCGGTCCCCCACGAACGATGGGCACGGCGCCGCCGGCGATTGCGTCTGCAACCACTTGATTCACGCGCGCAACATTCGCCTTGTCGATCAGGGGGCCCATGTCGCTCGTCGGATCCGAGGCCGGTCCCACCTTCACCTTCATGAGGCGCGTGGCGAGCCGTCGGCGTACGGCCTCGGCGACTCCGGATTGGACGAGCAGCCGACTGCCCGTCATGCAGAACTGTCCGGCGAAAACGGTGACCGCCTTCTCGAGCTTCGGAAGAGCGGCATCCAGATCGGCGTCGTCGAACACCAGCAGCGGGGTCTTCCCGCCGAGCTCCAGCCCAAATCGCTTCAACCGCGCGGCACCGGCTTTCGAGATCGCGCGGCCCGCGCGCGTGCTGCCCGTGAAGCTGATCATCGGTACGTCGGGCGACTGGACGAGAAAATCCAGGACCTTGCGGTTGCCGGTCACGAGGTTGACGACTCCTCTCGGAAGCAGGGCGACATCGCCGAGGATCTCGCCGATGTGCGCCGTGAGCTGCGCCGTCTCCCCAGGCATTTTGACGACCGTGGTGCAACCGGCGGCCAGCGCCGGGGCGAGCGAACGGACCAGAAGCGCGACAGGAGAGTTCCATGGTACGCTGATGCCAGCGACGCCGATGGGTTCGCGAATCAGGACCGAGAATCGGCCCGGCGCCCATTCCGTTGCGCGCCCGTAATCGGAGAGGACAAGCCCCGCATAGTACCGAAGTCCCGTCGCGGCGAGGCTTACCTCGAAGGTGGCTTCCGGGACCACTTTGCCGGTCTCCTGGCTCACCAAGCGAATCAATTCGGCGGAATGCGCCTCGAACCGGTCCGCCATTTCGTGCAGCGCGCGCGCGCGAAGCGTTCGGTCGCTTTTCCAATCCGTCGTGTGAAACGCCGTGCGCGCCGCGATGACAGCCGCTCGTGCCTCGTCCTCACCGGCGACCGCATAACGGCCAATGACCTCTCCGGTGGCGGGATCGATGCTGTCGGCGTGGGTCGCCGAGTCCATCCAGCGGCCGTCGATCCAGTGGCGGGCAACCGCGACGGCGGCGGTGGCAGTCATGTCGACTCCTCCATCAGCACCGGCTGCCGCTGGATGGCAGCGAATATCGCGAAGCCCTCCACGAAGCGTCGAATCCTTTCTCCCAGCGCGGCGTCCGCGATCTGACCATCGCCGTCGAAGGTCGTGAAGGCACGGGATACCAGCAGTTCTCCTTCGAACCAGGGGCGCATGCCGAGGGTTCGCACCACCGGCAACCATGCGGCCTGCGACAGGACGGTTCCTCCTCTCCCAGGCGTCGCGCCCATGATCGCTACGGGCCGTCCGCCAAACACGCGTTCGATGTCGTCAGCCGGTCGTGAGAGCCAGTCGATCGCATTCTTCAGCACACCCGGCATCGAGTTGTTGTATTCCGGGGTCACGATCAGAAGCCCGTCCGCGTCGGCGATTCGGTCCTTCAGTCGCTGAACGGCAGCAGGCACCCCCTGCGCATCTTCGACGTCGCCGTCGTAGAGCGGAATCTCCCGAATGGATTCCTCCACGATCGATGTCCCGGGTGGCGCCACGTCCGCGGCGGCGTGAAGCAGCATGCGGTTGAACGACTCGCGCCGCAGGCTTCCGCAGAGCCCGATAATGGTGGTCACGCAGTCGAGTCGAGTAGACATTCCGTTGAACCTCATCGTCGTGATACGGCAATTACGCCGGACGAGAGGAGCCAATCGATTGGACGATGGTATCGATCGGCCGCGTCCTTTCCCACAACAGCCGGGGGTCATCGGCACTCATGCTATGGCAGTGGCGCTTTGTTGATGGCGTCGAGCAGAGTTTGCTCGCTGAACGGCTTGAACAGGAGATCGATTGCTCCCGACTCGATCAGCTGAACGCGTGCCCGCTCGTCAGCCTGGCCGGTCATCAGAATGACGGGGACATCCTGGTGACGTCGGCGCAGCTCCTCCATGAGCGCGGGGCCGGACATGACCGGCATCCCGACATCAACCATCAGGCACCATGACCGGTCGGCGATCCCGGAGGCGAGCAGGCTCGCAGCTGACTCGAATGCGATGCTGTCGTAGCCGAGCTGCCGAAGCAGGTCGGGCACTGATTCACGTATCGACTCGTCGTCGTCCACCACGACGACGAGGCGCCGAGTAGTCGCGGCAACGGTAGTCATGATGCGCCACGGTACGGGCGCACGCGCACCATGCTCCATGATCCTTTGGTGCAATTGCTGCCGCTGGCCCGGCCGCCCGCTACTAAGATCGCCCTAACCGGTCCGCGAACTGGACGAGCTCCGCGAACGACCGCGCCTGCATTTTCCGCATCACTTTCCCGCGGTGGGCCTTCACCGTGATTTCGCTGATTGCGAGCGCGGCGCCGACCTGCTTGTTGAGGTGGCCGGACACCACAAGCGCCATGACTTCCCGCTCGCGCGCGGTAAGCGACGCGTAGCGGGCCGCCAGCTCGCGGAGCGTCTCCCGCTCGCGCAGTGCTTCCCGGCTGCGGGCGAGCGCATCGTCGAGCGCGGCCCGCATCGCCGACGGGTTGAAC
>DASPMP010000295.1:0-4645 GCA_035626995.1 Gemmatimonadaceae bacterium
GGGCTGCCGCCGGAACGATTGATCCGCCTCGACTTCGCCGACGGGGAAGTGACGTTTCGACTCACGGAACTGTGTCTTCGTGTCACGGAGCTGATTCACGACGTGCGTCCGGATGTTGTCCTCACCCATCCGTACGAGGGCGGGCATACGGATCACGACGCGACAGCGTTCGCGGTGCACCTGGCTTGTGGCATCCTCACTCGTGACGGAATGGTGCCCCCCGCGATCCTCGAGCTCGCGCTGTACAACGCCCAGCAGGGGCAGCGGGTCGTGCAGCAATTCCTGCCCCATGCACGCGCGGACAAGGGTCAGCTCCTCGTGAAGCTGAGCGCTGCGGAGCGTGCCTTGAAGCAGGCGATCTTCGACTGCTTCCGTAGCCAGCGCAGCGTCCTCGCCCAGTTCAGCACCGAGTTCGAGAAATTCCGGCCGGCGCCTCGCTACGAGTTCACCAAGGCTCCCCATCCGGGAATACTGAATTACGAGCGGTATGGAGATCCCGCGCGCGGTGAAAAGTGGCGCACCCAGGCTGAACGCGTCCTGCGCGGACTTGGCATGCGTCGCGACTGAACCGGGCTCTGGCGCCGTTGCGCGCGCCAACGCAACTTGCCCGTCGCCGAGCCGACACTTGTATCAGTGCCGCCCGACGCCCACATGCCCTCCTCCGCAGCACCCTCACATACCCCGCCAGCGTCCGTCGCAGACGAGCGGCGCCGCGAAGAGTGGTTTCGTGCGATTCTCAACACGGAGCCGGGCTGCGTCATCCTCCTGGATCGGGCTGGTGCCGTCGTGGACACCAACCCCGCCGGCCTCGAGCTTCTGCAGGTGGACGACTACGCCGACCTGCTGGGGCAGCCCATCGACCCGTTCATCACGCCCGGCGACCGTCATGTCCTGAGCGCGTTGAACGAAAAGGTGTTCGACGGCGGGGTGGATACGATCGTCATCCAGATTGTGGGCTGCCGCGGGCGGCAGCGTCGCGTCGAGCACCGCGCAGTACCGCTCCGCGATGCCGCCGGAGCAATCATCGCCGCGCTGTCGATCACCACGGACATCACCGAGCGCTACGAAACCGAGGCGGCGCTCAGGCATCGCGCCAACCAGCACGCCGTCCTCGCCTCGCTGGGCGCCATGGCGCTTCGGGATTCCGACGTCGACGATCTCACGCGACGCGCCGTGCAGTCGGTGTCAGACACGCTGCGCGTGCCGACGCGCGCAGCGCTCGAGCTCCTCCGCAGGAACGGGCTCACGAACATCGAACCGGTCCGCGGCGAAGATCCATCGGGCGGCGTCCGCCTGGGCACCGAGGACGTCGACTTCGTGCGCTCCGTCGCTCACCTGGTGTCCAGCGCCATCGAGCGTCGCCGAGCCGAGGATGCGCTGCGCGAACGGGAAGACCAGCTGCGACAGGCGCAGAAGATGGAGGCCGTCGGGCAACTCGCCGGTGGCGTCGCGCACGACTTCAACAACTTGCTCACCGTCATCAACGTTCACACCGACATCCTGCTCCAGGACCTGCCGGAGGCCGACCCCAGGCGCCAGGATGTGGAGGAGATCGGGCGGGCGGCGGCGCGGGCGGCGTCACTCACGCGCCAGTTGCTCACCTTCAGCAGGAAGCAGGTCGTCCAGCCTCAGGTGCTCGACCTTGCGCGCGTCGTGACCGGCGTGGAGCCGATGCTTCGTCGCCTGATCGGCGAGGATGTCATCTTCGAGACAGTCGCCGATGAAGATCTGCATCCCGTTCTCGCGGATGAAGGAGAGATCGAGCAGGTGCTCATCAACCTCGTCGTGAACGCGCGTGATGCCATGCCGCAGGGAGGGCGGGTGGCCGTGTCTGTTCGCAATGCCGCTGTCGATGATGTGCTTTGCGAGAAGCATCCGACGCTGCGCGCCGGCGACTATGTCCAGCTCACCGTCGAGGATTCCGGAATGGGAATGACCTCCGAGACGATGATGCGTGCGTTCGAGCCCTTCTACACGACGAAGGAACGCGGACGAGGCACCGGGTTGGGGTTGGCAACCGTCTACGGGATCGTGAAGCAGTCCGGCGGGACCATCACCGTGGAGAGTGCGCCAGCACAGGGGACGACCTTCGCGGTATACCTGCCGGTGTGCAGTCCAGCAGAGATGATACCGGGCACCACGCTGGAGCGACGCGTCCCGAGTGCCGGCGGTGAAACCATTCTCCTCGTGGAAGACGAGGACACCGTCCGCCGCCTCGCCCGGCGCGTGCTTGAATCCCAGGGATATACGGTCCTCGAGGCCATCAACGGCGTCGATGCGCTGCGCATCGCCGCCGATTATGCCGGCGTCATTGACCTGCTCCTCAGCGACGTCGTGATGCCGGAGCTCGGCGGCCGCCTTCTCGCAGAGCGCCTCACGACGGCACGGCCGGACACCGAGGTGCTGTTCATGTCCGGCTACACGGACGACGATATCCTGCGCCGCGGATTGCTGGAACGCGGGCAGCGTCTCATCCAGAAGCCGTTCACGGCGACGACGCTCGCGCATGAAGTGCGCACGCTCCTCGACGCGAAGAAGCGGCGCCGCTCGCACCGCATCAGCACCGACGAGTAGTCAACGGACGACGCTGATCTCACGCTGCACGGACAATGGTTCCTGTCCGGCGCGACTGATGGCGAGCGACACGCGAAAGCGGCCGCGCAGATCCTCGGGCAATCGTAAGATGACCTGTTGCGCCTCGCGTGACCGTCGCGGAACTGTCGCCCACTGCAACCGCACGGGTGTCGCGGGGCGAGCGAGGCGAAGACTGCTCGCCACGCGACGCCACCGGCTGACGCGAACAGGTGTCACGGTGAGGGTGACGTCCACAGGTCCCGGCCGTTCGCCAGTGTGTAGCTCCCAGTACACTCCCAGGGGTTGTCCGAGCTGAAGCTGCGGCGAACCAAGTGCGGTGGCAGCTGCCACGTCCGGATCGGGCGCCGAGTCCACCGCCTGCGGTTCCACGAACAGGATATCCGAAAGGCACCAGGAGGGGGCGCACTCGAGTGGTGCAATCGGCAGTCTCGCGCGTTGCGCGCGAAGTGTCTTCCGCCCAAGCACCTCGATGCTGACCACGGCGGTGTCCGCGGCGACACGCGCCGTCACCCGCTGCGATGCGATTGCATGCACACTCGCACTTCTCCCGGGACGCCAGATTGCGACACCCGCGCGGACGCTGTCACGCGCCAGGATCGTATCGCTCACGTCGAATGCGGCTATCAGGAGCACTGAGTCGCCATGCGGGAAGCGGGCGAGCTGGTACGGCAGCCCGGAAATCCGTTTCGCGTGCCGGGGCGCGTACCGGGACCGGGGAAGGGAATCGGTCAGTCGCCACTCCAGGCTCGCCAGGGTCAGCGCGCTCGCCGACGTAGCGACGTCCGGCAGGAAGTAGTAACTCGGCGAGCGTGAATGGCCGGTGTACTCATATCGCACATATGCGCTCGTCGGCGGTTCATGCCGCGTGTACCACTCGGACCATCCATATCGCAGCACGTATTCCCGCCAGTCTTTCCCGAACGACATATCGCTTGGCATCGCCGATTCGCGAAAGACGGCTGCCATGGTATGGCGGGTGAAGTGTTCGCTCCGCAAATCGTTCCCGCTCACAAGCCAAAGTGGTTGGCCGAGTTTCCAGAGTGTCGAAACGAACGCCGTATCGTCATCGCATCGCTCTGATTCCAGCGCCTTCGCGAGGTCCCGGTTCGCGATAATACGCAGATCGGTCCATTCACATTTCTGATGGGCGGACATTTCACGGAGTGCCGAATTGAACGCAGAATCCGCTCGCTCGTACCGCTGTCCGACGTGCAGAGCGGTGCCGAGCAATGCCGCGCACCACCACCGGGCGGCATCGCAATCACGCTCCGCTACGCGCGCAGCGGTTTCCCAGTCACCGGTCTCCAACAGATAGCGGATTTGCTGTCCCACGACCCATCCGTCCACAGAATCCGCAGGGGCAACGCGCTCCAGCGTCGCCAGCAGCTCGCGTCGAGCCGCGGTGACGCGCGGATGCTCGGGCTCAACGGCGACGTCCGTGGAATCGTACCAGTAGCAGATACGTCCCATGATGGCGTCGCAGTGACCGGCAGCCGACCGGTGCGGTTTCAAGGGAAGCAGCGACCGCCTCAGCCGTTCGAAGCGGGCCTGTGCGTTCCGCGCCTCGCCCACCATCCGGTCGTCGGGAGGCAGTTCCGCGGTCGCCAGTTGCAGGAAGACTGTTAACGTAAGCAGCATATCATCGGCGGGCTCGATACCCGATCGTCCTCCACCTCAAGCCACGATACCATAGATGCAGCCAGGCGCCAGACACGCAATGGTGTTCGCACTCCTCGCCGCGGGCACCGCGCAGGCGCAGCGTCCGGATTCCATTCCTTCTGATACAACGCGTTTGCGGCCCGTGACGGTCACGGAAACGCGAGCGGTCGGGACCGTGGGCGGTGCAAGTGCCGTCGTGATCAAGACCGAAGAACTGCGCGGCTCGCCCGCGCCGCTGCTGGAGGAGGCGCTGCGAGAGTCACCGTTCGTTCACGTCAGGCAGAACTCCCGTGGTGAAATGGAGCTGTCCATTCGTGGCTCTGACTCGCGCCAGGCCGCCGTGCTTCTCGATGGCGTTCCCATCACCCTGGGGTGGGATCATCGGACGGAT
>DASPMP010000296.1:0-2889 GCA_035626995.1 Gemmatimonadaceae bacterium
TTCCAGAAAGCTGGGTCCGATTGTCGCGCACGCCGAGCACGCCGGAGCCGGGATATGGATTCATGAACTACTACCTGAACACCGGCAAGAAGCGCTGGCCCAACGCGCCTGAAAGTGCCTTCATGCACCTGGGCAATGGGACGAATGCGGTGATCTGCCTGCCGGAGCAGGACATCGTGATCGTGGCGCGGTGGATCCAGGGGGGCGCGATCGACGGGCTGATTCAGCAGGTGATGGGCGCACTCCGATAAGCGATAGCTTGTCGGCTTCTCTCGGCTTGTCAGCTTCTCTGAGCTTATCAGCTTGTCAGCTTCTCGCGCTACTCCTGAATCCGTGACTGAATCTTCCCCGCGCGGCACGCGCTACGGGTGGTATGTCGTGGGCGTGCTCACGCTCGCCAACATCTCAGCGAACATCGACGCGCAGATCCTGGCGCTTCTCGCCGTGCCGATCCGGCGCGACCTGGGGCTGTCGCTGACCGAGATGAGTTACCTCATCGGCCTGCCATTCGCGATTTTCTATACGCTCATGGGGCTGCCGATCGCGCGGATGGCAGATCGTGGCAACCGCCGGAACATCATCGCCGCGGGCATCGCTCTCTGGAGCGTGATGACCGCCCTGTGCGGACTCGCCGGCACGTACAGCCGCCTGCTCCTCGCGCGCATCGGGGTGGGGGTTGGCGAAGCGGCGCTCGCGCCACCGGCGACGTCGATGCTCGCCGACTACTTCCCGCGCGAGCGACTGGGCTCGGCGATGAGCGTGTACTCCACCGCCATCTTCATCGGCTCCGGCCTTGCGTACTTCATTGGCGGCTGGATCATTGGTCTCGTCGAAGCGCAGGACGTCTGGACGTTTCCCGTCATCGGAAGCATCCGTCCATGGCAGACCGTCTTCCTCATGGTGGGGCTGCCCGGGCTCCTGATCGCGCTCCTCATGTTCACGGTGCGCGAACCTGCGCGCCAGAACCTGCCGCGCGTCTCGGTACCACTCGGCGCGCTGTTCCGGTATGTGGGAAGCAACGCGCGCACATTCGTCTGTCACAGCCTTGGATTCGCCATGTCTGCGACGGTGAACTACGGCATCGCTGCATGGCTGGCGACGTTCCTCGTGGAGAAACACGGCTGGAGTGTCCCGCGCGCCGGAATGGTCATGGGCATCCTGACGATCACCGTCGGCACGCTTGGCGTGCTCGCCGGAGGACGACTGGTCGACTGGTTCGTGCGCAATGGCAAGATCGACGGGGCACTCCGCGTTGGCGTCATCGGTGCGATCGGAATGCTCGTGTCCGCCACCGCATATCCCTTCGCGTCAACGGCGACACTGGCGATCGTCTGGCTCGTGCTCGTGAACTTCTTCGCGGCGTTTCCGTGGGGAGCTGCGTCGGCGGCGGCCGCCGAGATCGTGCCCGCAGCGATGCGTGCCCAGGGCGTGGCACTCTACTTCTTTGTCCTAAGTCTCGTGTCCCGTGCCCTCGGCCCAATCGCCGTCGCAACGGTCACGGATTTCGTGTTCGGCTACGACGCAGCGCTGCCGTATGCCCTCGCGATCGTGAACGTCGTGGGGATGACGGGGGCGATCGCACTCTTCCTATTTGGTATGCCAGCGTACCGCCGTACCTTGGCGAATCGCGACACCTGGGCGTAGTCGCGTCCGGCATTGTCCGTGCATTCCATAGCCGAACTTTTCGGGAGGATGCAATGGAGCGCAACGACGGCAACGGTCTGGGCGATACTGGCCAGACCGACGCGAACGAATTTTCCGGCAGCGGCTCGACGCAACAGCCGGATACCACTTTCGACTTCAACGGTACGACGGGGAACACCGGGAGCGGCGATCGCGCGAAATCAGCGGGAGCGAATCGCGTCGCAGATGTCGGCGCGGGCCTGCGTGAGAAAGCAGGCACGGCGAAGAACAAGCTGGTAGGAGCGCTGGAAGCTGGCGCGGAGAGACTGCGCGACCGGTCACAGGGCGGCGCGCAGCTCGCTGGTGCGACTGCCGACGCGAGCGTCGCGATCGAAGGCGACCAGCGAATGACGCAGGTCACCGATAAAGTCGCTGGCGGAATGCAGGCGACCGCGGACTTCCTCCGCGATGCGGATCTCCAGGGGATGAAGATGGGGATCGAGCGCCAGGTAAAGGAGCATCCGGGACGCACGCTGCTCATCGCCGCGGGACTTGGCTATATCCTGGGACGCGCCTTCCGGAAGTAGATATGGAAGAGAGCAGTGGTCGCATCCGGGGATTTGCGTCCCTCTTCCGCGACCTCGCCGACGCCAGCGCCGAACTGCTGCGCGGTGAGATCCGTCTCGCACGAATGGAATTCGGCGAGATCGCCGGACACGTCGCGCGTGGCGGGGCACAGGTCGCGCTGGGTGCGGTGCTGTTGCTCCTGGGCGGGTTGTCGCTTGCAACGGGTGTCGTGCTTCTCGTGGGCGACCAGTGGTTGCCGAAAGACAGGTATTGGCTGGCGGCGTTCGTGGTGATGGGGATTGCGGGGGCATTCACCGCCTGGCTGGCGAAGCGCGGATCCGCGCAGCTGTCACCGTCGAACCTCGCGCCGGAACAGTCCATCGAATCATTGAGGGAGGACAAGGAATGGCTGAAACAACAGCTGACGTCCGGCGCGACATCGAACTGACGCGCGAGCGGATGTCGGGGACGATCCAGGAGCTTGAGCAGAAGCTCAATCTCGCGCAGATGGTTCGTGATCATCCCTGGCCGGCGCTCGCGCTTGCGGTCGGCGCTGGCGTGCTGCTCTCCGGTTCGCGTGCGGACGTCAAGGCGGCAGCAGCGACCGCGGCGGCGACGAAAGGCGCCAGCTCGAAAATCGGCAGCGCGCTCGACGACGTCGTCGCGCAGCTCGTGACCGCCGCGCAGGACGCTCTTCAG
>DASPMP010000297.1:0-17174 GCA_035626995.1 Gemmatimonadaceae bacterium
GGGTACTACCTCCTCACCCGTTCGTGATGCGCATCGATCGCATCGTCCTCCGGGAGATCCGGCTGCGGCTGAAGGAGCCCTTCCGGATCTCGTCCGGCGTGGTTGACGAACGACGCATTCTGCTGCTCACGCTGCACGACGCCAGCGGTGCGAGTGAATGGGCCGAGTGCGTCGCCGGCGAGCATCCGAACTACAGCCCGGAGACGATCGATACCGCATGGCTCGCCATTCGTGAATGGCTTGCGCCACGCGTCATGGGCGTTCGCCTCGACGGCCCGCAGTCTGTCCACGCCATGCTCGAGTGCAATGTCAGCGGCCACAACATGGCGAAGGCTGCGCTCGAGATGGGATGTCACGCGCTCGACGCATCCCTGCGCGGGACGAGCCTTTCCAGTGCGATCGGCGGAGTGCGCACGCACGTCGCCACCGGGATATCCATCGGCATCCAGCGCGACCCGGCGGCCCTCGTCGCGCGGGCCCAGCGCGCGCATGCAGACGGCTATCGCAAGATCAAAGTGAAGATCCAGCCTGGCGCCGACGTCGAATTCGTGAGCGCGGTCCGGAATGCGCTGCCGCCGGATACCGAGTTGATGGCCGACGCGAATTCCGCGTATACCCTGACGCAGGCCGATCACCTTGCGCTGCTGGACGATTTCGGTCTTCTCATGATCGAGCAGCCGTTGCACCGCGACGACCTCGTGCGCCACGCCGAGCTGCAGCGCCGCCTTCGGACACCGATTTGCCTGGATGAATCCATCACCGACGAGAACCGGTGCGAGGACATGATCACGCTGGGCAGCGGGCGCATCGTCAACATCAAGCCCGGCCGCGTCGGCGGGTTCGCTGTTGCTCGGCGCATCCACGACATCTGCGCCTCGGCCGGCATACCGGTGTGGTGCGGGGGCATGCTGGAAAGCGGGATTGGCCGGGCCTACAACATCGCACTGGCATCGCTGCCAAACTTCCGCCTCCCGGGAGACCTCTCGCCAAGCGCGCGTTACTGGGAACGCGATGTGGTGACGCCGGAGTGGACCATGGATGTTGATGGTATGGTGGCCGTACCCCGGGATCGTCCCGGCATCGGCGTCACGGTTGACGAGGAACGGATCGATGCACTTACCGTCCGTACGGAGGAGCTACGGCCCGCATGACTGACCTGCTTGCTCCCGCGCTACGGATCAAGCTCGTGGAGCTGCGTCGTGCAATCCATCAGGAGCCGGAGCTGGCCTTCGAGGAAACACGCACGGCCACGAAGCTCGAAGCGGCGCTGCGGGCGGTGGGGATCACCGAGATCGCGCGCGTTGCGAAAACGGGGATCGTTGCGCGCGTCAAAGGCAGGAGCGCATCGGCGCCGACCATTGCGATTCGAGGCGATATCGATGCGCTGCCCATCACCGAGGACACGGGCCTGCCGTTCGCGTCGCGACACGACGGGGTCATGCACGCCTGTGGTCACGACGTACATGCGACGTGGGCCGTGGGCGCCGGCGCACTCCTCGCTCAAACCCCGGCGGAGGGTGATGTGCTGCTCGTCTTGCAGCCGGCGGAGGAAGTGGGTGCCGGCGCCGCCGCGGTGCTCGAGAGTGGAGCGCTCGACTCGGTCGCCGCGATTTTCGGCGGCCACGTCGATCGCCGCTTCGACGTCGGCCAGGTCGTCGCGGATGCCGGGCCATTGGCCGCTTCCGCGGATACCTTCGAGATCGAGATCGTGGGGCAGGGCGCACACGCCGCGCGTCCACACGAGTCGCGCGACCCGATCGTCGCCGCGGCCGCACTCATTACCGCGATCCAGACGATCGTCTCGCGTCGGCTCAATCCAGCCACGCCGGGGGTGGTGACGGTCGGCCACATCGCCGCAGGCAATGCGCCGAACGTCATTCCGGATCGTGCGCGGCTCTCTGGCACCATTCGCGCGGTCGAGCCTGTGTCGCGCAAGCTCATGACCGACGAGCTTCGGCGCCTCGCGGCGGGGATCGCCGACGCGCACGGGGTCAGCGCAACCGTCCGCATCCCCGAAGGCACCCCGCCGCTCGTGAATCCCGAGTTGCCAACGACGTGGAGCCGCGAGGCGGTCACCCGGGTACTAGGTGCGGATGCGCTTATTCCTCTGGGATTCCTGAACCTCGCGGGAGAAGACTTTGCCTACTACCTCGAGCGCATGCCGGGGTGCTTTCTTCGGATCGGCGCGCGGGAACACGGCGGTCCGACAGTCCCCGCGCACTCTCCGAAGTTCTTTCCGGCCGAGGACAGCATCTTCGTGGGCGCTGCCGTCCTCGCGGAGTGCGCTCGGGTCGCGTCCCTCAGACTCGCTGGCTGAATGACGTCCATACGCTGGGCCGCGCTCGTCCTGCTCGTCGCGTGCAACGAGCGGGTGAATCCGCCCACACCGGCTCCCGCGAACCTGGACATCATTGCGGACCTGCCGGCAAACGGCGTCGCGGGGTCGAGCGTCGGTGTCTTCACGGTACGAGTGAGCGATGCCGCGGCGCGCCCAATGTCTGGCGTCCTTGTGACATTTGCTGCCTCCCTCGGCTCCGCTCAGACCTCGCCACCTGCCGACACGACGCGGGCCGACGGTACCGTCAGCACCGCTGTCGCGCTGGGCACGATGCCGGGGGGCAATCAAGTATCCGCCCTCGTGACCGGCCTGCCGGAGGTACGGTCGAACGTCGTGGCCGCGACTGTCGGGGGTGCTGCGACCGTGACCGTGTCGCAGCGCGTGGTTCGCATCACTCCGGCGCTCGACTCGTTGCCCATTTCGGCAACTGCGCGCGACGCGTTCGGCAATGTCATTCCGGGAGCCATCACGTGGACCTCCCGCAACCCGGCGCTGGTGACGCCGAGTCCTGCAACGAACATCACGATCTTTGCCCGCGCGATGAGTCGTCCAGGCCGGACTTGGATTGTGGCGTCCGCTGGAGCCGCGAGCGACAGCATCCTGGTTGCCGTGCAGGAGCCGGGCTCATCGCCCTGCGCGTTCGTCACGAGTCCCATCGTTCTCGCCGTCGGCGAAAGCCTGGCGATGGAGACGACGGGCCTTGCGTGCGTTCGTGCGGACGCGTCGGCCGAGTACGGAGTGATCGCCCATTACAACAGTCCGGTGTCGTCGGCGACGACAACGGTCGCACTCGCCGCCTTCGGCGTGGTGCCGCCTCCGCCGGCTGGCGCGCCGGCCACCGCCGCGCTTTCGTCCAGCGGCGAACGCGATCCGCAATTCGAGACGGCGCTCCGCCAGCGCGAAGCCGCGGCCCTCGCGTCGCATGTTCCGGGAGCGCGCGCATGGCAGGCCATGCGACAGAAATCCAGCATGGCGGCTCTGGCGGCGGTCAGCCGTGAAGGGGACGTCCTGAACGTCAACGTCAATGCCTTCGACTTCTGCTCGAAGCCGACGACGAGAACGGCGCGGGTCATGGCGATCACCAGCGGAACCATCATGCTGGAAGACATCTCGAATCCAGCGGGAGGCTTCTCGGCCGCCGAGTATCGGGAAATGGCCGCGGCGATGGACACGCTCGTGCTTCCAGTCGATACCCTCGCCTTTGGCGCCCCGTCGGACGTCGACAACAACGGCCGCATCGGCGTGCTCTTTACCCGCGCGGTCAACGAGCTCACACCGCGCAACTCGGCCAGCGGGATCGTGCTCGGCTTTTTCTACGGACGCGACCTGCTGCCCAGGTCGAGCCCATTTGGCTCGTGTCCTGGAAGCAATGTCGGCGAGATGTTCTACGTGCTCGTGCCGGATCCCGAAGGGGAAGTATCGGCACCTCGCTCGAAGGCATTCATTCAGGGCGTCGTATTGTCGACCATCGCCCACGAGCTGCAGCACCTGATCAACGCATCTCGGCGCATATACGTGAACGCATCCCCCTCCGTTACCGAAGAGACGTGGTTGAACGAGGGGCTGAGTCACATCGCCGAAGAGCTCCTGTTCTATCGAGTGAGTGGACTCGGGTCGCGCCAGAACATCGGCGCCGGCCAACTGACGGACGGATTGCCGGCACGGGCCGTTCACGATCTCTACATGCGCGGGAACTTCGGACGGCTGTCGCAATACCTGCAGAGTCCGGAGTCGAATTCACCATTGGCGACGAACGATGATCTCGCCACGCGCGGTGCGAGCTGGTCGCTGCTTCGATACATCGCCGACCGGGCCGGAGCGACTGACGGTGACCTCTGGCGCCGGCTCGTGAATTCGCGGACGACGGGAGTCGTGAATCTCGACCAGCAGCTGGAGGGTACCGGACTCACGACGATGACCGCCGTTCGCGACTGGTCTACTGCGCTGTTCACCGATGACCTGGCGGCGACATCCTCGCCCGTCCTGTCGCATCCGAGCTGGAATTACCGCACGGCCATGCCTCAGGTTGGCATTTCATTCGGTCTTCCCGCACCTGCGCTCGCGAACGGGGTATCATCGCCCGTGCCCCTGCGCGCGGGCGGCAGCGCATATTTGCGGCTGGCCGTGCCCGCGGCCACCGAGGCACTTATACAGGTAACGAACGGTGGGGGACTTCCGCAGCCGGGCGTCCGCCTGACACTCGTGAGGATCAGGTAAGTTTCTGCCATGAAGCGAATCGCATTACTTGGAGTAGTGATGTCCGCCGCCATCGCGTGCAACGACGAGATCACCGGTCTTGGTCCCCCGAGCGATCCGGCGACCGAGACCTTCGCGCCCGCGTTGGGTGTGAACATCGCACAGATGACCCGCCTGCCCAGTGGCGTGTATATCGAAGATCTCATCGACGGCACCGGTGACTCCGTCACGGCGCGCACGGACACCCTTCGCGTCACCTATTCCGGGTTCATCAAGACCGGGGACATGTTCGACTCCGGCACGAATGTCGAATTCCAGCCGGCGTTCCTCGTCCCCGGATTTCGCGACGGGTTGCAGGGGATGCGCGTCGGCGGGCGCCGCCGGATCGTGATTCCGTCCGCGCTGGGCTACGGCAGGATCTCCATCAAGGACCCTTCGGGAAAGATCGAGATTCCGCGACAGTCGACGCTGATCTTCAACGTCGAGCTGCTGCGCGTGCACAACGTGGAGCCGACGCCACCGACGACTCCAACGCCCTGATCGACAGGAGCTGTGGCCAGCACAGACGAACCCCTCTGGCGGCCGTCGGCTGAGGCAATCGCCACCGCGCAGCTCACACGGTTCCTCGGGGACACAGGCAAGGCCAGCTACGCCGAGCTCTACGACTGGAGCATCGGTCATCCCGAGGAATTCTGGCCCGCCGTCTGGCGATTTTGCGGTGTCGTCGCCAGCAGGCGCGCGGATGCATCGGAGTGGACGCAGGCGCTCACTGGCCCGCGGAAAATGGGTCCCCCCGCGGAAACCGGACTGCGCTGGTTCGTCGGCGCTGAGCTGAATTTTGCGGAGAATCTTCTCCGATTCCGGGACAGTCGTCCAGCGCTCGTGTTCTGGAACGAAACCGGGCGCCAGCGGTCACTGACGTATTCCGAGCTCTGGAACCAGGTCGGTTCACTCGCGGCGTCGCTGCGCGCTGCGGGCGTGGTGTCGGGCGACCGCGTCGCCGGGTTCATGCCAAACCTTCCGGAGACAGTGATTGCCATGCTGGCGGCGACGAGCCTTGGCGCGATCTGGTCATCGTGTTCACCGGATTTTGGCGTTAACGGCGTGCTGGACCGCTTCGGTCAGATCGAGCCGAAGGTGTTGTTCTGCGCGGCGTCGTACCGATACAGTGGGAAGGAGCATCAATGCCTCGATCGCGTTGCCGACATTGTGCGGCAGATCCCCGCGATCGAGCGAGTCGTCGTCGTCCCGTACATGAATGGCCAGCACGACCTGTCGCGCATCCGGAACGCGGCATGGTGGGATGATTTCAAGGCCGATGGTGTGTCGGGCGACCTCACCTTCACGCGCCTGCCAGTCAATCATCCGCTGTACATCATGTACTCGTCCGGCACGACCGGACTCCCGAAGTGCATGATCCATGGCGCGGGAGGCACGCTGCTGCAGCACTTGAAAGAACACGTGCTTCATGGCGACCTCACGCGGGACGACACCTTGTTCTACTTCACCACCTGCGGCTGGATGATGTGGAACTGGCTGGTCTCCGGGCTGGCGGTCGGGTGCACCGTGGTGCTGTACGACGGGGCGCCGCTCCTCCGGCGTCGCCCTATCCTGTGGGATCTGGCGCAGGACGAACGCGTCACGACATTCGGGACGAGTGCCAAGTTCCTGGCGCTCGCGGAAAAGGAGGAACTGAATCCGAGGGAGACGCACGACCTCTCGCCGTTGAAGGCGATCCTGTCGACGGGAAGTCCGCTCGCGCCGCAGAGCTTCGACTATGTGTATCGGTCGGTCAAGGCAGACGTGCGATTGTCGAGCATCTCCGGCGGAACGGACATCATCTCCTGCTTCGCGCTGGGCAATCCCATTGCGCCGGTGTGGCGCGGCGAACTGCAGACGCGTGGCCTCGGGATGAGCGTGGACGTGTTCGACGAGCATGGAAGGCCCGTGCGCGGCCGCGCGGGCGAGCTCGTATGCACGCAGCCATTTCCCAGCATGCCCACCGCATTCTGGAACGACCCGGATGGCGTGAAATACCGCGCCGCATACTTCGAGGCGTATCCGGGTGTATGGCGTCACGGTGACTGGAGCGAGATCACCGCGCACGACGGCATGATCATCTACGGGCGCAGTGACGCGACGCTCAACCCCAGCGGCGTCCGCATCGGGACCGCGGAGATTTACCGTCAGGTCGAGCAGCTTCCCGAGATCGTCGAAAGCATCGTGGTGGGCCAGGACGTCGAGACCGAGTTCGGCCAGGACATGCGCATCGTCCTGTTCGTCCGGCTTCGGGATGGGATGCGGTTGGACGACGCATTGCGCGAACGGATCAAGCAGCAAATCCGCGATAACACGAGCCCGCACCACGTCCCCAGACGCATCGTTCAGGTCGCCGACATTCCCCGCACCATCAGCGGAAAGATCACGGAGCTGGCGGTTCGTGACGTCATCCACGGCAGGCCGGTGAAAAATGTCGATGCGCTGGCCAATCCACAGGCGCTCGAGCTCTTCCGGGAGCTGCCGGAACTCGCGTAAGCCAAGCGGTGGATACCATATCCGGCCGCGGAATGCGAGATTGAAGGCATGGCTACCGCAACCTTACCAAACGCAGCCGACACGCACGACGTCTTCCCGATCAACGGAACGGACTACGTCGAGTTCTATGTCGGCAACGCCAAGCAGGCGGCGCACTACTATCAGTCTGCATTTGGCTTTCAGGTCGTTGCCTATCGTGGTCCCGAGACTGGTGTACGGGACCGCATTTCATATCTCCTGACGCAAGGGAAGATCCGGTTCGTCCTTTCCGCGGCGCTGGGGCCCGAAGGCCCGATCGCGGAACACGTGCGAAAGCACGGCGACGGTGTGCGGGACATCGCGCTCTGGGTCGACGACGCGCGGGACGCCTACAGTAAGGCCGTGGAACGGGGCGCGCGGGGAATCCAGGAGCCGACCGTCCAGCGCGACGAGAGCGGGGAGGTCGTGACCGCGGCCATCGCGATATACGGCGACACCATTCACTCGATCGTCGAGCGGCGCAATTACAAGGGGCTGTTCATGCCCGGCTTTGCTTCGCGGACGCTGCATTTCCAGCCGAAGGACACGGGACTTCAATACGTGGATCACTGTGTCGGCAACGTGGAGCTCGGCCAGATGAACACCTGGGTGGGCTTCTACGAGAAGGTGATGGGGTTCAAGAATCTCATCTCCTTTGACGACGAGGACATCAGCACCGAGTACAGCTCGCTGATGTCGAAGGTCATGTCGAACGGCAATGAGAAGATCAAGTTCCCGATCAACGAGCCGGCGAAGGGGAAGAAGAAGTCACAGATCGAGGAATACCTGGACTTTTATCGCGGTCCAGGAGTGCAGCACCTGGCGCTCGCGACCAACGACATCATCCACACGGTCACCGCGCTGCGCGACCGCGGCGTCGAATTCCTGAGTGTGCCGACGAGTTACTACGAGGAGTTGCAGGGCCGCGTCGGCAAGATCGACGAGCCGGTGGATGTGCTCGCGAAGCTCGGTATTCTCGTCGATCGCGATCCCGATGGCTATCTCCTGCAGATCTTCTCCAAGCCCGTGCAGGACCGCCCGACGCTGTTCTACGAAATCATCCAGCGAAAGGGAGCGCGTTCGTTCGGCAAGGGGAACTTCAAGGCACTGTTCGAGGCCATCGAGCGAGAGCAGGCCGCACGAGGCAATCTGTAACTGCGGACAGAGCTGTGGATCTCACTGCGACACCTATAGCGAATAATGCCCATTTATCACACGCTCGGTAGTATCCCGCGGAAGCGGCACATCGCCTTCAGAAAACCTGATGGTGGGATCTACCACGAGGAGCTTGTGGGGCACGAAGGGTTCACGGGCACGTCGTCGCTGCTGTATCACGTGCACCCGCCCACGATGGTGAAGTCCGTGAAACGCCTGAAGGAAACCGAGTATCAGCCGGATCCAGACAAGACGCTGAAGCATCGGCATTTCCTCACGTCAAAGGCGAAGAAGGGAGGCAGCCCAACGCTCGACCGCATCCCTCTGCTGTTCAACGCGGATATCGCGATGCTGTATGTGGAGCCCGACAAGCAGGACGAGCACTACTATCGCAATGCGCAGGGGGACGAGCTGGTCTATGTCAGCAAGGGCTCCGGCGTCCTGGAGTCGTCCTACGGCGAGCTTCCGTATCGCGAAGGCGATTATCTCATCATTCATCGGGGCATCCTGCATCGCTTCCGGCAGGATGCGGGCGTGGAGCACAAGTTCCTCGTCATGGAGAGCCGAGGCCATGTGCGATGGCCGAAGCGCTACCGGAACGAGTTCGGCCAGCTCAAGGAAGGCGCGCCGTACTCCGAGCGCGACATCCGGCGGCCGGCAAATCTGGCGACCATCGACAAGAAGGGGGATTTCCCGGTCGTCGTGAAGCAGTACGACGGCCTCAACGAAGTCATGCTCGCCCACCACCCAATGGATGTCGTCGGCTGGGACGGGTATTTCTACCCGTGGGCTTTCAACATCAATGATTTCGAGCCGATCGTCGGCCGAGTGCATCAACCCCCTCCGGTGCACCAGACATTCGAAGGCGACGGCTTCGTCGTGTGCTCCTTCTGTCCTCGGCCCTACGACTTCGATCCCGAAGCGGTCCCGGCGCCATACAACCACAGCAACGTGGATTCCGACGAGGTGCTCTATTATGCCTCGAGCGAATTCATGTCACGCAAGGGCATCGAGTTCGGCAGCATCACGCATCATCCCGATGGCATTCCGCATGGTCCGCATCCGGGGCGTGCGGAAGCGTCCATCGGGGCGAAATCGACCAACGAGCTTGCGGTGATGATGGACTCGTTCCGGCCGCTGCGTGTGGCGAAACAGGCGATGGACTTCGAAGATCCGAAGTATCATCGGAGCTGGGTGGATGCGTCCTCGGGGGGGTTCACGCCACCGACGTCCTGACGCTGTGAAAAAAACGATTCTCGCGCCCGCCGAGACGCAGTCCCTGGTCCCCACCCTGCGAGCGACGCGAAACCCGAACGCCTGGGTCTATCGGTACGAGCATCCCAACGGGTGGCGCCTGTCCATCGCCACCCATGCGGAGCCTGGTTCGGACAAGCTGTCCCTCGGTGGGTTTCGCATCGCGCCGGAGGAACGAACCTCCGTTCCGGGATTCGATTCCGACGTCGAAGCCATCGAGCTCGCGATGGGAATGGAAGAAAAGGTGTATTGGTCGCGGATCATCGGCGTTGGCGGACCACTCGCCCGGCGCGACATGAACCGCATCGTGGGCGGCAAGTGCGTGCTGCATCCGGCGCCGGACGCCCGTGTGGGACAGCGACGCGACCAGGAGATGCTGGATTTCGCGGCGACGTGCCTCACCGATTGTGACATGACAGCAGGCATTCGCATCACGACGGGCCAGGATCTCGGCCATGGTGTGCTGTCGGATGGAAAGACCCAGTCTCTGGCGTATCTGCACCGGCGATTTCGCGGCAGCGTGGTGGCGGATACGTCGAAACCCACCGGGGAAGGGAATTACTTCGTGCTGCGCGGCATGCTGCGCGCCTTCGGCATCGACATCTCGAATGCGACGGTGGGACTGATCGGTGGCGGCAACATCGGCCTGCACATCGCGGAACGCCTGCGCAACCATGGCACGACGATGATTGCCGTCGAAGCCCGTGCGGACCGTCGGGCGATGCTCCACGAGCTGGGCGCCGCGACGCGGATCCCCGACCAGAAGGAAGCGTTCCTGGCGGAGCCCATCGACGCGCTGGTCGTCAACGCGTCCGGCGGATCCCTGGATGCAGACAGCGTGCAGCAGATCGCGCGCAATCCACGGCTGCGGGTCATCTGCGGCTCGGAGAATCTCGTCATGCCCAATCCGGCGGACGCGGGCGTGCTTCGGGCGGCGGGTAAGGCCTACTGTCCCACAGAGTTGGGCGGGATGATGGGGTATCTCACGGCCGTCGAGCAGTACCTCGCCGAGCTGGAGCATGTCCCGTTCGATGTCCAGACGCTCTTCGATGCGGCGGCCCAGCTGGAAGAGCCCGCCTTCGCAGCCACTCGGCACATGATCGAGAACCAGTTCGCGATCGATTTCGAAACCGCCGTCGAGGCCGTTTGCACGTAGCCCCTTGACTGTCTCTCGGCGCTAAGTATCTTAATTCCAAGATATGTCTACCGCGTCCCTCACCCGCCGATCCGCAGCCCAGCAGAGAGCCCTGAAGCTCTTCGTCGTGTTGCAGCGGTGCGCGAGCGCGGTGTCGGGAAACGTCGAAGCGAACGCAAACATCGGGGACCTGTCGGAAACCGAGTTCGGGATCCTCGAAGCGCTGTATCACAAGGGACCGCTGCTCCTCGGCGACGTGCAGAAGAAGATCCTGCTGTCCAGCGGCGGCGTCACTTACGCCATCGACCGCCTGGCAGAGAAGGGATTGGTTGAGCGACGCGAGTGTGCGAGTGACCGGCGCGCGCGGTATGCAGCCCTGACGGCGCGGGGATCAGCGTTGATGGACGACGTGTTTCCGTCGCATGCATCGGCCATCGAGCAGGTGATGGCGACACTGACGGCGCGTGAGCAGGACCAGGCGATCGCGCTGCTTCGAAAGCTCGGGCTGGGCGCGGCGTCCAACTAGGAAATCACATACGGATGGCGACAGTCGTCGCCAGAAATCTTGGTACCGAGAATTCAATCACTAAACAAAGAGGAGATTCACATGAGCAGCATTCAGAATGGGACCTACACGATCGACGCGGCGCATTCCAGCGTGGAGTTTGCGGTCCGCCACATGATGATTTCGACGGTGAAGGGTCGGTTTGGCGACGTGAAGGGCACGGTGGAAATCCCAGAAGCGGGTGCCCCGAAGATCGACGTGACGATCGCGGCGGCCAGCATCGATACGCGCAACGAGCAGCGCGACACGCACCTGCGCTCCGCGGACTTCTTCGACGTCGAGAAGTATCCAGAGTTGCGGTTCGTCAGCGGCGACGCGCAGCGGACGAGTGACGGGTGGAAGGTCACGGGGAACCTGACGATCCGGGGCGTCACCCGGCCGCTCACGTTATCGGTCGCGGAAGAGGGAGCCGGCGTAGATCCGTGGGGGAACCAGAAAGTCGCCTTCAGCGCGACGGCGAAGTTCAATCGCGCTGATTTTGGACTGACCTGGAACGCCGCGCTCGAAGCAGGCGGGGTGCTGGTGAGCGAAGAGGTGAAAGTCGCCATCGACGTTCAGCTGGTGAGAGCGTCAGCCAAGGCGGCGGCATAACACCTGAAGTGACTTCAAGGGGCAGCGTACTGCGCTGCCCCTTGTGCGCCCGGCTAACGTCGCTCGAACTTTCCGATTGCAGCCCGCGTGTGCGTACTGAGGGCGAGGGCGCCGCTGATGGCCGCGCGACGTTCGAGCAGTGCTCCCCACTCGTCGGTGTCGTCCCAGAAGATCTGCTTCATCTGCCGGATCGCTTCCGGATTCGCTCCGGCCAGGAATGCGGTGAGCTTGTCCAGTTCCGCATCGAGCGCGGCGGTGTCCTCGACCACACGAGAATACAGACCGTGACGTTCGCCCCACGCCGCGTCACGCCAGTCGGCATCGATCGACAGCGCCTGGAACGGGCCCCGGCCAACTTTGCGTTCGACGGCGGGCCCGATGACGAAGGGGCCGAGCCCGACGGCGAGTTCGCTAAGCTTGAACGACGCGCCTGTGACGGCAATGCTGTAGTCCGATGCTGCGACCAGCCCCACCCCACCGCCGGTGACCTTCCCATGCACCCGCGTGACGACGAACTGCGGCGCCCGGATCATGGCGAGGATGACCTGTGCGAAGCCACTGAAAAATTCGCGACCGCTGGTGGCATCGGTCACCGCTTTCATCTCGTCGAATGACGCCCCCGCGCAGAATGCGCCAGCGCCGTCGCTCCGGAGCACGATGACCTTGAGCCCGGAGTGTTGACCGATTGACGCGATTTCGGCGGCCAGCCGCTGCAGGAGGGCGCGCGGCAGCGAGTTGCTCCTCGGGTGACCGAACCGGACGGTGGCGATCGCGTCGCGGATTTCTACGGTGACATGTCCCTCATTGCGGGGATCTTGGGTGCTGGACATGGCGGGGAAAATACACCGGATGTGCCAGTGACGACGTGCCGTTCTGCCTTTGTCCAACTCCAGACGCCACAATAGATTCCGAGGCATGAGCGCCACGACCAGCACTGCCGACGACATGGCTCGAAACGCCGAATTCGAGGCGCGTATCGCGCGCGGCGAAACGATCGAGCCGAAGGACTGGATGCCCGAGCGCTACCGCAAGCAGCTGGTGCGGATGATGTCGCAGCATGCGCATTCGGAGGTCGTCGGAATGCTTCCCGAAGGGAACTGGATCACCCGGGCGCCGACACTGCGTCGAAAGATGGGACTGCTGGCCAAGGTGCAGGACGAAGCCGGGCATGGCCTCTACATCTATTGCGGAACCGAGACGCTGGGTGTCGACCGGCATGAGCTGGTGATGCAGTTGTTGAACGGCACCGCGAAGTATTCCAGCATTTTCAATTATCCCACGCTGACCTGGGCTGACATTGGCGCCATCGGCTGGCTGGTGGACGGCGCGGCGATCGTCAACCAGACGATGCTGGCCAAGGCATCGTACGGTCCGTATGCGCGAGCGATGGTACGGATCTGCAAGGAAGAGAACTTCCACAAGAAGCAGGGTTTCGAGATCATGACGACCCTGGCGGGTGGCACACCGGAGCAGCACCGCATGGCGCAGGACGCCCTGAACCGGTGGTGGTGGCCTTCGCTCATGATGTTCGGCCCGCACGACAAGGACTCGCCGAACAGCGAGGAGATGACGCGCTGGGGTGTGAAGCGGAAGAGCAACGATGAGCTTCGCCAGCGGTTCATCAATCTCACGGTGGCACAGGCGAAGGCGATCAACCTGACCATCCCGGATCCGCAGATGCGGTTTAACGAGGAGACCCAGAACTGGGACATCGGTCCGATCGACTGGGACGAGTTTTGGCGCGTGGTCAAGGGCGACGGACCGTGCAATCGCGAGCGACTGGCCGCGAGGAACACGGCCCATGCAGAGGGCGCCTGGGTCCGCGAGGCCGCGACCGCCTACGCCGCGAAAACCTCGGCCGCGAGTGCGGCCGCCTAGCGGCAGACGCTGTGAGCCGAGAGCTAAGCGCCGAGAGCCGAGCGCCGAGAGCCGAAGGCCGAGAGCCGACAGCAGATTCCCAGTGGCCGTTGTGGGAGGTGTTCCTTCAACCCGGGAATGCCGCGCCCCATGAGCATGTGGGCAGCGTGCATGCCGTCGATGCGGAGCACGCCCTGCAGAATGCACGCGATGTGTATGCGCGCCGAGGGGAGGGGAATAACATCTGGGTTGTCCCCACGAAGGCGATCACCTCGTCCACCCCCGAGGATATGGGTCCGTTCTTCGATCCAGGAAACGACAAGCCGTACCGGCATCCGCAGTTCTACAAGGTGCCGCGCGGCGTGAAGATGTGACGCGGCCGAATCGAGGTGACGCGCTGGGATCGGCGTCGGACCAGGATTTCTTCGAGTATCTCCTGCGGCTGGGGGATGACCGCCTGGTGTTGGGCCACCGGCTCTCTGAGTGGTGCGGGCACGCCCCGATCCTGGAAGAGGACATCGCCCTGGCGAACATCGCCTTGGACCTCGTCGGCGAAGCGACGCTGCTGCTCACGGTGGCCGCGAAGGTGGAGAACGCCGGGCGGGATGCCGACGCGCTGGCGTTCCTCCGCGATGCGATCGATTACCGGAATGTGCTCCTGGTCGAGCTGCCCAAGGGCGATTTCGCCGTCACGATCGCGCGTCAGTTCTTTTTCAGCGCATTCAGCGTTCTTCAGGCTGAGGCGTTGCAGAAGAGTGCGAACCAGGATCTCGCCGGCATCGCCGCGAAAATGCTCAAGGAGGCGCGCTATCACCTGCGGCACAGCGGCGAGTGGATGCTCAAGCTCGGTGCCGGAACAGACGAAAGTCATCGTCGTCTGCAGGACGCCGTGAATGCGCTGTGGCGTTACACCGGTGAGTTGTTCTTCACGGACGAACTCGAGCAACGTCTTGTGGAGCCGAGGATCGCTGTCGATGCCAGCACCCTCGAGCCACGCTGGCGTGAGCAGGTGATGGACATCCTCGATCGTGCCACGGTCACGGTTCCCGAGGAGAAGTGGATGCAGCGCGGCGGACGCTCCGGGCGGCACACCGAGCACCTCGGGCATATGCTTGCCTACATGCAGGTCCTCCAGCGGCAGCACCCGGGGGCGTCGTGGTGATGGTTCCGCGATCAGCACTGAGCCGCGACAACGTCATGGACATTCTCCGTGACGTCATGGATCCCGAAGTGCCCGTCATCAGCGTGGTCGAGCTTGGGATCATTCGCGGCATCGACATCGAGGGGGACGCGATCACGGTAACCGTGACTCCGACGTATTCAGGCTGCCCTGCGATGCACGCCATTGAGGGTGATATCGTCGCAGCGCTCCAGGCGCGCGGCGCGGGCATGGTGGTGGTCAGGACGAGCTACTCCCCGGCGTGGACCACGGACTGGATTCCGGCGGAAGCGCGTGAGAAACTGCGCGCATATGGGATCGCGCCCCCTGGTGCCGTGGATCATTCCGCGCCAGTCGCCATCGGCCGTCGTCGCGCCACGGTGCGATGCCCATTCTGTGGTTCGATGGACACGGAACTGCGCAGCGAGTTTGGATCCACCGCCTGCAAGGCCATCCATGTGTGCGGTGGATGCCACCAGCCGTTCGAGGAATTCAAGCCTATCTGAATTCGAGATCGCGAACAGAAACGGGTGCCGGCTGTGAAGCCGACACCCGTTTGCGTACCCACGCTGCTAGCGACGCAGGAGCATTCCGGTCGATGCCAGGGCGACGTCGAACGTGCCGCCGCTGACCGCGAAGTTCGTATCATCGAGATTGTCGTCGGTGCACACGCCGATGCCGCTGAATGTGCCGGTGACGCGCTGGCTGCTGATCGTGCTGATGGTCAGCGTCCCCGCTTCCATTTCGCAGAAATATTCCCACTGGACGGCGCCAGACGTCGGCGCGCCAATCGTGAAGACAAATTCCGCACAATCCGTCGTGCAGTTGTTGACGTCGACCGTCGCGCTGCCGGCCGTGAGGCGCGGGATCGCCATATACACTTCGTCGAACAGCCCGCCCGAGCGAGCCCGGACCGAAAGAACGGTCACGAAGCCATCGCTGTTGTCACGCGCGCCGACAGACCATGAGGTCGTGAGCGCCTGGGACTGATTCACCGGTGGGGCACCGGTAACGTCGAACGAGCTGCCGGACGCTCCGGAGAAGGAGAATGCGACCGTCCCCGGTTCGGTCAGTGTTTCGGGATCGGTGGTGTCCGAGCAGGAGGCAAGCAATGCAAACAGTCCAGCAGCTAGAACGCGCGTGTGCTTCACAGGTCACCTGTGGTTTGAGGAATTGGTGCGGTACCACGCTGCGGGTGTGCAAGAACAATGCGGGCCTCCGTTCGCGCGACCCTGACCCCGCTGGGCCCGCTAGTCCGCGTGATTTTGGACACACGCGCGTTCGTTGGATCCCATTCAGGCTGTTCTGCCGGAACATCATGAGAGCCGTTCAACACAGATCATGTCCGATCCACACCGAAACGGCACGATGCGAGACGATACCGGCAGTGGGAAGCTTCTTTCGAAAGCCTCACCTATGAGATCATTGGAGCGTTCTACACGGTGTACAACACGTTGGGATATGGCTTTCTGGAAAATGTGTATCGCAACGCCCTTGCAGTGGAACTGGAGAAGCGCGGCCTGAAAGTCGCGCGAGAAGTACCGGTGCAGGTGTTCTATCGCGGAGTGGTAGTCGGCCACTATCGAATGGACATCGTTGTGGAAGGTCACATTCTCATCGAAGTGAAAGCGACCGATTTTTTATCTGGCACAGAGAAGCCGCAGCTGTTCAACTACCTGAGAGCCTCCAAACTCGCAGTCGGACTCCTTCTTCATTTTGGTCCGAAGCCCGCTTACCATCGCTTGATTTCGCCAATCTTCACGCAGAATCCTGCGGTTCCGGCTGATCAGATGTGATCCGTGTAACCGTTCGTACCTATGCGTGAAGCAGGGCGTGAATGCGCGAGGCGATGCGAGCGGTGTCCGGCAACACCGCGTCGAGCAGGACGGGATGGTAGGGCATCGGGACATCTTCGACCGCCAGGCGGTCGACGGGCGCATCGAGGTGCCAGAACACCTCTTTCGCCATCGTCGCAGCGATCTCTGCACCAAAACCCGCTGTGATGTTGTCCTCATGGACGATCAGGCAGCGGCCCGTGCGCTTCACCGACTCCAGGACCATGTCACGGTCCCACGGCGCGATGGTGCGGAGGTCGATTACCTCGACCTGGTCCCCGAAGCCTTCTGCTGCGGGAAGCACGCGATGCACCATCGCGCCCCACGTCACCACGGTCACTTCCGATCCCTCGCGCAACTTCGCTGCTCTGCCGAACGGCAGCACGTACCCGTCACCAGGATAGCGCGCACTCCCGTCGCTGGTCATGAGCAGGGAGCGGTGCTCGAAAAAGATCGTTGGGTTCCGGCTACGCATCGCGGAACGCAGCAGCCCTACGGCATCAGCCGAATTCGACGGATACGCGAGCTGCCAGCCG
>DASPMP010000298.1:0-17852 GCA_035626995.1 Gemmatimonadaceae bacterium
GAGTTTCCCCTCCGTCGCGAGAAGAGCCACTGATGCGGCGGTGAACTGCTTCGACACGGACCCTGCCTCGAAGATCGTCGACGGTGAGTTCGGCACGTCGTACTCGAGGTTTGCCATCCCGTAGGCGCGGGAGAGGATCACTGCGCCATCTCGCGACACGCCGACGGCGCACCCGGGGGTATCTCGTCCCGTCCAGCTTTCAAATATGGCGTCGACAGCGCGGACGCTCCCCGCAGACGGCGCCTGCGCGTGAAGGGAGGAAGCGGTGGCTGCCAGCAGGACGACCAGCCGCGCAACGGTCTTCAGGGAGGTAGGCATGGGACAAAGATGCCAGCCTGCGACCTCTTATGCACAGCTACCAGCCCTGAGCTGTGCCAGCCCTATTTCAGCTCCCGCACCCAGATATTGCGAAAGCGGACAGGATCCCCGTGATCCTGCAGGAGAATCGGAAGACGGTCGGGGTGCGCTTCGTAGGGGTCCCGGCGTTGATTCGACGTGGGACCCACCAGGGTGACATTGTCCTGCACGAGGGTGCCGTTGTGGATCACTGTCATCCGCGCGGGAGAAAGCACGTGTCCCTGCGCCCCGAACCGTGGCGCGCGAAACACGATGTCGAATGACTGCCACTCACCCGGGGGCCGGCTCGCGTTGACGAGCGGGGCGTACTGACCGTAGATCGCGCCTGCCTGACCGTCGGGGTAGGTCACGTTTTCATGGGAGTCGAGGACCTGCACCTCGTATCGCCCCATGAGGAACACTCCACTGTTCCCGCGATTCTGGCCGGTGCCGCTTGGCGGCGTCGGAGCTCTCCACTCGACGTGCAGCTGGACGTCTCCGAAACCCTGCGCAGTCTGGACCGAGCCGGAGCCACGCACGACTTCCATTGCGCCATCGACGAGCCGCCAGCGAGCGGGGGCGGGAACGCTATCAGCCGTGCGCCAGTGCGCCAGGGACGTTCCGTCGAACAGGACGATGGCGTCCGACGGCGGCGCGATCGGGGCGATCACCGCACCCGGCCGCACGACCCGTGGTTGCGGGCGGTCCATGGAGTGCATCGGCCAGCCGTCGGCTGACATGGGGCGCTGCTGGGACATGGCGGAAGATGCGGCGATGAACGGCAGGACAGCGAGAAACGGGAAGCGAGTCATGCCGAATGTCATAACACGCGATAGAACGCGTACGCAACTTTCTCCTTGATCCGGGGCATGATACCGCGTTTGCGGAACTGCTCCAGGGTGATCTCGTTCGCGTACTTGAGGTCCTCCATGAAGTGCCCTTCCACGATCGCGCTCGCCTGGTCGTCCAGCATCAGCAGGACGCTTTCCTCATTGAACGACAGCGACCGGTTGTCCGCGTTCATGCTCCCCACGGCGCAGAAGTGGCTGTCCACGACCATGGTCTTCGCATGGATCATCGTGGGCTGATACTCGAAAACGCGTACGCCACCGCAGAGCAAGTGCTCGTAGCGCGCGCGGCCAGCGTACCACGTGCTCTTGACGTCCGTCTCATCACTCACGGTGAGAATGCGGACATCGACCCCGCGCGCGGCGGCCTCGCACATGAGGCGACGGAAGTCGCGATCGGGCACGAAGTAGGAGTTCGTGATGTACAACTTCTCCTTCGCGCATGCGATGGCCAGCGCGAAGAACCGCTCGGCTTCCGTGCTTCCCACCGACGGTGACCCGTGAAGGACACCCGCGAGCAGCGGGCCATGCTCCGCGCCCGTGTTCTCGTCGTTCACGGGATACAGCCGCCGCCCGACGAGCAGCTCGCCGGAAACCTCGGCCCAGCACGCGGTGAACGCCGACTGCAGCTGCGCGACCGCGGGACCAGTGAAACGCACGTTCGAGTCGCGCCATTGCCCTTTGGTGCGGCCGTTGCCGAACCACTTGTCGTCGATCCCGAACCCTCCCGTCCACCCAACCTTGCCATCGACGACCACGACGCGGATGTGCGAGCGATGGTTGATGACATTCAGCGCCCAGAGCAGCACCGGCCGGAATTTCTCGACGCGAACGCCGCCATCCTTCAGTCGCTGGACGTACTCACGCTTCCACGAGCTTCCCCACGCATCGTACAACAGCAGCACGTCGACGCCGGCGCGCGCGCGATCGATGAGGATCTCCGCGAGCTTCTCCGCCATCTGCCCCGGCTTGCACCAGTACATCTGGAAGGTGATCGACTGCTTCGCCGAACGAAGATCCTCCCAGAGCCGCGGGTACGTCTGGTCGCCATTCCAGAAGAACTCGGCGTTGTTCCCTTCGACCATCTCGGTACGAGACGCGAGCTCCATGGAGGTCTGGAACGCGTCGTCGCGAACGGATGGAAGTCCAGATCCACGGAAATCGACCACGTGCTTGACCGGCGTTCCCTTGACGGCATCGAGGAAGGCAATGAGCGCGAGGATGCCGGCGAGGATGCCGAAGAACAGGAATGCGGCGTTGCCGAATGTCACGGTGGCGGGCTGGACCTGTGAAGGTTGCCAGCCTAATGCGCGAACCGTGCCGCCCCGCGCGCGCCTGCATCACCGCGCCACCCCGCGACTGGACGCCGGCTTCTTCCGTGCCGCTGCCTGCTCGGTGTAAATGACCGTTCCCAATTGCAGCGGCACCGCGGCCAGGAGAGATACGCCCTGGGTCGCCGGGGCAAGCGCCATCCCGATCCCCATCGTCACGAACGACATCACGAACTTTGTCCCGTAGGACGAGTGCCGACTCGCCAGGTGGACGCCGTACGGCATCAGGAGAAGCTCACCGATGCTTGCCCCGATTGCCGCCTCGCCCAGACCACAGAACCATTCGTCGGGCGCGCAGGACTTCATTGCGTAACCGATCATGCCACCACCGAACAAACCAACGGCTCCGCCGAAGACGCCGGCAACAATCATCGCGCCGACCGACGGCTCGGTGGGGGCCCGATCGAGTCGCCGTGACGGCAACTCGCGGGGCTCGGTCGTCGGGGACGCGGCAGCGATACGAGTCCCGGACAACCGCTGGCCCTCCAGCGGCGGCGTCAGGGCAGCGGAGCAGAGCAGAACGGCCAGGAGCAAGCGCATGTGACGATCCCGTTTGAGTGTGCCTCAGGATCGCGTTTTCGGCGGTGTGCAGGCATCCGCGCATGTGCGTAGGGGGCCGGCAGGAGTTACGTAGGCAATCACATGCGAAGGGCCGGCTCAGCGTGCGCCGAGCCGGCCCTCGTCTCCAAAACCCGCACCTTTACGGCACGATCTGCGGTCTTCCGATCTGATACTCCTTCGGTGGCTCCGCCCCTAGCAGGTTCTTGACGAAGTAGTCCCAGCGGCGGCGCATCATGTACGGGCCGTCCGCCCCGTAGCCGTGGCGGGCGTTCGGGAAGATGATGAGGTCGAAATCCCTGTTCGCTTTCACCAGCGCGTCGGCGACGAGATAGGTGTTGTACACCGGCACGTTGTCGTCCATCGCCCCGTGCGCCAGCATCAGCTTTCCCTTCAGGTTCTTAGCGTAGGTCTGGTTGGCTTCAGCGGCGTAGTTGTCGGTCTGCCCCTCCTTCACCAGCAGCCCCTGGTACCGCTCGCCCCAGTCGTCCTCGTAGTTCCGGTTGTCGTGGTTGCCGCTCTCGGCGATTCCGACATCGAAGAAGTCGGTGAACTTGAACATCGCGCTGGCCGTGGCGAATCCGCCGCCGGAGTGTCCCCAGATCCCCACGCGGGTGGTGTCGGCGAAGGGCCATCGCTTGGCGACTTCCTTCATTCCCGCAACCTGATCGGGAATCGTGTTGTCGCCCATGCGGCCGTAGTAGTAGTCCATGAAGGCCTTCGAACGCCCTGGCGTCCCCATGCCGTCAATGGCGACGACGACGAAGCCGAGCTCCGCGAGTGCCTGGTGATCTCCCCGCGCCGGAGCGAAGCTTCGCGAGCCGACGCTGCCACTCTGCGGACCGGGGTAGATGTAGTTGATCATGGGGTACTTCTTCGTCGAATCCAGGGTCGACGGTGTGAACATCAGCCCGTAGATGTCCGTCTTCCCATCGCGCGCCTTCACCGTGAACTGCGTTGGCGGCCGCCACCCGGTGGCGAGCAGGCGCGAGATGTCGGCGCGCTCGAGCGTCTGGATGAGTCGACCCGCGTTGTCGCGCAGCACCGTGACCGGCGGCGTGCTGGGAGTCGAATAGCTGTCGACGAACCAGCGCCCATCGGGAGACATGTTCACGACGTGATTCGCGTTCTCGGGGGTCAGCAGCTGCCGGTTGCGCCCGTCGAAGCCAATCCGATAGAAATGCTGGAAATACGGATCGCGTCCGCGCTCACTGCCGCCACCCGTGAAGTAGATGACGCGTGCTTTGTCGTCGACGCGCACAATGTTGTCGACGTTGCCCGTGTCGGTCGTGATTTTGTTCTTCAGCCGACCGGTGGACAGATCGTGGAGATAGAGCTGCAGCCAGTTGTCCTTCTGTGACCACCAGATGAATTCGTTGGTCGCCGGGAGCACCCGCCACAGGTTTTCGGTGAGGCTCGCATCCCCGATCTGTGTCTTTGACGTCTCGTGCAGCAGGGTCCGCACCTCGCCGGTGCTCGCGTTCGCGACGCGAAACCAGGCCTGCTTGTGATCCCGTGAGCTCGAGATGAAGGCGATGTGCGACCCGTCCGGATACCACTGCAGGTCGCACAGCTCGCCCCCGCAGGAGATGTGGTCGCTCACCGTGCTGCGATGCTGGTCGGGGGGCATCTGCAACCGAAGGACGTGGCCACCACCATTCGGCAGGAGGTGGACGATCACGCGGCTGATCCGGAAGATCACGGAGTCGCCGGGGAGCGGATATTTCCAGACCTCGGGACGCGGCACGCCGACGTTCGTGGACGCCATGATCATGTCGCGGACGCCACGGCCGTCATGCTGGAAGGTCGCGATCTGCTTCGAGTCCGGGCTCCAGGTGAGCACCGGCCGGTCGCTGTGAACCCAGCCAGCGTTGTCGGTCGCGTAGCCGAAATCCTTGATGCCATCTGTGGTGAGCTGCGTCTCGCGCCCGGAGACGAGGTCCTTCAGCCACAGGTTGTAGTCACGGATGAATGCCGCCTTCGTCCCGTCCGGTGACACACTCGAGTTCCGCGGTGCGGCCATCGGAGTGCCCGCGGCGCGAGCCGTATCGATCGGCGTGCAGTTGTAGGTCTGGATGTCGCAGCGGAAACGTCGCTGCTGCGCGGCAACGGTGATCTCGCGCATGTCCTTCGAGTACTCGAACGTCTGGAAGGGAAGCGCGTTCGCCATGAACCGCCCACCGGCGGCACTGCTCAGGGCCGTGGCAAGTCGCTGCGCGTCGAAGGCATTTGTGCGCGTGCGGCGCGTCGGGTCGACGAGAAAGAATGCCGAGCCTCCCGGGACCGTCGTGCGGTACCAGAAGCGATTGTCGTCGAGCCAGACGGGGCGTACACCGATGCCCGTGACGAGGGGTGCGGTATTGCTGCCCAGCCATCGTTCCGCGCGGGCGTAATCTGCCTCGGTGAGGCGTTTGGGTTCCTGCGCGGCAAGGGGGGTAGCCAGCAGGACGAGAGCAAAGGTCTGTAAGCGCATGCGTGGAAGTTGTCTGTCAGAGGTACGAGCGTGCAACTCAACTCAATAGATCAATATCGGCTGAACCCCGCGGTGAAATTCCGCTGCCGCCCGATCCCATTCGTCCAGCAGGGAGCTCAGCGTTCCGGCTTCGATCGCAAGCCGAACTCGATCGGTGCCGGCCAGGCGGTCCAGGCTTCCGGTCCACTTGAAGTCTGCCAGGTGCCGCTTGCGGATCTCATCGATGAGGATCAGCGCTGTGCGCACCGGTCGATAGGTCTCGCGATCGGTCACCTGAAAGCGGATGCCGGGGATGGTCAGGCCTTTGTGTTTCGCGGCGGTCGGCGCCACTTGCAGTGTCACCGCCTCGAACCGTACTCCCGGAAGAGTCTTCGCGGTCATGATCCGCACGATTTCCGTCGCGTCGAGAAACGGGGCGCCGACCTGCTCAAAGGGACGGTCAGTACCGCGTCCCTCGGTGACGTTCGTCCCTTCGAAATACACGGTCCCCGGATAATTCTTGAGCGCAGCAGGAGAGCGCAGGTTCGGGGATGGATTCACCCAGGGGAGGCCGGTGTCCTCGAACCACTGCGAGCGCTTCCAGTTCGCCGCCCTGATGACATGAAGATCCGCGCCGATGCCGAAGCGCGTGTTGAACAACGTCGCCAATTCACCGACGGTCATTCCGTGTCGTGCGGGAATGGAATACATCCCGACGAATGACTTGAACTTCGGGTCCAGCGGGGCTCCCTCGACGATCTCGCCCCCAATGGGATTGGGGCGATCGAGCACCACGAAGGGAATTCCTTTTCGTTTCGCGGCCTGCATCGAAAGCGCCATCGTCGACACGTACGTCCAGGTACGGCCCCCAACCTCCTGGAGGTCGTACACGAGCGCATCCACGTTCGCCAGCATCGAATCGGCAGGGCCGCGATCCTCAGTCTTGTACAACGAGTAGATCGGCAGTCCCGTCTTCGAGTCAACCTCGTCTTCGATCTTGTCGCCTGCCGCGACCGTACCCCGGATGCCATGCTCCGGCGCGAAGAGCGCCGTGAGCCTCAAATCCTGATGTCCCGCAATGAGGTCGATCGCCTGCCGACCGTCGCGGCTGATCGCCGAATGATTCGTGATGAGGCCAATCCGTTTCCCGCGGAGTATTGCGGGCACGTCTGCGACGAACACGTCCAGCCCCGGCCGCACGAGACCGTCCGGGAACGGTGACCCTCCACCCGGTTGGGGCGCGCAGGCAGCGAGAGTGACGAGGCCGATCAGGAGCGCTTTCGCAGAAGCCATGTAAGTCACCGGGAATCCGACCGTGAATGAATGTCGTTCAGTTTCGCGTTGGCTGAGCCGATGCCGGGGAACCGGTGAGCTTCTCGATCTGGCGGTAATACCCCGTCGCCGCCGAGCGGTCCCCCATTGCTTCTGCTGCACGCGCCGCGCCTGCCAGCGATAAATAGCGGTTGGGCTCGCGCTGCATGGACTTGCGATACTCCGTTAATGCCTCGGCCGCGCGGTTGGACGCGAGCAGCATGTCGCCGAGGAGTTCACGCGCCGGCACGAGCGGCCCCGGTGAGACCGCTGCCTTTTCCGTTGCTTCCTCACGACGCGCGGCTTCGCGCATCTTCGCCAGTGCGGGCTGGCGTTCGCCACGTGTGAACTGCAGCCACGCCTCCGCGGCGAGGTGCTGGATGGCCACCTGCTCGGCCCAGTACGATTCGCGGCTTGCGAGGAGACGGGCGTGGATCGAGGAAAGCGAATCGATCGCAGCCTGAGCGCGTGGCCGATCGTCGGTGTGCGCGGCGCCGAGGGCGCGTGCGAAATACGTGAGGCCTTCCGTGTACGGGAACGGCGTCACGCGCGGCGCGAGCGCCGCAGCCGCATTCCAGTCGCGACGCTCGAGCGCGTAGCGGGCCGGGATGGCTGCGATCGCGAACAGCCCCGCGGATCCGGGCGCTGCCCCGGTGATCCTGTCCGGATCGAAGCGCGTGACGATCGCCGGAAGCGCGGTGAGAATCGCGCGCGCCGCTGAATCGCGGCGCATCTGCATGTTCGCATACATCGCATAGTCCAGCGCATGCAGCGCCTCGGCGGGGGACGAGTCGCGTACGGCGGCTTCCATGGACCGGTGGTTGGTCGCGACAGATTCGTCCCACAGGCCCACCCGGGTGAATGTGTGCGACGGCATGTGGAGAGCGTGCGCGGCGGCGGGGGCGATATCCGCATAGCGGCGCGCGGCCGCGGCTGCCCGGTCGGCGAGCGCCGGAAGGTCGTAGCTATGGATGATGTAGTGCGCGAGCCCCGGGTGGTCCGGCTGGTTCGCCCACATCTCCTCGAGCATCGCGCCCGCCTTCAACTGGTTCGCGTAGGTCTTGTCCGTCGGAAGTGCAGACGCAACGAGCGACAGCGCGTGAAAGATCCTGGCTTCCATGTCGGACGGAAACTTCTCTGCAAGTGCGGCCATGGCCCGCTCGTACGCGAGGATGCGCGTACGCTGGTCCCGCTGCGTGTGATCGGCATACAGCTGCGCCACGGCGGCGAGATACGCCCGCTCTCGCTCCGTCGCGCGCGTGGCCGCCCGATTCCCGGACTCCACCGCAAGCCGGCCACGTTCGAGGACCGGTCCCGGCCGGACATTGGGCGTCATCGGATTCGTCCAGCGGCTCAGTGCAATGCCCCACCACGCCATCGCGCAGGTGGAGTCCGCAGCCACCACGCTCTCGAACTCACGAATCGACGGGCCGAATTCGAACGAATGCAGCAGGGCCATCGCGCGATCGAACTTCGCGGACACGGATGGCGCACAGGACGTCTCGAAGCGCACCGTGCCGAGCTTGCCGGTGGGGTGGGGATGACCCTGTGCGAGGGCCACGTCCGCGGTCAGCACAGGGACGGCGAGCAGCAGCAGCTTTCGCGTTGTCATAGGTGCCTCCAGAAACGAACCGTGAGCGCTAGCGGCTATTCAATGGCTGTGAGATTGCGAACTTGTAGCCGTCCGGGTCTCGCAGGCGGAAGCTGCGCACGCCCCACGGCATGTCCGCTGGCTGCGTTTCGAGCATACCGCCATGGGACTCGATGCGATCGGCGAGATCATCGACATTCTGGATGGTCACCAGATTGAAGGAAAAGCCTTCGCCTTTCAGTCGATCCCAGCCTTTTGCACCGTCATCCTGGTTGAGAATCATCCGGACATCTCCGGCGAGGATGACGGCACCGCGGACTCTGCCATCCTGCTCGATCTTCCGGTCGAGGTGAAAGCCCACCACGTCGCAATACCAGGCGACGCTCTTCTCGATGTCCTTCACCGTGAGCGAGATGCCGAGCGCGCGCGCGCGAAACGATTCTGGCTCGCTGCGCGGAGGAGTTTTCATTGTCATTCCGGAGAATGTCACCTGGGCATGTCCGCCGCACAACTACGGAGGCCGGCGCCTGGTCGGTTGCGGCCAGGCCGCGATGCGCGGACCTTTCCCCGGATGAAGGACAGGCGGTTCTCCCAGTGGCGACCACACCCATGGCATGGCTTGCCACCGGGGAAGGGACCACCCGTGCACGTGAACGCGTATATCGAGATCACGCCGTTCGACCTGATCAAGTACGAGGTGGACAAGCCGTCGGGCTATCTCAAGGTCGATCGTCCGCAGCGCACGTCATCCCAGCCGCCGGCGTTGTATGGCTTCATCCCGCAGACCTATTGCGGCGCACGGGTGGCCGCGCTGTGTCCGGGGGCGGTGCGTGGCGACGGTGACCCGCTCGACATCTGCGTGCTCAGCGAGCGGCAGATCACCCGCGCGGAAGTCATTGCGCCGTCGCGGGTCGTTGGCGGGATTCAGCTGCTCGATCGCGGGGAGGCGGACGACAAGATCATCGCCGTCCTTGATGGAGACCTCATGTGGAACGAGGTCACCGACCTCACGCAACTGCCGCAGATCCTGGTCGAACGTCTCCAGCACTATTTCTCGACCTACAAGATCGTTCCCGGTGTCACGGAGGCGCAGATCAAGGTGCAGCAGGTGTACGGCGCCGAGTACGCCGCGCGCGTCGTCAGCGCGGCGATCGGCGATTATGCAACGCTCATCGAGGGTTAGGGAACAAGCTTCGGGCGCGGCGGCTCGGCTTTCGCATCGACCATCGGCCGCCGACTCTTCAGGTGGTCTTCCATCTTGAGACGTGGAACTCCGTCCGTCAGCCACTCTGGCGGCGCCTGGTCGCGCAGGAAGGTGTCGAACCACTCGGTCATCCGCAGCGCGTAGTCCTTCTGGTTCGCCGGCCGCGCAAGGCCGTGGTTCTCGCCGACGTATTCCAGCAGGACGACTTCCTTCCCGAGCTGGCGCAGGTGGTTGTAGTAGGTGATCCCCTGGTTGAAGTCCACGGCGCCGTCGCGATCGTTATGAAGGATCATGAACGGGATGGACAGGTTCTGCGCGTACGTCTGCGGTGAGTTGCGTTCGTACGCCTCGGGGACCTCGTTCGGACCGCCGGTAAAGCGTCCCTGACTCGCGATGAAGATCGAGCCGTCCGTGTTCCCGGAGTTCCAGTAGATGGAACCGAACATGGACGTCATGTCCGTCAGTGGTGCTCCGGCGATCGCTGTCTTGAACAGCTTCGTCTGGGTCGTGATGAAGCTCGTCTGGTATCCGCCCCAGCTGTGCCCCTGCAGTCCCACACGCGTCGAATCCACGATCCCGGTGGCAATCGCGGCCTTCACGGCAGGCACCACGCACCAGAGTGCGCTACGTCCCGGATCGTCGATCTTGTAGCCGATGTCCGGCATCAGGAACGCGTACCCGCGCGAGGTGAACACACTCGGGTTCGAATAGCGCGTGGCGTTCGGCTGCGCGTACGCGTGGAATCCCTGCGACAGCTGTTCATAGATGTAGGTGAGCGTCGGATAGCTCTTCCCCTGCTCATAGCCCGCGGGAAGGATGAGCACCGCCTGGCGCTTGCCCAGGCCGTTCTCGCACTCGTAGTCGATGAGGCGGGCCCCCGGCGTCCAGGCAACTTCTTTCTGCTGCGGGTTGGCGTCGGTGAGCCGGCGCTCGTTGCGAATCCCCTCATCGGCAGCATACCAGTCGGGGAAGCGAACCACGCTTTGCCGGGTGTACGCCCACACATTCGCGTCGCGGGCGCGCCGGTAATCGACCTTGGAATCCTCGACGCTGATCTGGGTGGCGCCGCCCTTCTGGGCATCCACCCGCGCCAGGCCTTCCTTCTTCGTCCACTCACCGTACGTCTCGACGTACATCGGCGCCGACAGATCGATGCCGTTCCGCGCGTTGCGGTTGTCGAAGACCAGCCGGTTCTGGTAGCGGACCCCATCACGGCGGCCATTGACGGTGAGATTGATCGCGCGCCCGCCGTTCACCGGGATACGCCACAGGTCCCAGTTGTCGCGCACGATGATGCTCGCATTGTCGCGGCTCCAGCCAAGGAGGCCGCCACCAATCGGTGGCTTCACCTGGTTGTGGTCATCCTCGTCATCCCAGAATTTCGACGCGACGCCAGCGGTCACGGCACGCGCCGTTCCCGAGGCGAAGTCGAAGACCTTCCAGTCACCAGTGTCGTAGTACGCGTACTTGCCGTTGTCGGGCGAGAAGGCAGAACCGAAGCCGCCGAACCCGCCGCCAGGCACTTTCTTCTGAATGAGCTTCCGCTCACCTGTCGCGATGTTCACGGCGTAGAGATCGCGAAAGGCAAAGCCCTTGATGCCCGCATCGCGTTCGTATTCGCTGATATCTGTCGCGACACCCCAGGCGTCGCGTGGACCGCGCTGCAGGTTGCGCAGGTTGTCATCCGTCAGCCGAACGAGCTTGCGTGCGGCGACCTGGTATGCGGCAGTGTACGCAAAGTTGCGGTCGGACGTCTCCTGCACCTGCTGCGCGCTTTGGGTACGCGGATCCTTCCAGTGCCACAGCACGAGTGACGGGACGTCGGCGTCCGTCTGCGGCGCCGCGGCCACCTGACCACCAGCACCCGCGCCCGGTGCGGTACCCCCCGGACTGGGCGGCGTGAATCCGCCAGTGGAGCGTGGACGCGCGGGACGCGGTTCGCGGACGCCCACATACAGCACGCGTGCGAAGCGGCCGAAATCGATGGAATAGTCGCTCGTGAGTGCCATCCCCTCAGGCATCCCGGTCGTTGTCGCGTCGATCGTAACCGGAGCGCCGGCGACGCTTGCGCGGGGCCAGAGGAGGGCAGTCACCACTTCCTGATTGCCGTTGGTTTGGGTGCTGTCGGTGACGACGCGAATTGCGGCGAGTGCGTCCATGGAATCAGCCCAGGTGATCCGGCGGTACTGCGCCTTTGCGGCGTCGAGCGATCGGGTGACGCCCGTCGACAACTGCCGGAGCTGGAGGCTGTTGCCCACCTGATCCGCAATGGCGACCGCGTACGCCATCCAGTCGGCGCTATCGTCGAACGAAAATTCGGAAACGTTGGCGATCGGGATCGCGGGCGCCGATGCGCCGGCTGCGAGGTCGATCAGTTCGAGCATGGTGCCAGTGGGATTTGTGTTTGCGCCGCCACCGCCACCGCCGCCACCGCCACCGGTGCCGCCCCCTGATGGAGACGGTGCCGCGTGATGGATCGCAAGCCAGTTCGACCGATCACCGGCAAAGCGAAATGCACGAACATTCTCGAACTCCCGCTTCGAGCCGTCGACGAGGTTGACGACGGCCAGCTTCGCCGGCATCGCGGGCGCATTGGATCCCGTCGCCGGACGACGACGTGCGGTTGCTGAACTTGGATTCACCAGGAATGCCGCCCACTGACTGTTTCCCGATACGGTGAGCTGCCCTGCCATCGCGGCTGCCGCCGCGCCACCAGTGAGGTTGCGATTCGCTGCCAGCGCGTCACCAACCGGGAACCGCCACTCTTTCCCGTCCGCGCCCGTGCTTTTCACAACGACTTCGGCATCGCCTTCGTTTGGCCCGATGTTGTAGACCAGGAACTTGCCGTCGTTGGTCAGCTGCGGTGCCCGGATCTGCTTCCACGTGAGCAGATCGTTCAGGCTGAGTTGGCGCCCCGCGGAGGCCGGAGGCGTCCAGCGCGAAACAGGGGCTGCGTCCTTCGCGCCATACGGCAGCGTCGCGAATGGACTCGCAGGCTGTGCGGACGCCGCGGACTGGTTGTTGCCCGCCTGGGTCGCTGCCTGCTGTGCGACGCCGGACGACGCAAGAATGGTGAGGGCGCCGATGGCGCCGAAGGCGGAACGGAAACGCATGGGAGATTGGGGCTACAGGGTCGGGTTCGTTACGCCCAGACGTTAGCGCTCGGACCGGCCGTGCGGGAGAGTGTCATTCAGCCTACGACCGTGTGCGCGATTCATGCACTAGGTAACGGCCATACAGGAGGAATCATGGAGCGCATCGTCGCCACATCACCAACGCCCCCGAACCAGGATCCGGGCGGTCCCGCACCCGATTCACCTGCCGGAGATCCAAAGCCGGCACGCAATCCGGAGCCGTGGCATGACCCGGGTCCGCCGGTTCGCAAGGTGAATCTTCCCCCGGACTCGCCAAGTCCCGGCGTTCCTGTCCCGGGTCCGGAGCAGCCTCGAATCCGATAGCAGGCGCCGACGGCGCGAGAGCAGGGGCGTCTGGCGCGAGAACGGTCCCGCGCGTTGAATAGTGCAACGAAAATCCCGCCTTCATCGAGGATCGTTTGCATGCCCGTGCGCCAGTTTCGCGTCGTCCTTGCCCGCGTCATTCCAGTCGTCATCGTTGCTGCCTGTGTGGCGGAACCCGTCGGACTCGAGCCATCGCGTCTTGAACGCGCCGGGACGACGACGGCCAGGCTGGAAGCGTTCGTTCCCGGGACGTCGTACTTCGGCGACAACGACTACATCGAGTACATCGCCGGCAACTTGCCGGTCATTTTCAGTGCGCCCCATGGCGGATCGCTGACCCCCGCTGGAATTCCGGCGCGCGTTGCCGGCGCGGCCTGTGGCCCTGACGTCACCACCGTCACCGACGCGAACACCGAAGATCTCGTCCGACAGATCCAGTCGGCCTTCTTCGCGCGAACCGGCGGGTATCCGCACATCGTCATCAACCGGCTCGCGCGCAGCCGCCTCGACGCCAATCGCGACATCGGTGAAGCCGCCTGTGGCAACGCGCTCGCCGAGGAAGCCTGGCGCGATTTCCAGGGGTTCATCGACGCGGCCAAGGCTCAGGTGCTCGCAGACCACGGACGCGGGTTCTATACCGACATCCATGGCCATGGCCACTCGATTCCGCGGCTCGAACTGGGCTATGAACTGAGCGGCACGACCCTGCGCCGGACGGACGCCGAGCTGAACGCATCGTTCGAGGACAACGCGTCGATCCGCACCTTCTCCGAGGAATCGCCCCTCGCGTTCTCGGCGGTCCTGCGCGGTGCCACCGCCCTGGGCACGCTGTTCGGGAACGCAGGATATCCATCCGTGCCAAGCCAGCAGGATCCGGCACCGCAGCTGGGGCAGGACTACTTCAACGGGGGTTACAACACCGATCGTCACGCCTGCTCTCGCGGTGGCACAATCTGCGGCGTCCAGATCGAGGCGAACAATGCCGGGGTTCGGAATAGCACCACCAACCGGTCCCAGTTCGCGACGACCATCGCCGGCGTGTATACGGAATACCTCGCGCAGTTCGGGATTGTCATTCCGCCACGTCCTTTGGACGCGCCGATTCCAGGGGACGAGATCATCGTCGACAATCTCAATTCCAACAACGACCCGGCGCGCGCGCGGTTCGAGGCCTCCAGCAACTGGGGCGACGGCGCGAACTCCCAGTCCTTCGCGACCAATTTTCAGCTGGCAACCGCCAGCAGCTCCGCGACGAACGACGGCGCCGAGTTCTTCTTCTTTGTGAGCACGCCCGGGACGTATTCCGTCGATGCATGGTGGCCCGCGCAATCCGGACGCTCCGAGAGCGCGTCGTATCGCATCTTCGAGCTCGACGGCGGAACACGCCTCGCCGACCTCACGCGCAGCCAGCGGATCAACGGCGCCCAATGGAACTCCCTCGGCACCTACAGTTTCACGCAGGTCGGATGGGCCAAGGTGCTCATGTCGCGTTCACTCGCGGGCCCCGGCTCGCTGGCGGCCGACGCCGTGCGGATTACGCTGGTGAACAATCCGCCCGTGGCGGCGATGGAGTTTCCCGCGGAGACATCCGAAGGCAGCAGTGTGGCATTCAGTGCGGCGGCGTCCACGGATCCGGACAATGATCTCCTGCAGTATCTGTGGGCCTTCGGTGACGGTGCGACGGCGACCGGCAGCACTGCGTCGCATGCGTTCGCGAACAACGGCACCCATCAGGTCACTCTTTCCGTTGTGGATCGATACGGCGCGACCCACGCCGTCACGGCTCCCATCACCGTGCGAAATGTCGCTCCTGTGGTTTCCGAAATCACCGGAGCGACGCTGCTGCAGGGGGAGACCTACGCGGCGACGGGGAGCTTCAGCGATCCGGGCGCTGATGTGTGGGCCGCAACGGTGCGCTATGAAGACGCGCCTGAACCTCTGCCTCTGTCCGGCCAGACATTCGCGCTCAGCCACGCGTACGCGAACGCAGGCAGCTTCACCGTCACAGTCGCCGTCCATGATGGAGACGATGTCGGACAATCGACGGCCCAGGTCGTGGTCCTGTCGCCGATTCAGGGAATCTCTGAGCTTCGTCGCATGGTGTCCGCGCTCGGCCTGGATCGCGGAGCCGCGGCGTCGCTGCTGGCCAAGCTCAGCGCCGTCGAAGGTCAGATCGATCAGGACAATCACGACGCGGTAGCCGGTCAGATTGGAGCGTTCACCAACGAATTGCGCGCAATGGTTGCGACGCGTCGGCTGGCGGAGACGAGCGCGTCTGCGATGAGCGACTACGCTGCGCGCGTGCTGCGGAGCGCCTCGCCACGGTGACCGGGGCCCTACTTGCGTTCCCCTAGGACATAGAGGTATATACCTAGCAGTCCTAAGGGAGACCCATTGTGGCTGCGGAACAACCGACCGAGTTCCTCAAAGGCACGCTCGACCTCATGATCCTCAAGACCCTGTCCTGGGCCCCCGCCCACGGATATGGGATTGCGCGCTGGATCGAGCAGTGCACCGACGACGTTCTCAGCGTCGAGGAAGGATCCCTGTATCCGGCCTTGTACAAGCTCGAGGAAGCAGGGCTGATCACGGCGGACTGGGGAATCACCGAGAACAACAGGCGCGCGAAGTTCTATCGGCTCACCACCGCCGGGAAAAAGCAGTTGCAGCGCTCCCATGACTACTGGGCGCGCTTCGCGACGGCGGTGACGCGCGTCCTCGAGATCGCGCCGGCCAGATCCGCCTGAGCTGACGTTGGATCCGCAGCAGCAACCGCCCCCGAGGGGAGCGCAGGCACGTACCTGGCGCCGGTACCTCCGGTTCTTCGGTCCACAGGGGGTCGCCGATCTCGACGACGAGCTCGCGTTCCATGTAGAAATGCGCATGCAGGAATACCTGGCGCGCGGGATGTCTGAGGACGATGCCCGCCGCGCCGCCCACCATCGACTTGGCGATCTCGCGGCTGCCCGCGCGGCCTGCGTCGCCGTGACGCATCGTACCCAACGACGCATGACACGCACCCAGATCATCGACTCCTTCACGCAGGACCTCCGCTTCGCCCTTCGCACGCTGCGGCGCAACAAGGGATGGACGGCCGTGGCGATCCTCACCCTCGCGCTGGGCATCGGCGTGAATACGGGAATGTTCAGCGTCGTGAACCATCTCCTGCTGCACCCCATCGCGTATCCGCATGCCAACCGCGTTGCCATCGTCTTCCAGGCGCCGGTTGCGGGGAAAACCACGGGCCACCTCGTCATGGTCACGCCCAAGGCCAGGCTGCTCCAGGCGTGGCGCGAGCATGCGCGCTCGCTCGAGGCAATCGAGCCGTTCGTGACGACGGACGTGACCCTGGAACAGGGAAACGACGCGCCACGAATCGCGAGTGTCGCGAGCGTACTGCCGTCGTTTGCGGCGTTCGCCGGCCGCGCGCCCCTGCTCGGCCGCATGTTCACGGACGCCGAGGCGAAGGGAGAAGCCAGCGTTGCGCTCATCAGTGAGGGGACGTGGCGCACGCACTACGGCGCCCGCACGGACGTGGTCGGGTCCACGATCCTGTTGAACGGCAACGTCACCACGATCATTGGTGTGCTCCCCGAGGATCTCAGCCTGCCGCGTGCCTCCGGGAATGACGTGGATGTCTGGCAGCCGCTCGACATTGCGAAACATGAATACGGCATGCTGGCCGTTGTCCGGATCCGCGATGGCGTCACGAAGGAGGCGGCGCAGGACGAGCTGAACGCCATCGCGGCGCGGCCGGAAGTAAAGACCGCCGACATGGCTGCGTATGAGACGATGCTCAAATCGCCGGCCGACCTGGTCGGGTATCGGCAGTCGCTGATCATGCTGAGCGTCGCCGTCGCACTCGTGCTGCTGATCGCGTGCGCCAACGTGATCCACCTGTTGCTGGCGCGCGCGTCGACGCGCCAGCGGGAGCTGGCGATCCGGGCCGCCATTGGCGCCGGTGGCGGCCGGCTGTTCCGTCAGCTGCTCACGGAGAGCATGCTGCTTGCGGCAGCCGGATGTGTCGCCGGCGCGCTGCTCGGATGGGCGGGGTTGCGTGCATTGGTCGCCGTCCGGCCGGAGAGCCTCGGCGATCTCGCTGCCGTGCGCATGGATGGCGCGACACTGCTCGTCACGGCGGGGATCGCCGTGCTCACGGGGCTGGTGTTCGGCGTCGTGGGCGCGGTCCAGGCGGCGCGACACTCCACGCACGACGCGCTCAAGGCGGGCTCGCTTGCCACGTCCGCGGGGCGCGGCCGGGGTCGCGCGCGCGCGTTACTCGTCGTCACCGAGATGGCGCTATGTACGCTGCTGCTCGTCGGCTCGATTCTGCTGTTGCGCAGCGTCATGCACCTGCAGCGTCTGGACCCGGGATTCGATCCACGCGGCATGTACGCGCTGGATCTCAATATTCCAGACGATCGTTATCCAACCCCCGCGGCGAAGCAGGCGTTCGATGCGGAAGCCGTGCGACGCGCGCGCCAGATCCCGGGAGTCGAGGCGGTGACGCTGGTCGCATCCGCGCCTCCGGCCGCGACATTTCTCCTCGGAGTGATCCAGGTGGAGGGACAACCCACCCCCGCAAAGGACGCCGCGGGCTTCCTGCGATTCAATGGTGTGTCGCCTGACTATTTCCGGCTGATGCGAATGCCGATCGTCGAAGGGACGACCTTCACGGACACATCGGACGCCGGCGGCCAGATGATCGTGAACGCGAGCCTGGCCAGGCAATTGTGGCCGGGGCAGTCCGCGATCGGACGGAA
>DASPMP010000299.1:0-3274 GCA_035626995.1 Gemmatimonadaceae bacterium
TCGCACCGCGCGCAGACGAGGGAGCGCCGCAGGTCGTTGCGCACGGCAAGATCCGGCGGTCCGCCGCAGCACGGACAGGTCGCCTTCTTCCAGTCGTTGAAATGCATGTCCTTCCGGACTTGCAAGGCGGCGCTCCGCAGGACTGCATTGCCGAGCAACGCCGCGGCACGAAGCGCGAGTCGGCGCCCTTCGTCGCTGGAGCTTCGCTCGCCCACCACCCAGGCCTTGAGCAGCGGTGCGGCCGACGTGTAGCTCTTGCGAAATGATTCCAGGGCGCGCGGCGATGCCAGGCCGCACATCTCGAACGCTGTCGCAACCCGAGCAAGGCTCGCGTCCAGGTCGCCCGCCGAGCGAAGCACCTCATTGGCGTCAAACGCGACGCGCGATTCGGCAAGGTTGGTTCGAGCCCGCTTCACGCGCGCTGGCGTGAGCCGGAATCGTCCCAGCTCCGCGTGCACGCGAACGAGCGGTCCCAACTCATCAGCTAATCCTGAAGGCGCGGCTTCGCGCGCGAGTGTCTTGGTAATCGTCACAGGGTTCTCGTGAACCGCACAGATCTGGTGATGTGTGCGTTTTCCACAACTGAGGAAGAATCAACCCCAGTCGAGGTCACGACCCTGCAAGTTTTTGCGGAGTGTTTCAGGCGCCGCGATACGAGCAACGCAGCGTTTCATCTTCGGCGATGCTGACTTCCGTGACTTTTGCCGCACCGGCAAGTCCGCGCTCCACGCGTTCGAAAATGAAGCGCGCAATGTTTTCTCCGGTCGGCACGAGCCGGCCATCGGCGAATTCCGGCACATCCAGGTTGATGTTGCGATGGTCGAAGCGCTCGCGGACTTCAGCCTGCAACACGCGATCGAGCACACCGAGGTCAACCAGCATTCCCGTCACCGGATCGATCTCGCCCCGGACCGTGACGTCACAGACATAACTGTGTCCGTGGAAGTTCGGTCGCGCACAAAGTCCAAAAACGCGCTCGTTTTCCGCGTCGCTCCAATCCGGGCGTCGATACCGGTGTGCTGCAGCAAAGGTGACTCGGCGTGTCAGGTAGGCAGGCGCCATCCCGACAACTTAATGATCTTCGCCTGACGCTCCGCCGCCGGTTCCTTCGAGGCCTTCCGGCGTCGGCGACTCGGGGGGAATCCATGCGGTCCCTTCCGAAATGGCTTTGCCAACGTCCGTCGTGCCGTACAGTCGCGCGTCGAGATTCTCCTCGGCGGCTTCCGCCTCGGGACTCAGCGGAACAGGCTTGTCGCCGAGCAGCAACCCCTCGGTGCGCTCATCCTCGACAAGATGTTCTTCAATGTCCAAGGGACTTTCCGCGCGATGGATGGCCTGCACCACGAGGTCATTCTGCACGCTGGCGATACCCAGGACATCGGTCAGCACGTGCTCGGCGGTGCGGCGCTCGTTGTCGGTGCCGACGCGGCCATCGAGAATGACAGCACCGTTCTCGACTCGCACCCTGATATAGTCGGCATCGAGGCCGTTGTGCGCCCGGAGGTGCGAGCGAACGACGTCGCGGAGCTCCCGATCGCTGAGGTCGCGGATGTCGTGGATGTTCTCGAAGTCATTCGCCATCGTGCGCTCCTGTTCGCTCGCGTCGCGTGAGGCGCCGCGCCGCGAGCGTCGCGCGAGCTACCTGGAAAACAGGTACGAGAAACCGAGGGTAAACGATGGGTTGTTCAGCCAGGCAGTGCGGCTCTGCTCGGTCGTGAACACCGAGGTACCGTCCTCTGCGCGCTGATAGTACGTCTCCGGATATCGCACGGAATACAGGTGATTCACCAGATCCGCACGCAGCTGGAACCGTCCACCCGGAACCCACCGGATTCCTCCGCCCCACTTGAATGCAAAGCGGGTGCCGAAAGCGAACTCACCGACGTCCGGCGACGTGTGAAAATCGCTGATGATACCGGCGGCCGCACGAAGCTCCGGAACAAGTCCGCGGTAGCTGCGCGCTCCCGTGAGGGCGAGTGCAGTGCCGATATCGGCCATGTAAAGCGGCCAGCGCCAGGTGCCCAGGACTTTGCACTCACGGCTGTTGGCCGGACACGTCTGCGAAATTTCGGGGTCGAGCACGCGCCGTTCCGACGACACGCGTGCGAGGTCGAAGGTGATGTTCGCCGGACCGCTCGCGCGCCACTGATAATGCGCCCCCACGATTGGCCCGCTCTGCGGAGCCACTCGCGCCGGGTCCTTCTTCGCGTTGAACCAGCCCGTGAAGAAGGTCACTTCCTGTGTTTCGCGCAGGTCCCTGAACGGACTCTGTCGCGGAGGATAGCCGACCTGTGCGGCGACGATGGAGCTGGTGGAGGCCAATGCCACGCCGATGGCGAACAGCTGACGAATCATGCCCTGGTTCCGGTGACGTCGAGTTGTCTCAGGTCGTTGCCCGTCATTTCCGCGGGACGTTCCAATCCGAGCAGATGCAATATCGTGGGTCCGACGTCGCAAAGGGCACCTCCCTGTCGAAGGGGGCGATCCCCCGCTGGGTCAACGATGACCAGGGGCACCGGGCTGGTCGTGTGCGCGGTGTGGGGTCCTCCGGTCGCCGGATCAATCATCAATTCGCAATTGCCGTGGTCCGCCGTCACGATCAGCCTGGCGCCTGCCTTCTCCGCGGAGGCCAGCGCGCGCGCGACGCAGCGATCGACGGTTTCGACGGCACTCACGGTTGCGGACATGGACCCTGTATGACCGACCATGTCGCCGTTGGCGTAATTGCAGAGGATGAAATCATGATGGCGACCTTCGATGGCCTTGCAGAGCACGTCCGTGACTCCGAGCGCACTCATCTCCGGTGCAAGGTCATACGTTGCGACCTTCTGGCTCGCCACGAGCAATCGATCTTCGCCGGGGTAGGGGGTCTCGACACCGCCGTTGAAGAAGTACGTGACATGCGCGTACTTCTCGGTCTCGGCCGTACGGAACATGGTCATCCCCGACTTCGACACCGTCTCGGCGACAATGTTCGCCATGGACTGCGGCGGAAATGCCGCGGGCACGTCGAAGGTCCGATCGTACGACGTCATCGTGACGATGTGCACCCGCGGACGCCGCCCCACACGAAAACCGGAAAACGCTGACTCGGTGAGCGCGCGAACCAGTTGCCGCATGCGGTCGGACCGGTAGTTGAAGCAGATCAAGGCGTCTCCGTCGCGCATCGGTGCCAGCGCCTGACCATCGCGGGTGATCACGCGTGGCTCGATGAATTCGTCGGTCACGTCCCTGTCGTACGACTCCTGGATCACCTGGATCGGGTCGTCGCTCG
>DASPMP010000300.1:0-17023 GCA_035626995.1 Gemmatimonadaceae bacterium
TGGAAGGGTGTGCTCGTGATCCTCGACGCCGTGCAGGATCCGGGAAACGTCGGCACCATCCTTCGAACCGCAGCTGCGCTCGGTGCAACGGCGACGATCGCCCTTCCCGGGACTGTTGACCTCTGGAACGCCAAAGTCGTCCGTAGTGGGATGGGCGCACACTTCAGGCACCTCGCCTTCAACGCGACATGGGACGCGCTCGATGCCTTCCGGCAGCAGGAGCACATCCGGCTGGTCGCGGCGGATGCAGCAGGTGATCCGGTGACCCAGGTCACTCGATCGGCTCGTGTTGCGCTCATCGTTGGAAACGAAGGGGCAGGCTTGTCACCGGAATCGCGCGCGCGCGCTGACCAGGTCGTGGCCATTACCCTCGCGCCTGACGTCGAGTCTCTCAACGTTGCCGTCGCGACCGGCATCCTCCTTCATACACTTACGCAGTGATGCTCGCCAGCAGCTTCTTCGGCATTTTCGCATTCATCCTCGGCGCCATCGTCGGCTCGTTTCTCAACGTCTGCATCGCCCGCTGGCCCCGCGACCTCTCCGTGATCCGGCCGCGCTCGAAGTGCCCCTATTGCGGCCACCAGCTTTCGTGGTATGAAAACGTTCCGCTCGTCAGCTGGCTGGTGCTCCGCGGACGTTGCCGGTGCTGCGACGAACCGATCTCGATTCAATACCCGCTGGTCGAGCTGACGGTCGCGATGACGTGGCTGCTGAGCTATATGCAATTCGGCACCACCCTGACTGCGCTGCGCATCGCGGTGTTCGCCACGATCCTGCTTGGCATCGCCATCACGGACCTGAAGCACTACCTCATTCCAGACGGCTTCACGGTTTTCGGGTTGTTCTTCCTGCTCGCGACGTCCGTCCTCGCCTTGTACATGGGCGATGAGCTTCTCTTTGTGGGACCATATGATGCGCTCGTCGGCGCGTGCGCCGGCGCGGGACTCATTGCGATCGTGGGATGGCTGGGTGAAGTGGCGCTCAAGCGCGAAGCCATGGGGATGGGGGATGTGACCCTCATGGCGTTCGCCGGCGCGGCCCTTGGCCCGTCACGCGCAATCGTCACGGTGTTCGCGGGCGCCCTGCTCGGCGCGGTGGCCTTTGTCGCGATCGTCTATCCCGTCGCGCGCGCACGTCAGAGCGGCTACCGCGAGCAGACGGAACTTGCACTCGGCGGCGGCGGGTTCGAGGCACCACTCGTTCCCTTCGGCGTGTTTCTGGCGCCCGCGGCGCTTGTCGCGCTGCTGTGGGGCGACGCCCTGCTTCTCTGGTTGCAGCGCCCCTGATCGCGGTCTTCGCGGAGGAAGACGTCCGCGGAGATCGGCACGCGTGAAGCCTCGACACGGGGCGCTGCGTAGGGACATCACATGGCGGGCGGCGAACATATGCCGCGGGGCAAGTAGATTCTTTGCCGGTACCATGGATGACCCACACCCCGATCAATGATTGACGAACCTCGCGACGACCGACGCAGGTCCAGGGGAGAACTCGCGCGTTTCACCCGCGATCTCACCGCCGACGCGCGGGCCGGCCGGCTGGAGCCGGTGCGCTCGCGCGCCGAGGAAATCTCCCGGCTGATCGACATCCTGTTGCGACACGGCAAAAACAACCCGGTGCTCGTCGGGCCCGCCGGTGTCGGCAAGACAGCGATCGTTGACGGCTTTGCGCAGCGCATCGCCGCGGGGAACGTTCCGCTGGTCCTTCGCGATGTGCGGGTGTTGTCACTCGATCACGTCGCCCTGCTCGCTGGCACCACATACCGGGGGCAGTACGAAGAGCGCATCCGAGTGATCGTCGACGAGACCACGGCGACGCCGGACGTCATCTTGTTCATCGATGAGCTGCACAACCTCATCGGCCAGGGAACGGCGATGGGCGCGGCGATGGACGCGGCGAACATGCTCAAGCCGGCGCTCGTTCGCGGCGACTTCCGGGTGATCGGCGCAACGACCGACGAGGAGTACGAGCGTTGGGTATCGGGCGATCCCGCGCTCGAGCGTCGCTTCCAGAAAGTGGTCGTGCGGGAGCTCGGCGTGTCGGATACGCTCGACATTCTGAATGCGCGCAAGGAACGGCTCGAACGGCATCACAACGTCGTGATCGCGGACGAGGCCATCATGGCCGCCATCGAGCTCACCGATAAGCACGTCCTGGATCGCCGACGCCCCGACAAGGCGATCGACGCACTCGATGAAGCGTGCGCGCATACGCAGGCCATCGCGACGTACCCAGCGCGCGCCGAGGCGCTCATCCGGGAACGGGTGCAGCGCATCCGCGAGACTGCCGCGGCACATCGGCAGCGTGAAGAAGGACATCGCAGTGGGAAGTCGAACGATGGCCGCGACCTTCAGGACGGCGCGTGGGACCAGATGCGGAATGATGGCATGAGCGCCCTCGAGCGATTCGGGGCGGAGATCGAAGCCATGTTTTCCGGTGTACCCGTGGACGCTCCCGCCCCGGTGCCGCACACGCCGCCGCCGCGGCCCGATGCGCCGCCCCCGCCGCCGCCTCCGCGCGCGCTCGGGGAGATCGACGCGGAACTATCGCGGGTGCTCATGGATGAAGGCATCGTCGTTCGGGGTCACGACATCGCGCGCGTTGTGGGCTTGATGCTCGGTCGGCAGGTCGCGTGGGAGGGCGCCCCGGCATGATCGCACGCATCCTCGTGCTCGGGACGCTGTTGCTGGGTGTGGCGTCGTGCGACCGGCGTCGTAACGTCGGCGAGACCGCCTACGCGAATCGGGTCGCCGAGGCCATTCCCAAGATCGAGCAGGCGACAGGGTTGAAGTTCAAGACACCGCCGAAGCTCGAGATGCGCTCGCGGGCGCAGGTCCGGGAGTTCCTCGTCCGCAAGTTCAACGAATCCACACCGGCGGAGCAGCTGCGCGGGGAAGAGGTGGCGTACAAGCTGTTCGGGCTCCTCCCCGACACGATGGACCTGCGGCGCTTTCTGCTCGAGCTCCTCACCGAGCAGATCGTAGGCTACTACGATCCGGCAACCAAGGTCCTGTATGTCGTGGAAGGCGCGCCGGATGACCTCACCGGGATCACGATCACGCACGAGCTGGTGCACGCCCTGCAGGACCAGTACGTGAACCTGGACTCTATCCAGAAGATGAAGGGGAACAGCGACCGCCAGCTCGCCGCGCAGGCGGTCCTCGAAGGGCAGGCGACGTACGAGCAGATGGAAATCATGCTGGGGGGGCGGAACCTCAGTACACGTCTGCCGGGCGGATGGGATTCGATTCGGGAGACGATTCGCGAAGCGCAATCGTCCATGCCAATTTTCGCGTCGGCGCCGATGGCAATTCAGGAATCGCTGCTCTTCCCGTACCTCAGCGGGGCGGAGTTCATGCGCCGCTTCGAGGAGAAACGCCCGGGACGTTCGCCACTGGAGGCGATGCCGCTGTCCACGGAACAGATCCTGAGCGAAGCTGCGTATTTCGGCACGCCAGCGGACGCGCCAAGTGAGGTGGCGCTCCCGCCAACGAGCGACGTGGTTCACGAAGAATCCATGGGTGCCTTCGGTACCAGGCTTCTGCTGTTCCAGCACCTCAAGGACAACACCGCCGCCATCAGCGCGGCGCAAGGATGGGATGGCGACCGGTATCGAATCCTGCGCACCGAAAATGGCGGCGGAATCGTGTGGGTGACCGTCTGGGACACGCCGATCGACAAGGCGGAGTTCGTCGATGCGCTGGGGCAGGCCATCGGCAAGCGTTATCGCACAAGCGCCGCCTCGGTACGCGGTGGTGTTCGCACGTATCGTGGGATGGGGCGGACGGTGGTGATCACGCCGCTCGAAGTGAATGGTCGCGAGATCGTCATGTATGTCGATGTCCCTGCGGATGCGTCGCCGAATGTCATTGACTCCCGGCGCATCACGGTCGGCCAATAGCGACATGCTTCCGGAGACGGAGCCACGGAGCGTTCCGCCTCCGCAGCTCGCGGCGGTCCCGGACGAAGTCGAACGTCAGCGCCGTCTGGACCAGATGAAGGCGCGAGCGACCGGCCTGCTCGTGCTCGCCACGGTCATCTATATCGTGACACGGCTGCTGGAGCCGAGGTACGAATGGCTCGGATTTCTCCGTGCGATGGCGGAAGCGGCAATGATCGGGGGACTGGCAGACTGGTTCGCCGTGACGGCGCTGTTCCGTCATCCGATGGGGATACCCATCCCACACACCGCGATCATTCCCGCGCGCAAGGATCGTGTCGCGCGCACGCTCGGCGCATTTGTCCAGCACAATTTCCTCACGCGCGAGGTCATTCAGGCACGTCTGGCCGGTATCCACGTTGGCGAACGCATTGCGCGATGGGTGGCACAACCGGAGAACGCCCGCACGATTGCGAGACAGACCGCCACCGCGTTGGCTGCCGGCGCGCAGGTGCTGAAAGACGACGACGTGCAGGAGCTCATCGATCACACGCTCGAGGAGCGCATTCGCCGGGCGCGCATCGCGCCCATCGCCGGCAAGATCCTCTCCGTCGTCACCGAGGATAATCGCCACCAGGAATTGCTCGACGAAGCCATCGTCCTCATCTCCCGGTCCGTCGAGCAGAATCACGACCTGATCCGCGATCGCGTCCAGCGTGAGTCGCCATGGTGGGTGCCAACGGCGGTGGACGAGAAGATCTTTGAGAAGATCGTGATGTCCATCGAGCGGACGTTGCGTGAAATCCGAGATGATCCGAACCACCCGCTGCGCGAGCGGTTCGACAGTTCGTTGCGAACGTTCATCGACAACCTGCAGAACTCTCCCGACACGGTCGCGAAAGCTGAAGCACTGAAGGCCGAGCTGCTCGATGCCGAAGCGGTTCGGCGATTCTCCGCGTCGCTCTGGGTGGACGCGAAAGCGGCACTCATCAGGTTCGCCGAGAATGCAGAGGCGACGTCGAAGGAAGGAGGGACCATCGAACGGGCGCTCACGTCGTTCGGAGAAGCAGTGCTTGCGGATCCCTCCCTGATGCAGCGCGTGGATGATTTCGTGGTCGATATCGCCGCCCAGATGGTCGAACGCTATCAGCGCGAAATCGCGGACCTCATCACGCACACGGTCCAGAACTGGGATGCGGACGTCACGACGCGTCGTATTGAGCTGGCGATCGGCCGCGACTTGCAGTACATCCGCATCAACGGCACGCTTGTCGGCGCGCTGGCCGGCCTGTTGATCTACAGTATCTCCCGCCTGCTGCCCTGACGCCGCCGACTCAGGCCGTCGCGCGCCGGCCCGATGCCATTTCGTCCGCGAGGGTCTCGGACCCCGAGACCATGTCCGCCACGCCGTGTGGCCGGGGGAGCAGCGCGAGGTGCAGCACCTCGTCCATGCGCTCCACAAACGTGAACGCCATGTGATCGCGAACTTCCTGCGGAACGTCGCGCAGGTCTTTTTCGTTCGACTTCGGCAGGATGAGCTGGCGGATCCCGGCGCGGTAGGCCGCGAGGACCTTTTCCTTGACGCCGCCGATTTCGAGAACCTTCCCGCGGAGCGTGACTTCGCCCGTCATGGCGAGGTCCCGGCGCACCGGGCGCGAGCTGATCACGCTGGCGATGGCGAGGGTCAGGGTGATGCCGGCGCTGGGACCATCCTTCGGGATCGCGCCAGCCGGGAGGTGGATGTGAAGATCCATTTCCTTGAATTCCCGGTCCTCGATCCCAAGCTGCGCCGCGCGGGAACGAACATACGAGTAGGCGGCGTCCACCGACTCGCGCATCACGTCGCCCAGCTGGCCGGTGACTGTCAGCCGGCCGGTCCCGGGCATGCGCAGCGCCTCGATGGTCATCAGGTCGCCACCGGTCGATGTCCATGCGAGCCCAGTGACCACACCGATCTCCGGCTGCATCTCCGCTTCCTCGACGGCATACCGCGGAATGCCGAGGATCTCCTCCACCTTTTCGTTGTCGATGATCCAGGCGCCTTCCTCGTCTTCCGCCTTGCGTCGCGCGCGCTTGCGCATGATCGCCGCAACATTGCGCTCGAAGTTGCGCAGCCCGGCCTCACGCGAATAGCGGTGGGAAATGAAGGACAGGGACTCGTCCGTGAACTGGATGTCCTTGTCGGTGATCCCGTGGTCTTCGAGGAGACGCGGCAGGAGATACCGCCACGCGATCTCGACTTTTTCCTCCACCGTGTAGCCGGCGATCTTGATGATCTCCATGCGGTCACGCAGCGGCGCCGGGATGTCGAAAAGATTATTCGCCGTACAGATGAACAGGCAGGACGAAAGATCGAAGGGGAGATTGAGATAGTGATCGACGAACTCGTCGTTCTGCGAGGGGTCCAGCACCTCGAGCATCGCGGCTGTCGGGTCACCCGAGGGGCCGCCCCCCGACATCTTGTCGATCTCGTCGATCATCAGGACGGGATCCTTCACCTGCACGCGGCGCAGCGCCTGGATGAGCAATCCGGGCATCGCGCCGACGTACGTACGCCGGTGGCCGCGGATCTCCGCTTCATCCCGCACGCCGCCAACGGAGATGCGATAGAACTCGCGTCCGATGGCTGTGCCGATGGCTTCGCCGAGGGACGTCTTGCCGGTGCCCGGCGGACCGACAAAGCAGAGAATGGGGCCATGCGGATCGCCGCCGCGCAGCTTGCGCACGGCGAGGAACTCGATGATCCGCTCCTTGGCTTCATCCAGGCCGTAGTGCCGCGAATCCAGCGCCTCCTGCACCTTCTTGAGATCGATGGCTTCGTGCGACGACTTGTTCCATGGCAGGGACAGCACCCAATCGAGATACGTCCGGACGACCTGGTACTCGCTGCTGGCGGGGGACAGCATGCGCATGCGTTCCGTCTCGCGCCGCGCTTCCTGCCCCACCTTCTCCGGCAACTTCGCTTCGTCGATCTTCTTGAGGATCTCTATCGCTTCTTTTTCCCCGGGATCCGCTTCCCCCAGCTCTGCCTGGATGGCACGCAGCTGCTGCCGCAGGTAGAACTCCCGCTGGTGCTGCTCGATCTTGATCTCGGTCTGCCGCTTCACGTCTTCCATGACGCGGGCGCGCGCCACTTCGCGCTCCAGGCGACTGAGGATGAACCGGAGCCGCTGCCCGACGTCCAGACGCTGCAGTACCTCGTCCTTGTCGGAAATGCGGAAGTTCATGTTCGTCGCCGCGAGGTCCGCGAAGCGGCCCGGATCGGAGACGTTCATCTTCAGGATCGCGGGCACCTCATCGGGAATGCGATCCACCATTTCGGCGAGCGTCTCGGCGGCCGTGGCGACACGGGTGATCAGCTCTGTGACTTCATTCGCGTCTGCCGCCACATCCTTCGCCGGATGAACCACCGCGATGGGGTAGGGCTCGTTTTGCTCGATCTCGTCGACGACGATGCGCCGCAGCCCCTGGAGGGTGATCTGGACCGTGTCGCCCGGAAGATTGATGCGTTCGTGGACACGCGCGGCCACGCCGACGCGGCCGACGAAGCGCGAGGTATCGATAGGCTCGTCGTGATCCCCGCTCGCCACCACGAGGGCGACGATCAGCCCGGGTTCTTCATGCTCCCGCAACAGCGCCAGATTCTCCGGGGCCCCCATCTGGACCGCGATCGTTCCGAGTGGATATACGATCGTGGACCGCAGTGCCATCAATGGCAGCGTGGGCGGGAGCTCTGACTTGAGAAGATCTTCCTTGCGCTGGGCTCGGGCCATGGACCCTAAGTATAGTGGCGGCTGTCAGATAGCCAATACCCGTGCGTTGAAACAGGGCGTTCCACCGGCTAGCTTTCGCCGTCTATGTTCGAGCAGCTCTCTGAAAAACTGGAAGGGGTGTTCTCGCGGCTCCGTGGCCGCGGGGTGCTCTCTGAGGCCGATATCAAGGAAGGGCTGCGCGAAGTGCGGCGCGTCCTGCTCGAGGCGGATGTCAATTTCCAGCTGACGCGGGAGTTCCTCGAGCACGTCGAACAGAAGGCAATGGGCGTTGCGCAGCTGCGCGCGGTGTCGCCAGCGCAGCAACTCGTGAAGATCGTCTATGACGAGCTCACGGCCATGCTCGGCCAACAGCGTGAAGGGCTGAAGCTCAGCTCGGTGCCTCCGACGGTCGTGATGCTCGTGGGGCTGCAGGGTTCCGGCAAGACGACCACCGCCGCAAAGCTCGCTGCCAAGCTGACAAAGGAGGCCCGTCCCACCCGCCTCGTCGCCTGCGACGTCTATCGACCGGCTGCCATCGATCAGCTGGAGACGCTGGGGAATCAGCTCGGCATCCCTGTATACGCCGAGCGTGACACGAAGGACGTCACGAAGATCGCGCGCCACGGCCTGGAGCAGGCCCGGCGCGCGCGCGACCGCGTGGTCATCGTCGATACGGCGGGGCGACTGCAGATCGACGACGACATGATGGCGGAGCTGGAACGGTTGAAGGAGGCTGTGCAGCCCGACGAGATCCTCCTCGTCGCGGACGGCATGACGGGGCAGGAAGCCGTGCGGATTGCCCAGGGTTTCGACGATCGCCTCGGCCTTACCGGCGTCATTCTCACGAAGCTCGATGGCGACGCGCGGGGTGGCGCTGCGCTGAGCATCTATGGCGTTACGAAGAAGCCGATCAAGTACATCGGTGTGGGCGAGAAAACTGATGCGCTCGAGGATTTCCATCCGGATCGCATGGCGAGCCGGATTCTGCAGCAGGGCGACATCATCTCGCTGGTCGAGAAGGCGCAGGGCGCCTTCGACGAAGATGAAGCGCGGCGCCTCGAAAAGAAGGTCCGGAAGGAAGGCATGGACCTGCAGGATTTTCTCACGGCCATGAAGCAGATGGAGCGCCTGGGACCCCTCGAGGGGGTCCTCAAGATGCTCCCAGGCGTGAACACGAAGGTGCTCAAGCAGGTGAAGCAGATGGACCCGCGGCGCATCAAGCACCTCGAGGCTATCGTGCTCTCCATGACGCCCGAGGAACGGAAGAACCCGGGGCTGATGAACGGGTCACGTCGCGCGCGCGTTGCCAGGGGAAGCGGCCGGCCGACGAATGAAGTGAACCGGCTGCTCGAGCAGTTCCGCGAGATGCAGAAGATGATGAAGAAAGTCGCTTCCGTTCAGGGAAGCGGCGGCAAGGTCCGCCCCGGCATGTTCGGGGGGATGCGGTAGCAGGACCGGGTGCGGTCGGGATTCGCCCGACGCGCGATGAGCCCGGAGCTGGCAGGCAGTTCATATACTCTGATTGGAGCGTAACACATGGTTCGCATTCGTCTCCGCCGTACCGGGCGGAAAAGAACTCCCACGTATCGCATCGTCGTCGCAGATTCGCAGAGTCCGCGCGATGGTCGTTTCATTGAGATCATTGGTCAGTACGCTCCCCGTCAGGGTGAAACCGCGCTGAATCTGAAGACGGAACGTGCGAATTACTGGCTCGACCAGGGCGCGCAGCCGTCGGACACAGTCCGTTCGCTGTTGCGGAAGGCGGGAGTGCTGAAGGCGCGGCACGAGGAACGCCTGAGTCGCAAGCTCAAGGCAGGCGCCGTGTCGGTCTCGGAGGAAAAGGCCGAGGCTTGAGCAACGAGTACTATCGCGTCGGTCGGGTTCGCCGCGCGCATGGGATTCGGGGCGAGCTGGTTGTAGAGTTGCTTACCGATGCGCCGGACGCGATTTTCGCGTCCGGCCGTCGCGTTTTTGCAGGCGATCGACACGGGGATATCACCGCGGAGCGGCAGGAGTTGCGCGTCATTCGTTCGTCGCCATTCAAGGGCGGCCTGATCGTCGCCTTCGAGGGTATCCCGGACAAGACCGCCGCAGATCTCTGGCGCGACCGGTACCTGCTGCTGCCGGACGCCGAGGTAGAGCCGCCCGGTGAGGACGAGCTGTTCATCCATGATCTTGTGGGCATGCGCGTCGTGCGCGGCGAAGAGCACATCGGCGATGTCATCGAGGTATTCGAGCTGCCGCAGGGGCTTCTTATTGATGTGCGGCGACCGGACGGCAGGACGGTGATGCTGCCGTACGATGACCACACGGTGACACGAGTGGATGCGGACGAGCGCGTGATCCTTGTCGATCCCGTCGAAGGGTTGATCGACTGATGTTGCGCATCAACATCGTGACGATCTTTCCCGAATTCTTTTCGGGGCCGCTTGGCCTCAGCATCCTCAGTCGCGCGCGCGCGGCCGGGGTCGTGGAGTATCGCGTGGTCGACCTCCGCGACTACACCCATGACCGGCACCGTACGGTCGACGACGCACCCTATGGGGGAGGCGCGGGGATGGTCATGAAGCCCGATCCGTTCTTTGAGGCGGTGGACGCGCTCGGGGCCAGCGCGCCGATCGTCCTGCTGTCCGCCCGTGGGCAGCACTTCGGCCAGTCAGATGCTGCGCGGTTCGCCGCGGGCCAGACACTGACGCTCCTGTGCGGCCATTACAAGGACGTAGACCAGCGGGTCGCCGATCACCTGGCCACGGAAGAATTGTCCATCGGCGACTTTGTGTTGACGGGTGGTGAGCCGGCAGCGCTCGCGGTGCTCGATGCCACCGTTCGCTTGCTGCCTGGCGCCATGAGTGATCTCGACAGCGCGCGCACGGACTCCTTCCATGATGCATCGGGGATCAGTGCGCCGAGCTATACGCGGCCGCCGGTCTACCGCGGACATGCCGTGCCGGAGGTGCTGCTGTCCGGGGACCATCGGAAGATTGCGGAATGGCGGAGAGCGGAGGCCGAGCGTCGGACGAGGGCGCGCGGCGTCGAATAAGAGAGTTTTCACATACGTCCCGCCGAGGTCGCCACGTTTTAGACTCTTGCGCGCGGACAATGCACCCCTAGTTTCCGCCCGCCGCAATAATCGGCCGGGGAGACGTGCGACGTCGCGTCGTCTCGAAGAACCTGACTAGAGCCCAAGGCCGACCGCGGCGTCACGTGGAGGCTCGCTCCATGAAAGGCCATCTCGCTGTTGCACTGTCAGCAGTCCTGATCGCGGCTTGTGCCGACCCGACGTCCATCCCGACGCCGGCTGCCCCTCTCGATCCGACTGCGGAAGCGCCTGTGATGGCGCGCGGCGGAGCAGGGGGCCCGATTCCCGGCCAGTACATCGTCGTATTCAAGGACGATGTGACTGACGCGCCGGGGCTCTCGCAGCGCATGTCTAACGAACACGCTGCCCAACGCATGTACACGTACACCGGAGTCTTGAAGGGCTTCGCGGCCCGGATGTCACCGCAGGCCGCGGAGGCGCTGACCCGGAATCCCAATGTGGCGTACGTGGAGCAGGATCAGGAGGTCTCGCTTGCCGCGACCCAGACTGGCGCAACCTGGGGGATCGATCGCATCGACCAGCGCAATCGTCCATTGTCCGGCACGTACACGTACACGACCACAGCATCAAACGTCTACGTGTACATCATCGACACCGGCATCCTGACGAGCCACAGCCAGTTTGGTGGGCGCGCCGCGAACGTGTATGACGCGTTCGGTGGAAACGGCACTGACTGTAACGGCCACGGCACGCACGTCGCCGGAACCGTCGGCGGCAGCACATACGGGATCGCGAAGGGCGCGCGGCTGCGGGGGGTGCGCGTGCTCAACTGCAGCGGCTCCGGGTCGTGGAGCGGCATCATCGCTGGGATGGATTGGGTCCGGAACAATCGCACAAACCCGGCGGTGGCGAACATGTCGCTGGGCGGAGGATATTCGTCGGCCGTGAACACTGCCGCGAACAACCTGGCGAACTCGGGCGTCTTCGTCGCCGTCGCGTCGGGCAATTCCAACCGCAATGCGTGCAACTACTCGCCGGCGAGCGCTTCGGCCGTGACCAGCGTCAACTCATCCACCAGCACCGACGGGAAATCATCATTCTCGAACTACGGGTCCTGCACGCATCTGTACGCCCCGGGCTCGTCGGTCACCTCCGCGTGGATTGGCAGCACGTCAGCCACACGGACGATCAGCGGGACGTCCATGGCCTCACCGCACGTCGCCGGCGTGGCTGCGCTCTACAAGGCCACATTCGGCAACGCGTCATCGTCAACCATTCGCAGCTGGTTGATCAACAATGCGACCACGAGCGTGATCAGCGGTAACCCGTCAGGCACGCCGAATCGGCTGTTGTACAAGTCGACGCTGTGATCGGCAGTTTCCGAGGATTGAACGGTTGAGAGTGTGTCGGCTTGTCAGCTTGTCTGCTTCTCGGACAAGCCGACAAGCCGGCAAGCTGCCCAAGCCCTCAAACCCTCAAACCCTCAAACCCTTGCGTACCAACGGCCTAGCGTCTGGGGTCGCCGGGGTTTAGTTTGACTCTGCTCTACCATCACTTCAGTCAAACACGGGCCCAGCCCGGAGCTTTTTATGCACCCCTTTATCGAAACCCAGAAGACCTGGCTGCGGACTGACGTCCCGGCGTTCCGTTCCGGTGACACCCTTCGCGTCAACGTCCGCGTGAAGGAAGGCGACAAAGAGCGTATCCAGGCATTCGAAGGCGTGTGCATTGCGCGACGTGGCAGCGGCGTCAGCGAAACCTTCACGGTTCGCAAGATCTCGAACGGCGTTGGTGTCGAGCGCATCTTTCCCGTGCACAGCCCCATGATCGGCGACATCCAGGTGATGCGCCGCGGTCGTGTGCGCCGCGCGAAGCTGTATTACCTGCGCAACCTCACCGGCAAGGCCACGCGCATCAAGGAAAAGAAGGTGCGTGTGAGCGTCCCCACCACGGGTACCGCCACCGAAGAGTAGACGGGGGACAGCGTCCATGCGCTGGAGCACGATCGAACGTGACCTCCGGATCCAGCATGGCCCGCTGATCGCCGGGGTGGATGAAGTCGGACGGGGCCCTCTTGCGGGCCCCGTCGTCGCATGCGCCGTCGTCATGCCGCCGGAACGACGTGCCATGCCGGGCGTCAATGACTCGAAACAGCTGACGGCGAAAAAGCGCGAGAAGCTCGTGCTGAAGATCCGCGACAATGCGCTTGGCATCGGGATCGGCGCGGCATCGGTGCGCGAGATCGACCGGCTGAACATCCTGCAGGCAAGCATTCTCGCCATGCGCCGCGCCCTGCGGCGCCTGCCGGTGACACCGAATCATGTCCTGATCGACGGCAGGGCGCTGCGGACCCTGGAGGTTCAGCATACCGCCGTCGTCCACGGTGACGCGCGATGCTATTCCATCGCCTGCGCATCCATCGTCGCGAAGATCACCCGCGACCGTGTGATGCACGCCCTGAGTCCGCGCTATCCGCAGTACCGCTGGGAAAACAACGTGGGCTATTCAACGGCAAATCACCTGCGCGGGATCGCCGAGCACGGCATCACGCCGCACCATCGCCGGTCCTTTCTCCCATGCAGCCAGCTTTCGCTCGATCTGGCGACGGATGCCGAAGTCGTGATCGACGCAGCGCAGCTGTCCGCGCTGATCGACTCGGCGACCGAAGACCTCACCCACTAATACGCGAAGGCGACGGTTAAGCCGTTCGCGGTGTCGAAAAAGAAAGCGTTTCCAATCGTCTTGATTGGAGTAGTCTTTCTATAGAGCAGATGCCGCGACGCATTCCGTTTTTCAGATGGGTGAAAGCCCGGCTCGATCGGCGCCCGACGAGGCGTTCCGCTCTCGCGCTCGGTCTCGCCCTGATGCTTGGGTGTGCCGCCACCCTGTGGACGGGGCACTCCCGCGGAGTGCGCAACCAGGCTCTGCTGGATAGCGCGACGGAGCAGCTCCAGTCCCTCACGGACGGGGAACCAGCCGACGATGCGCGTCGTGCGGCGATTGCGTGGGGGTACGCCGAGCGCCTCCGACTCGGATTGGAGAGTCCGTTCCGGCTGGTCGAATCGGCGGCACGGGACGCGCGCCTCACGGCTGAAGAACGCCGCACTGTGAGTTGGGCATTGCTCGCGCGAATTGTCGACGGCGGCACGCACGTCATCGACGCAGCCGTCTTCGATCACATCGGTCCGTCGCGCAACGGGCACACAGTTCGGGGCGAGCACCATCTTGCCCTGATCGATTCCGTGATCGTGGGATCGGAGAATCCGCGAGCAGGCGAGCTCGCCATCCGTCTCGCCTATACGCTGGCGTCCACGGAGCGTATCGTCGACGCCGTCGCCCCGTTGCTCGCGGCGGAAGCGGCCGCGCTGACCGCGGACCGCGAGATCGCGCGTCGCGAAGCCGTTGCTCTCGTTCGCGGTTCTTCCGGCACCAATCCGATCGCGGCCATCGAGCGGCGGCGCGCGCAGCGGACGCTGTATGTCGAACGGCCCGTCCTGATGGCGCTGGATTCCCGCGTGGAGGAGGCGGCCACATATGATGTGCCGGGCATCTTGTCGGCGATCAGGGCCCTGGACCACTCGGGGGTTCCGACGGCGCTCGTCACCGTCGATGACGCGGCGGTCCGTTTCAGTCAGGAGCTCCTCGATGCCGGGTCCCGACTCCCTCCGGCCGCGGCGCTCGCAGTCACGGTGCAGCGATACGTGCCGATGGTTGCCGCACGTGCGACCGCCGTCGATGTCCGGGCCCTGCGGTCGGCGCACAATGCCGAAATGCTCATCGGTGCCATCACTACAGCCGACAGTGGTCGCCAAACGCGTCGGGTAGTTGGTCGCCTGATGCTGGCCGCCGCCGTTGCGCAACGATCCAGTGCGCAGGACGCGGTGCTCGCGCCATCGGATAGCGCACTGGTTCCGTCCGCCATCGCCTCAGCGACGGGCGTCGCATCCATTTCGTTCGACCGGGATGTCCCCCTCGCGTGGCGTTCCTCGTTGCTGCGTGCATTCGCAGACGGTGTGCGTGAACTGCGCCGAGTGCTGCCGACGCTGGATCTCGCGCTCGTGCAGGTACGATTTCGCATGACGGCTCCCGCGGACTCCGCGCTGGCGATGCACGATCCCCGGACGCGCACCCTGCACCTTCCGGTGACGACCGCAGGCGGCACGCTGCTGCACGAAATCGCCCATGAACTGGACCGACAGAGTGCCGCGCGGGAAGGATTGGCTGGGTATCGCAGCGACCTCGCGGCGCGAACGGTCGTATCGGGGAAGCATGCATCCACTGCACGGGTCGCGACGTCCCTGCGCGCCCTGACGGAAGACGTCACCAACCTGCCGCGTATTTCGAAGGCCACCGAACGGCCGGCGGAAATCTTCGCCACCCAGGTGGATTGGTTCGTGGCGCAGGCGCTTGCGAAAGAAGGGAGGTCCAGCGGATTTCTTACCGGCGTCCAGGATGAATTGCTGACCGGCCATGTGGTGCATCCGGAACGCCTGCGGTCATCCGGCCGCTCCCGGTCGCTGCTCGATGCCCTGGAGGCGATGACCGCCGTCGCGCCGCGCGCACGCGCCGCGCAGGATCCCAGCCTCGAGACACTGCTTCGGTGGGCATTGAACGGTCCTGTCGATCGGCGCGCCGCTGCCGCCATCGTCCGTGGCCCGCTGGCCCCATGGAGCGAGTCGCTGTCCGCGATCGGCACGTGTGAGCTGGAAGACAGCCGCGCGATGCTCGTGCGGCTGGCCGCCGACTCACGCGCCCGCGGCTGGCTAAGTCAGCGTGCGCGGTGGATGGCGGAGGAGGATCGCCCCGCGTGGGCCCGCGCGGCGCTGCGCCAGGCGCCGTGGGATCCCGCGAGCGTGGAGCGCCGCGTTGCGGAGCTGCGGGATCATGTGCTGGTGCAGCTGGTATCCAATGTGGAGCTACCCGCAGGGTTGGGCGCGTACGCTGCGCCAACAGCCGCACGCGCGCGGTGCAGCTGAACTCAGTAGAGCAGGGCGACTCCCCAGGGACGCTGTCCTGCCTTGAAGGTGTTTACGACGCGCTGCGTGGACGCATCCACCACCGACACGTCGTTCGAGAGTCCGTTCGCCGTATACAGGAAGCGACCGTCGCCCGATACCACCAGGTTCCAGGGGCGGCGTCCCACAGCGATACGACCTGCAGTCTTCAGGGTACGCGTGTCGACGACGAACACACTGTGTGATCGACCGTCCGCGACATACAGCTGATGCCCTCGAGGCGATACCGCGACCCCGACCGGCTTAGCCCGAGCGTCGTCGATCCGGATGCTCAAAATCAGTTGATGGCTTCGTCCGTCGATCACGGACACCGTGCCGCTGATCTCGTTGGAGACGTAAGCGCGCGAGCCATCGGGCGCCCAGGCCACCGCCCGCGGACGGGAATCCACCATCAGATGCGTCACGACCGAGTCCCGGGTTGCGTCGATCACCGACACCGAATTGCTCGTTTCCGCCGTGACGTATACCCATTGTCCGTTTGGGCTGATGGCCACGCCTTCCGGCTCGATGCCGACGACATGCGTGGCGATGGTTCGGTTGGTGCGCAGATCAATCGCAACGGCCGTGCCCGCGTCCTCGTTGGCTGCATACAGAATTCGGCCATTCGGTGCGATCGCGAACTGTTCGGGATCCGTACCTGCACGCAAGCGCGCGACCACCTTTCGGCTGGCGACGTCAATCACGGCAATCGCATCGCGCCCCGACTCCGAGTTCGGCATGTCGTCGCTGAGCGCGACGTATAACCGCTTGCCGTCGGGGCTCGCGTGAATCCCGCGCGGTCGTTCTCCGACCGGGATCGTCTGGATGATCCGGCCGGTGCGTGCGTCCAGTATGCTCACATCCCGGGAGGCCTCATTTGACACCGCGATGAAACGTGCCGCCGTCTGTGCCCGCAGCGGTGCGGCCAGTGCGAACATGGCGAGGACTACACGAACACTCATGAATGCCCCGTCGTCGACGGCGGAATCTCGCGTTCGAGCGTCCATGCCGACCCACGCAGGCGCAAGGCGTACATCGGCTGCACCAGCAGGCCATCCCGGAAGTACAATGGAACGCCTTTGTGTCCGTCGAACCGCGCATCGGGCTTCCGCAGGTACGCGAGCAGTGCAGCCGGATCATTCGACTTCGCGCGCATGGCGCTGTCCAGCACCATCTTGACGCTGATCCACCCCAGCCATGCGTCCGCGGTCATGTCGTGCCGGTACGCGGCGCGGAACCGGTCATTCAACTGGGCCGCGCCGAATCGCTCCAGCTGTCCGAACCACTCCACGATTGCCACGCCGCCTGCGGGGTCCCGCCGGCGGCAGTCGCCTACGACGAGTGAAGTGGGGTGAGGGCC
>DASPMP010000301.1:0-9712 GCA_035626995.1 Gemmatimonadaceae bacterium
CGCGGCCGCGCGCGTGTACCGGAGATACGAATTGCGCTTCGGGTCCTTCGATACGGCGACGCCGAATGCGGCGAGCGCCTGCGGCAGCTCGGCGCGTCCGAGGGCAATCCAGCCGCGGGTGACCGGATCGTCGGTGAATCGGCCGGGGAGCATGTCGTACACGGCGACGATCAGTCCCTGGTGCACGAAGGGATTGCGTCGCATCGCGCGCTCCCGGAGTGAATCGTTTCGCACCACCGCGGGAGAGCGCCAGGTCTTCTCGTCGCCGCGGGCGTACTTCACGAAGTCATCGACATTCCTGGCCCAGTACGCGACCCACCGCGCATAGAGTGGCTCGGCGCGATCGGGGCGGAGCCGTGAGGCCCACGTGAACAGCTGCTCGGCGGCGCGCGGGTCGCGGACGAGCTGGGCGACGCCGGCGTCGTAGTATGCCTCCCAGTCATTCGGGTCGGCATCGCGCGGGATGCGTGGCCGCTCCTGGGCCAAGGCCATGGTGGCCGTCGCCGAGAGGACAAGCGACATCAGCGTTCGTGAAGCCATGCGCAGGACGATGTGCATGCGGACAGTCTCCAAGTCGGTCCGGGGCGCGATACGACACGCGGGGGATTTGGTGGCCGATACGATACGCCCGGGAATGTCGGGCGTCGAGGAGTGTGCCTTGATCGCCGGCGGGTTATGCTTGAAGGGCGAGCGAAACCCCTTTCCAGCGAAGCCCGTAGGTCGAAGAAATGACGCAATTTCCATCGGCAACCCAGGCGCAGACCGCGCAACAGGCGCGTACGGCGACGGAGCTTCGGATGCTCGAGGCGCGCCGCGACGAACTCACCGAGCAGTTCGAGGCAGTGACTCAGCGCCGCGGCATGCTGGCTCAGGAGCGGCTGAACGCGGAAGCTCGGGTGCGCGCCGGCGGTGAGCAGGATCGTGCCATCGTGCGGGAACTGGAGCAGCAGGTATCGGAGCTCGGACAGCGGAGCCTGCGCATCCAGCGGGAACTGGCGAGCACGGAAGACGCCCTTGCGGCGGCGGTGAGCCGTGCCGGACCAGGTGTGGCCATTCCGACACCGGCAGTCGCGCCGCGGGCATCGTTCATTTCAGTCGAGCCGCGCATGTCCAACTCTGCACTTGCGGGTCGATACGAGCGGATGATGTTGTTCGAAGCGCTCGGATTTCTGCTCGTCGGCGCGATCGCACTGCGGCTCGTCTGGCGCGCCGGCCTGAAACGCGGCGCCCAGGCCGCTCCCGCGGCGGGCCTCGGGCAGATGCAGCAGGCGCTCGATGTCATCGCGGTGGAGGTCGAACGGATCTCGGAGAACCAGCGCTACGTGACGAAGATGCTGGCGGAGAAGCCAGCCGAGCATGTGAATGTCGTTCCGCGCAAGGAGGGGGTGAAGAGCTGACGCTTGTCGCGGCGGCGTCCGGGCAGCAGACTTTTGCATGACCGGACTGACTTTCAGCAGGTGCGCAGCCATCTGCATCGGCATCGCGCTGCCCATCGCGGAGCTGTATCGCCGGAGTCACCAGCTCACCGAGCTGGCGATGTTCTCCGCCTGGTTCGACGACGTGCTGATCGGCGCCTTCCTTCTATATGGTGCGTGGCGGACGAGACCCGGCCATCGCGACGAAGGCCGGCTGCATCTCGCCGCCGCATGGGCGTTCATGGCCGGAATGGCGTACGGGTCGTTCTTTGGCCAGCTGTTCGAGCTGGGCGAGGCAGATCCGTCGGGAGCGTCACCGGTAGTGATCGTCGCGATCAAGGGCGCCGGATTTCTGCTCGCGGTGGTGTGCCTGTGGCTCACGGCCCGACGGCCGGAGGTTCTGCGTGCCTGAAGCTTCTTGTATGCGCGCGCGCATCTCGCTCTCGATCGCCATCGCGATTAGCGGTGGGGTGCTGCTCTCCTGCAGCGATCCGGAACGGCAGGAAACAGCCGTGCCGGCACCCACAACGGGCAGCACATCCATTGCGGACAGCTCCACGACCTCGGTGGAATGGCCGGTGGCGACCGGCGTAGCGGTTCGTGATTCCGTGGGCGGTTGGTGCGCAATGTTCCCTGCCGACTCCTCACTCCCTGCTCCGCGCCCTGGCACCGCAGTCACCGTTGTCTCCGGCGACAGCGCGGAAGCGGTTTCGCTGACGTTCGAGCTCAGGGATCGTCGCACCGCGCAGTGCGATGCCGTGTTCCCGCAGCCGCGCTGGGACGGCTACACCGGCTACGACCTCGCGCTTCGTTCCGACACGACAGCCGCTGACTTGCCGTGGGTTGGCTTCGCGGTCGCCTCCGCGTGGCGGTGGCAGCGCGGCACTGACGGCATCGCGCGAACCGAGCGCCGGACGGACGGTGTCACGTACGAGTTGCGGAGGTGCGCCGCCGACGAGGGTCACCACTTCACCCTGTGGCAGGTGGATTCAACCGGTCGGCGCACCCGCGTCGCGCATGACTACTTCGACTGGGGTGCGCTTGTGGAACGCACCTGCGGCGAGGGTGAAGACGGTCAGTAAGGCCTGCGCCTCGAAGACTCGATTGGGGTACTCGTGTCCTTTGGTGGTTTGCGATGGATGAAGGCTTCGACGGCCTCCATTCCGATTGCCTGCCACCGGCCCCCACGTAGCTCCACCCTGAGATAGCGCTCGGTGATGTCGCCATATCGGATCGGGACCCACGCCGTGTCATGACGAAACTCGATCGACCGTGTAATCCTCGACGAATCAACGCCAACTTCGGCGGCGGCGGCCACGCGCACGGCTGTCGTATCTGCCGCTGGATAGGCGCGCCGTCCCTGCGCCTCGAGCGAAGTTGGCGCGACGAGGCAGATCACCCAGATGCCGCCGCACAGGAGCCGACTCCGCCACTCATTACGCTGGGCAGCATTTCGCATCTGCGGGGCCCTTACCCTTCGCGAAGGGCGTGCGCCGGCGCAATCGACGTCACCCGACGCGCCGGGACATAGCATGCAATCCCCGCGATGAGTGCGAGGCCGCCAGCGACGCACGCCAGCGTCACCGGATCGAATGCGGAGATGCCCACCAGCACACCGCCGAGCAGCTTGCCGGCGAAGTAGATCCCCGGTACGCCAATGAGGAGGCCAAGCACGACGAGCTTCGCCCCTTCGCCCACCACCAGGCGCACCAGCCCACCATGGTCCGATCCGAGCGCGAGTCGCACCGCCATCTCATGCTTGCGTCGGTTCACCGAGCCGGCGATCACGCCATACAGTCCCATCGCGGCCAGCAGCAGCGCGCCGACTGAGAATCCGCCCAGCAGCGATGCACTCAGCTTTGGCTGTCGCAGTGCATCACCAATGACATCGTCCATCGTCTGCACGTCGGCGATCGCGAGCTGCGGATCCACGCGCTGGATGGCGGCGCGCACGTCGCCCACCATGTTGCTCATTGAACGCCGGCTGCGGGCCACGAAGGTGAGCGTGTGAAACGTGTAATCGTCGTTGTTGACGTAGACCTGGGGCCTGCCATCCGTATGGACGTTCTGCATCCGGGCATGGTCCACGACGCCGGCGACCGTCAGCGTATCGCCCTGGAACAGCATCCGCGATCCGACGGCGCCACCGTCCGGGAAGAATTGCCGGGCGAGCACACGATCGATCACCACCTCGCGCGCGGTGCCGGGACCTGACGCCTCAAAGCGGCGTCCCTCGAGCAACCGAATTCCCATCGTCTCGAAGTAGCCGCGACGCACATTGATGTAATCCACCAGCGGTGCGTCGCGTTCGTCCCCCCGATTTCCGGGGGCACCCGGTATCCGGATAGTCGTCTGGTTCGCGTCGTCAGTCACCGGCAGCGCGGACGTTGCGCCCACGGATTCCACACCGGGAATTGCCGCAAGCTCGCGATCGATGCGGGACTGGAGCTCGCGCGCCTGCGCATCCTCGGGATACCGCTGCGCCGGGATGGGCACGCGCATCGTGAGCAGGTTCGCGGGCTGAAAGCCGGGATTGGCGCTGAGGAGCCGATCGAAGCTGCGGATCACGAGCGCCCCCGCGCACAGGAGCACGAGCGACAGCGCGACCTGCACCACCACCATCGCGCGACGCAACCCGCCGTGCGCGCCGCCGCCGCGGACGGCGACATTCCGCAGCAGCGTGCCGAGCGGAGTTCGAGTAGACCACGTGGCGGGAAGAATGCCGGCGGCCAGCCCGAGCAGCAGTCCGAGCGCGATCACGACGAGTGCGACCTGCCAGTCCACGCTGATGTTGGCGCGGCGCGGAAGGTCGAGCGGCGCCACCGCGAGCAGTGCGCGCGTCCCCCACACGGCGACGAGCGCACCGCCGGCGCCACCGAGCACTCCGAGCAGTCCCGCTTCCAGCAGTGTTGCGCGTGTCAGCGCGAAGGAGTTCGCTCCGAGGGCGCGGGAGATGGCGAATTCGTGGTCACGCTGCGACGCGCGCACCAACAGCAGCGTCGCCATGTTGACCGCGAGCACGAGCACGAGGAGCCCGCCCGCTGCGCCGAGCACCAGCAACGGCTGCCGCACGGGGCCGACGAGGTCTTCGACGAGCGGCACCGGATACCATTTCAGCCCGCGCTTCTGGAAGTACTTCTCGTCCAGTGCCTGCCCCACCGCAGTGACGGCGGCGTGCACGACTTCGGGGGAGGTTCCGGCGCGTGCGCGGATGAATCCCGCGTAGCCGCCATTGCCGGCGTCGGTCTGGGCCAGGTCCAGAGCGAATGGCACGTACGCGTCCGCCGTCTGCGGCGAGCCGGAGCCGAGATGGCGCTGGAACTGGAACTCCGGCCCCATCACGCCGACCACGCGGAATGCATTGCCGTTCAGGTGGACCGTGGAGCCAACGATGGCGCGGTCTCCACCGAACCGGGAGCGCCACAGGTCGTGCCCCAGCACGATGACGTCACCCTTCCCCTCGCCTTCCTCTTCATCCAGGAAGCCGCGCCCCAGCAGCGGCCGTACGCCGAGGACGCGGAAGATGTTGGCCGATGTCAACAGCACGCTGATTTCCTCGGGCGCGTCGCTCGCGGCACCGGGGCGCGTCAGTGTCTGGCTCGACGCGCGCAGTCCCACCGCGGCCTCGATGGGTCCGCCGCTCTTGTGCAGCGCGGGGATGTCGGTGCCACCGAGGTAGCCGCGCTTGAGGTCGACGATGGCGGACAGGTCGCGCCAGACGTAATACAGGTCGTTGGCGCGCTCGTACGGCAGCGGCGCGAGCATCACCTTGTGCACCACTGTGTAGACCGTGGCGAACGCGCCGAGTCCGACGATGAGCGTGCCGAGCATCGAGATGGTGAAGGCCGGTGCACGCAGCAGCCTGCGGATCGCACGTTCAGTATCGCGTCCCCAGTTACCGCTCTGGCGCCACGCCGCGGCGGGACGCAGTCGTTCAGCAATACCGTTCTTCATGGAATCTCCAAAGGCGCGAATGCAGACGCCGATGACGCCTGCGGTTCCCGCGCGCGCACGGGCGGCGCGCACGCGATCCTGGTAGGTGTGCACGAGTGCGTCTCCCATCTCCTCGCGGAAATCGGCGGGATAGAAACGCAGCATGGCGTAGAGCCACCGGCTGACGGTGTCGCTCATGACGTGGCGGGCTTGAGCAGCCCGGTCGCGCGCGCTGCACGGGTGAGCGCGGCCATCCGCCGCGCCTCGGCCTGGGCCACGCGGAGCCCCAGCGCAGTCAGTTTATAGTAGTGCCGGCGCTCGTTCCCCGATTCCGGGGCCTCACGCTGCGCGGCTTCCCGGATGAGCCCCTGCTCCTGCATTCGCGCCAGGGCGCGGTACAGCGTACCGACATCCGGGACTGATGTGATGCCGCGCTCCTCGGAGTCCTGGATGATGCCGTAGCCGTGCCGCTCCCCAGCGGCGAGGCTGAGCAGCACGTCGAATTCGACGGGGCGGAGCGGGAGAAAGCGTTCGACGGGGCGTTCGCGGTCCATTCATGCAACTCAGCATAGTAGCGTGACACATATATGCGTGATGCATATACTCCCGTCAAGCGGCGCCTCGCTATTTCTTCGGGAAGGCCTCACAGACCTCGTTCAACTGCAGGAATGCGTGAATCAAGGAATGCAGGAATCGATCTATCCCCTGATTCCTTCATTCCTGAATTCTTTGCTTCTGTTCGACTGGATCCCAACAGTATTCGGCAGCTCGGGAAGTCATCCTTGCGCTGCTGAACCGGTCGCGTACATTCGTGTTTAACTAAACAGTTAAACTGGATGAAGAAGCGAACCAGGACGACCAGCCGCACCAGTAAACAGGCGCCGGACCGGGCAGCCGAAGCCCGCATCCTCGATGCGGCCCGCGCGGTCTTTATCCGCCGGGGCACTGCGGGGGCGCGGATGCAGGAGATCGCCGAGGAAGCGGGCGTCAATCAGGCGCTGCTGCACTACTACTTCCGCTCCAAGGAGCGGCTCAGCACCGCCGTCTTCCAGCAGATCGCCGCGACGCTCTTCCCGTCGCTCCTGCAGACGCTGGGATCCGACATCCCCATCGACGACAAGATCGACAGGCTCATCGCCCTGTACCTCGACAATCTCCAGCGGCATCCCTTCCTCCCCGGCTACCTGCTGTCCGAGCTGCATCATCATCCGGAACGGGTGGAGCAATTGCTCGCGGGGGTGACGGGCGTGGCCCCCGGCAAAGCCCTGCATCCGGCGCTCGGAGTGCTGGCGCGCCAGATCGACGCGCGCGTACGGGAAGGAACGATGCGCCCCATCCGCCCCGAGCAGTTCGCGGCGAACCTGATCTCGCTCTGCATCTTTCCCTTCGCGGCCCGGCCGATGTTCGGCATCATGTTCAACATGGATGACGCGGCGTTCGCAAAGTTCATCGAGCGACGCAAGACCGAGCTGCCGCAGTTCTTCCGCAACGCGCTCCGCCCATGAGAGCCACGCTATTGGCGTCATGGCTGCTGTCCGCCGCAACGCTCGCCGCCCAGGACACCACCGGCCTGCAGCTCCATGCGTTGCACCAGCGCGCATCGGGTGCGGACCCGCGTGCGCAGCAGGTCGCGCTGCTGCGACAGCAGGCAGCGCTGCGGCTGGACAATCTCTCCGCGGAGCTGCGACCCGCTTTCTCATCAGAAGTGCTGGCGCAGTACCAGTCGGACGTCGTGCACGTGCCCATCCCTGGCGGGCCCGTCCCGCCGCACGACACGTATGACGCGCGCATCGGACTCGCCCAGCGGATCCTCGATCCCGGCTATCGCGCCCGGCGCGCGCTGATCTCCGCGCAGGCGGCACAGACGGAATCCGCGGTGGCGGTGCGCCTGTACGGCAACCGGCAGCAGGTGAACGACGCCTTCTTCGCCGCGCTCCTCGCGCAGGAGCAGCAGGACGAGCTCCGCGCCACGATCAGTGCGCTGGAAGCGCAACTCGCCCTCGCCGCCAACCGGGTCCGCGAGGGCGCCGCCCTCCCGAGCGAGGAGGCCACAGTTCGCGCGGAGCTGCTGCGCCGGCGGCAGATGCTGGTGGATGCCGGCAATTCCCGGGTCGCTTCGCTGACCGTTCTTTCCGATCTCACGGGACAGGCCATCGACACGACGCAGCGGCTGGCGATACCTGCGCTGGAGCGCGCCGTCTCGCTGGCGCGCACCAACATGCCACAGCAGGCGCGCGCACGTCCGGAGTATGCGGAGCTGGACGCCGCACGCCTCGTCCTCGATCGCCAGGACGCCGCCCGTCGCGCGCAGGATCTTCCGCGCGTCGGCGCTTTCGGCCGCGCGGGCTACGGCCGGCCGGGACTCAATCCCCTCAGCGAGACTTTCGACAGCTACTGGCTGGCCGGAGTCCAGCTGCAATGGTCCCCGTTCAGCTGGGGGGCAACGCGACGCGACCGCGAGATCAACGTCGCCCAGCGGCGCATCCTCGACACCGAAGCCGAGGCGCTCGATCACACGATCGCGCGCGCGGTCACGCGCGAGCTGGCCACCATCGATCGCTTGCGTGCCGCGCTCGCGCTCGACGCCGACATCATCGCGCTGCGTGAGCGCATCGCCGCGGAGACGCAGATCCGGTACACGGAATCAGCCGTGACCGCCGCGGAAGTCATCGAACGCCACACCGACCTGCTGGCGGCGCGCATCACGCACGCGGTGCATCGCGTGGAGCTGGCACACGCCAGCGCGCGGTTCCTCACCATCATGGGGCTGGAGACTCGCTGATGCGACACACGACCAAGGCTTATCGGCTTGTCAGCTCGTCTGGGCTTGTCGCCGCCTGCCTGCTTGTCGCCTGCAGCGGTGAGCCCGAGGCTGACGCCTACGGAAACTTCGAGGCCAATGAAGTGGTCGTCGCGGCGCAGGCGTCCGGCCAGTTGCGCTCCTTCAGCGCGCAGGAGGGAGCAGAGCTTCCGGTCGGCGCGGAGGTGGGGCTGGTGGACACCACGCAGCTGGCGCTGGAACGCGCGGGGATCTTCGCGCAGTCCGAGGCCAGCCGCGCACGGGTGGTCGAAGCCGAGCGCCAGATCGGCGTGCTGCAGGCGCACCGCGGCGTGGCGCAGCGTGCGTACGAGCGTACCCGTCGCCTGTTCGAACAGAAAGCGGCGACCGCGCAGCAACTGGACCAGGCGGAGCGTGACTTTCGCGTGATCGATGCACAGATCGCCGCCGCCAGGGCACAGCGTGAAGGCGTGGTGCAGCAGTCAGGATCCACGGACGCGCGCGTCCAGCAGATCCGCGACCTGGTCGCGCGCAGTCGCGTCGTGAACCCCGTCGCCGGAACGGTGCTCGCCACATTCGTCCGCGCGGGCGAGGTGGTGCAGTCCGGACAACCGCTGTATCGCATCGCGAGCCTCGACACCCTCATCCTGCGCGCCTACCTCACCGCCAACCAGCTGCCACGACTGCGACTGGGTCAGCGGGTGCAGGTGAACGTCGATGGCGCCGACAGCCTGCAGTCGCTGCCCGGCACCGTCACCTGGATCTCGGCAAAAGCGGAGTTCACGCCGACGCCCATCCAGACGCGCGACGAACGGGCCGACCTGGTATACGCCGTGAAGGTCAGCGTCGCCAATCCACAGGGACTGCTCAGGATCGGGATGCCCGCGGACATCACGTTGCCGACGCAGCTGGAGCGCTGACCATGGAGCCGGTGGTCAGCGTGCGTGCCGTGACGCGCCGCTTCGGAGCGGTGACGGCGCTGGACGCGATGACCTTCGACGTCGGCACGGGCGAGCTGTTTGGCCTCGTGGGTCCCGACGGCGCCGGCAAGTCCACGCTATTCCGGATCCTTGCGACGCTGATCACTCCGGACGGTGGCACGGCGACCGTGCTGGGTCGCGACACGGTGCGCGACCTGTGGGACATCAGGGCGCGCATCGGCTACATGCCTGGCACCTTTTCCCTGTACCCCGACCTCACCGTCGCCGAGAATCTGCAGTTCTTTGCGTCCGTCTTCGGCACCAGCGTCGCGCGCGGCTACGACCTGATTGCCCCGGTGTATCGCCAGATCGAGCCCTTTCGGGACCGTCGCGCCGATGCCCTCTCGGGCGGGATGAAGCAGAAGCTGGCGCTCTCGTGCGCGCTGGTGCACCGCCCCGAGCTGCTGCTGCTCGACGAGCCCACGACCGGCGTGGACGCGGTGTCGCGCCGGGAGTTCTGGGACCAGCTGGCGGCACTGCGCGCGACGGGGCTGTCGATCATCGTCTCCACGCCGTACATGGACGAAGCGGCGCGCTGCGACCGCGTCGCCCTGGTGCAAGGCGGGCGCATCCTCGACATCGACGCGCCCCACGCCTTCGGCACG
>DASPMP010000302.1:0-4366 GCA_035626995.1 Gemmatimonadaceae bacterium
ACTTCCGCTATCAGACGCAGGCCGCCGAGGAAGTAGGTGACCTGGCACGCGTCGTAATCGAGTCGCAGAGCCTGTGGGCCGGCCTGTGGCAGCAATTGGCGCAGATGCCGTACCTCTCGGTGGCAGGGTTCGAGTCCGCGCATCTCGTGCACCGCGATTTCCAGCGCCTGCTGGAGGCCGGAGCGCGATACCAGTGGCGTCCCACGCTCGACCTCGTGGAGGTCCTCCGCGAGCGGAAGGACGAAGAAGAGGTGGAGTGCATCCGCGAGGCGGTGGGCATTGCCGAGGATGCCCTGGAACGCACGGTGGGCCAGGTGCGTGCCGGTATGTCGGAACTGGAGGTCGCCGGGATCCTCGAATCTGAATTGCGCCACGCGGGCAGCGATGGATTTGCCTTTCCGTCGATTGTGGCATCGGGGCCGAACGCGGCGCTGCCGCACGCGCGCCCGACCGACCGCCGGCTCGCTGCGGGAGATTTTCTCCTCATCGATTTCGGTGCTCGCGTCGCCGGCTATTGTTCCGACGTGACGCGCACGTTCGTCATCGGCACGGCGTCGGACGAGCAGCGCGAATTCTATGACGTGGTACGACACGCGAATGAGCGCGCTGTCCGTTCCGTGCGTGCCGGGATGTCGGGACGGGATGCCGACGGCCTCGCGCGGGGCTACATTCAGGACCGCGGATACGGTGAGTTATTCGGACACAGTCTTGGCCACGGGATAGGCCTGGAAGTGCACGAAGCGCCGAGACTCGCAAAGACGGCCGACACGATGCTGCCGGAGGGTGCGGTCGTTACGGTGGAACCGGGGATCTACCGCCCGGGGTGGGGTGGAGTGCGCATCGAAGATGACGTCCATTTGAGCGCCGGACAGGCTCAGGTGCTGACGAGCTTCACGCGAGAGTTGATCGAGATCGGCTGACGCGGTGACGCGCCGCAGAACCACGCTACGGAGCCTATGATTGACCTGCGCTACCTGAAGAAACTCATCGAGATGGTCGACGAGTCCAGTGTGGACTCCATCGAGATCTCGTCGGAGAAGGGCGTCAAGATCCGCATCGCCAAGAGCCCCACGCAGCGCGGGGTGTCGATGGCGGCACCGGTGCAGCTGCCTGCGGTCATGTCGCCGACGATGCTCGATGCGCGCACGACTCCCGCCGCGGGCTCGCCGGCGGCGCCGGAAACCCAGGCGCCGGCCAAGGCGGCCAGCGGAGCTGGCCAGCTCGAAGTCAAGTCGCCGATGGTCGGGACCTACTATGGCGCGCCCGAGCCAGGCGCCAAGCCATACGTATCCGTGGGTGATCGCGTCCTCAAGGGGCAGACGCTCTGCATCATCGAGGCGATGAAGATCATGAACGAGATTGAATCGGAATTCGCCGGCGTGGTCAAGGAGATTCTCGCGCAGGATGCACAACCCGTGGAATACGGGCAGGTCCTTTTCCGGATCGAGGCGAATGGCTAACACCACCACCGTGCCGGCCGGCGGCGGGCAGAACCCCACCGCGTCTGCGGCGTTCGACTTCAAGTCGGTCCTGCAGCAACTGGTCCGAATGAATGCATCCGACCTGCACCTGAAGGTCGGACGCCCACCCACGGTGCGGCTCAACGGCAACCTGGTTCCGCTCGATTTCCCGGCGCTCAAGCCCGAGGACCTGAAGAGCCTCGGCGAGCAGCTGATGAACCCGAAGCAGGTGAAGCAGTTCACGGAAGAGAAGGAGTCCGATTTCGCCATCGGCGTCCCGGGCATCGGACGATTCCGCGTCAACCTGTACCAGCAGCGCGGCTCGCTGTGCTATGCGATGCGCGCCATTCCGTACCAGGTGCAGACCATCCAGGAACTCCTCCTCCCGAAGGTTCTGGAGGAGATCGCGCTGAAGCCGCGTGGGCTGATTCTCGTCACGGGCGTTACGGGGTCCGGCAAGTCCACCGCGCTCGCGGCGATGATCCATCACATCAACGAGCACGAGCACGGGAACATCATCACGATCGAGGACCCGATCGAGTTTCTGCACCGCGACATCAACTGTCACATCAACCAGCGGGAGGTCGGCACCGACACGGCGAGCTTCCCGCAGGCGCTGCGGCGCGTGCTCCGGCAGGACCCGGATGTCATTCTCATCGGCGAGATTCGCGACCTGGATACCCTGGATGCGGCGCTGAAGGCGGCGGATACCGGGCACCTCGTTTTCTCGACGCTGCACACCATGGACGCCACGCAGACCATTCAGCGCGTGCTGTCGTTCTACCCGCCGCACCAGCAGGCGGAGGTGCGCTTCTCCCTGGCGAACGCGCTGCAGGCCGTGGTCTCGCTCCGTCTCGTGCCGCGCGCCGACAAGCCGGGTCGCGTCCCCGCCTGCGAAGTCCTCATCAACACGGCGGCAGTGCGCGACCAGATCCGTGACATGGAAAAGTCGCTGAACATCCCCGACCTCATCAAAGAGGGCACGGTGCAATACGGGATGCAATCGTTCGACCAGTCCCTGATGCAGTGGTACCAGCAGGGCGCGATTTCGTACGAGAGTGCGGTGTTCTACGCGACCAGTCCCGCGGAGTTTGCGCTCCGCGTGCAGGGCGTGGCCGGCACCAGCGACCAGAGTTGGAACGCGTTCGAGAAGAAACGCTGAGTCCCGCGTAGCTCGATGTTCAAGAAAGTCCTGATCGCGAATCGCGGTGAAATCGCGCTGCGGGTCATCCGCGCCTGCCGCGAGCTTGGCATCCAGACGGTCGCCGTGTACTCCGAGGCGGACCGCGAGTCGCTCCACGTCCGCTTTGCCGATGATGACGTGTGCATCGGCCCGGCGCCGTCGCGCGAATCGTACCTGCGCATTCCGCGGCTGATCGCGGCGGCGGAGATCACCGGCGCGGACGCGATCCATCCCGGGTATGGCTTCCTCGCGGAAAACGCCGAGTTCGCGGAAACGTGCGCGGCCTCGAATGTCACGTTCATCGGGCCGACGGCCGAGCAGATCCGGGTGATGGGAAACAAGGCATCCGCCCGAAAAACGATGTTGGAAGTCGGCGTTCCGATCGTGCCGGGCACACCGGGGCCGGTGGAGGACGTGGACGCGGCACTGGAATTCGCGAAGTCCATCAAGTTCCCCGTGATCATCAAGGCGTCTGCCGGTGGCGGCGGGAAGGGAATGCGTGTTGCCCGCGACCCGGATGATTTCGCGCGGTCCTTCCAGCTGGCGCGGTCGGAAGCGTTGTCGGCATTCGGCAACGGCGATGTCTATGTCGAGAAGTACCTCGAGCGCCCGCGGCACATCGAGTTCCAGATCATGGGCGACAAGTTCGGCAACGTCATCCACCTGGGAGAACGCGACTGTTCGGTGCAGCGTCGGCACCAGAAACTCATCGAGGAGGCACCCAGCCCCGCCGTCACTCCAAAGCTTCGCCAGGAGATGGGCGATGCGGCGGTCGCAGGCGCCAAGGCGATCAACTATGTGGGCGCCGGCACCATCGAGATGCTGCTCGATACGGACGGCTCGTTCTATTTCATGGAGATGAACACGCGCATCCAGGTGGAGCACCCGGTCACGGAGATGCTCACGGGGGTGGATCTCGTGAAGGAGCAGATCCGGGTCGCGGCCGGCGAGCGGCTGTCCACACTGACCCTCCCGACGCTGCGCGGGCACGTCATCGAATGTCGGGTCAACGCTGAAGATCCTGGACGGAATTTCCAGCCCTCCCCGGGTAAGATCACGACGTTCCATCCGCCGGGCGGCCCCGGCGTGCGAATCGATTCGCACGTCTATGCCGGCTATACGGTCCCCCCGTATTACGATTCTCTCCTCGCCAAGCTCATCGTACAGGGCCGGGACCGCGCCGAGGCACTCTCACGCATGCGCGTGGCGCTGGAGTCGTTCGTCGTCGAGGGGGTCACGACCACCATCCCATTCCTCGCGCGCGTCATGCAGAACGACCGCTTCGTGCGGGGCGACGTCGATACCAAGTTTCTCGAGCGGGAGCCCGAGCTCTTTCGCGACCTCAGGGAAAGCGCATGAGTCGCCTCGACGTCTATTTCACTCCACAGGAAGTGGTCCCCCAGGACGTGGCGAACCGTGCCGTCGCCGTCATCGACGTGCTCCGTGCATCGACGACCATCGCGACGGCCATCGCCAATGGCGCGCGCGCCATCGTCCCCCTCGCCAGTTCGGAGGAAGTCGTCAGCCGAGCCACGTCACTCGGCAAGGGCGCGGCGAAGCTTGCGGGTGAGCGGAAAAGCCAGCCGATTCCCGGATTCGATTTCGGCAACTCCCCGGAGAGCTTCACGTCGGACGCGGTCGAGGGAAAGACCATTCTGATGACCACGACGAATGGAACCTCGGCCATCCTTGCGGTGCAGGGCGCGCGTGACGTGGTCATTGC
>DASPMP010000303.1:0-3133 GCA_035626995.1 Gemmatimonadaceae bacterium
CGGCGATGAGATCATGTGGCGCGACAACATGCGCGTCTGGATGAACTGGGTGCGCGAGTTCGCGGCGCGCGGCGGCAACGTGACGGTCGGCTCGGACGCCGGCTACATCTATCACTTGTATGGCTTCGGCACCATCCGCGAGATGGAGCTGCACCAGGAAGCCGGCTTTCATCCGATCGAGGTCATCCAGCAGGCGACATCCAACGGCGCGAAGGCGCTCGGCCTCACCGGGACCGGCGTCATCCGTCCGGGCTATGCCGCGGACCTCGCGATCATCGACGGCAACCCGCTGCACAACATGAAAGTATTTTATGGGACGGGTGTCGAAGTAGAGCGCGACGGGAAGATCGAGCGTCGTGGGGGCGTGAAGTACACGATCAAGCAGGGAATCGTGTTCGACGCGCAGCAGTTGCTGGCCGACGTGCGGGAGATGGTGGCGAAGGCGAAGACGATTCAGCCATAGGAGCCGAATGGAACAGGGCAGAAGCGAGTCACAGGTCCGGAGCGAAAGTCCGGCGATTCTCCGGGGCGCAGCGCCGGCAGCGGATCGCGCACGCCGCGACTCCCTCCTCGCCGAAGGGCTCATTGGCTCGCCGATCCTCAAGATCGCCGCCGAAGTCCGGGCGCTCGTCGCGAATGGCGCCGAAGTCTGCAACCTGACCGTCGGCGACTTTGCGCCGAGTGAGTTTCCTGTTCCCGAAGTGTTGTCACGCGAGCTGGCCGCCGCCGTCCAGCGTGGCGAGACCAACTATCCGCCGTCGGCTGGAATGCCAGCGCTGCGGAAGGCGATCGCGGAGTTCTGCGAGCGACGCCTGGGTCTTCCGACCGCGACGGAGAATGTGCTCGTTGCATCCGGGGCGCGTCCGCTCATCTACGCGGCCTATCGCATCCTGGCGGACCCCGGAGAGAAGGTGGTGTTCCCGGTGCCCTCCTGGAACAACGTGCACTACTGCCAGATGTCGGGCGCCGCCCCGGTTGCAATCTCCTGCGACGCGAGCGCCGGCTTCCTTCCCACGGCTGCGCAGCTGCGGAACAAGCTGCGTGACGCGCGACTTCTTGTGCTCAACTCGCCGGTGAATCCGACGGGCACCGCATTTACGCGATCGCAGCTCGAGGACATCTGTGACCTCGTGCTCGAGGAGAATGCGCGCCGCGGGGAGAGCGCACGTCCCCTATACCTGCTGTACGACCAGGTGTACTGGATGCTCACCTTCGGCGTCGAGCATGTGCACCCCGTCGCACTGCGTCCGGAGATCGCACGGTACACGATCTATATCGACGCGATCTCGAAGTCGTTTGCGGCAACCGGACTGCGTGTGGGTTGGGCAGTTGGCCCGACGCCGATCATCAGCCAGATGTCAGACCTGCTGACCCATGTGGGCGCCTGGGCCCCCCGCCCGGAGCAGGTGGCGACCAGCGTACTGCTTGGCAAGGACGACGTCATCGACGACTTCCACGACAAGATGCGCGGGGAAGTGCTCGCGCGGCTCCAGTCGCTGCATGATGGGATCGTTGCGCTGAGACAGGAAGGATTCCCCGTGGATGCGTCCATTCCGAGTGGCGCGATCTACCTCAGCGCGCGGTTCGCGCTGCACGGCCTGCGCACGGCCGAGGGGAAGGTACTGGCCAACGACGACGAGGTGCGCTCGTACCTGCTGCGAAGCGCGGGGCTCGCTGCGGTGCCGTTCAGTGCCTTCGGTCAGCCGGATGGTACTGGCTGGTTCCGTCTCTCTGTGGGAGCGGTTTCGCTCGAGGATGTGCGCAAGTTGCTGCCGAGGGTCCGCGCGGCGCTGGAGCCGTTGGCGGCGTAGAGACCGCTTGTCAGCTTGTCAGCTTGTCAGGACAAGCCGATAAGCCGGCAAGCCGACAAGCTCAGAATCGCCTGGCGTACGTCGCGCTGAACCCCGAGCTGCTCACGCCGACCTGCACGTTGCGCGCGCCGAGGAAGAATTTGTTGACGCGATTCTCGGGACGCACCTCGTGGTTGTACTTCATCAGCTTTGCGGCCACGAAGGTCCCCATGAATGCGCCGCCGAGGACGTCGCTGGCCCAGTGCTGCCCCGTGTACATGCGTGACACGCCGGGGCCGAGCGCGAGCGCGTAGGCGATCGGGCCGACGATCCATGTCGCCCCCGGAGCGCGCCGTTTCGTTTCCATCGTGTAGATCGTTGCGACGGCAAACGCGGATGCGGTGTGGATCGATGGAAATGCGCGATGGTCGAAGTCGCGGAAGCCGCGGAAGGGCTTGAAGTCGTACTGATCCTCGAACTGGGTGACGTGCGGCCGCGATCGACCCAACGGTCCGCGGATAACCTGGGCGGCGAGACTGCCGACAAAGACGGCCTGCGCGGCGTGAAAGGTGACGTCAGCCATCGCCGGCATTTTCGCGAGACGGGCGATCCCCCAGAGGGCCATGTTCCCGACGAACAGCGTCCCCTCCTGCGCCTTCGCAAAGTTCCGGGCGAGGCGGTCGCGTCCCGCGTTGCGATGCGTGGAGTCGTTCCACATTCCGGCGATGCGCACGTCCGCGGTGCTCAGCGCCACTGAGCCGAGCAGGGCGGCGCCTGCCCAGATGGCGTCGCTGCGCGTAAAGAGCGGCGGGCGTGGCTCCGTTGACTGCGCCGCAGCCGGGGAGGCGAGCGCGAGCAGGAGCAACGCGCCAAGGGAGGAGTTGTGCATTTGGTTCCGCACGTGCAAGCGTGAGGCCGCTAGCCGTATCACAAAAGAGGGCGTCGCGCGAGCCCATGTTGGCATTTTTTCTGCTTGGTATGGCCGCATAGGAGACCCTGCTGCAAAAAAAAGCGGGCTCAGCGCGAAGAAGCGCCTGACGGGAGGATGATCGAGAGAGCGAGGAGCGAGGAAAGGGGAACGGACCGGGAGCGGTGCTTATGCCTTACAGAATATTCGTCGATTCGGTTGGCTCGGAGTGGCAGGTGTGGGACATCGTCCCGCGGCTGACCGAGCGGCGGGTGGGGGACGCCCCGGATCGGCGCGTGGATATCAAGCCGATTCCCTTTGCCGATCGCCGGCGTGAGGGGCGACGTCTCACGCAGGTGCGTCGCGCCGTGCTGCGCGGGACGTACGCGCATGGATGGTTGTGCTTCGAGAACGAGCGCGAAAAGCGGCGCCTGAG
>DASPMP010000304.1:0-34076 GCA_035626995.1 Gemmatimonadaceae bacterium
ACCCAAGGCGCCGAGATGAAGCTCGACGAGCACCAGCAGGACGCGCTGCGCGAGCTCTTCAACGTCGGCATGCATCGCGCCGCCGCCTCGTTGAGCGAGCTGACCCGGCAGCGAATCCTCGTGGACCTCCCGAAGGTCTGGATCGTTCCCATCGAAGAAATCCAGTCGCAATTGTCATCCATGGTCGAGGGAGACCTCGCCACCGTGCACCAGATTTTCGCTGGACCCGTGGCGGGGGACGCGGTACTCCTCCTGGAATACGAGAAGGCTGCGCTGCTGACGCGTCTGATGACGGATGGTCAGGTCGCCGGCGCCGGTCGCCTCGATCAGTCCGCACGGGAGGTACTCGCTGAGGTGGGGAATGTCGTGCTGGGGGCCTGTCTGAGCGCGTTTGGCGACATGCTCAAAGTGGGCGTGTCGTTTTCCGTCCCTCGCCTGCATGTCGAGTCCCTGAGCGGCGTATTGCGCTCGCTGCACGTGGACAGCACCGAATTGCGCTATGCCGTGATCGCCGGAACCCGTTTTCGCCTGAGTGAACTCGAGGTGGACGGCTACCTCATCGTCGCCGTGGGTGTGACGTCATTGACGCGGATCATGACCGCGCTGGCGCGGCAGGCACGGGCGAGTGGATAACGCTCGACGCGCGCCGGAAAACGTCGACACCACGCAAGAGATGCTGCGACTGGCCGGCGACATGCTGGACGTCGGCATCATGATGATCGATCGGGACTGCCGCATCGTCACCTGGAACAAATGGCTCGAGAACGCGAGCGGCATTCCCGCGTCTGCCGTGCTTGGACGTCCGCTGGCGAGCCTGGGACCGAACGTGATCGCGCCAAGCGGCGAGGCGGCATTTGCCCGCGCGCTCAATGGCGGCACGGTGGTGCATTCGCACTGGCTGCACCAGTGGTTGCTGCGGTTTCCGCCACCGGCGCGGCATGGCGCCTTCGCGCACATGCAGCAAAGCGCGCGCATCGCGCCGGTTCGCGGTACGGATGGGAGCACCACCGGCGCGGTGGCATTCATCGAAGATGTCACGGAGCGCGTGGCCGCCGAGGACGAGCTTCGGCACGCGACGCGCGCCGCGCAGGCCGCGAACCGCGCGAAGTCCGAGTTCCTCGCCGCCATGAGTCATGAGCTCCGCACGCCGGTGGGCGCCATTTCCGGATATACAGATATTCTCATGGAAGGGATGGCCGGCGAGCTCAATCCGGTCCAGCGAGAACACCTCTCGCGCATCAAGAGCGTCGGGGTGCACCTGCTGCACATTGTCGATGAGATCCTGACCTTCGCCCGGCTTGAAGCGCGTGTCGATCGTGCGGACATGACGCGCGTGGACGTCAACCTGATTGCGCGCGAGGCGGCGGCGGCGGTGGAGCCGCTGGCGCGACGCAAGGCGCTGGAGTTCCGTATCGAGCATCCTGACGGCGCTCTGTTCGTCACAACCGACGCCACCAAATTGCGCCAGATCCTGATCAACCTGCTTGGCAATGCCGTGAAGTTCACGCAGCAGGGTTCGGTCGTCATGGAAGTCTCGACGACAGCGATCGCGATTACGATCAGCGTTCGGGATACCGGATCGGGAATCAGTCCACCGGACCTTCAGCGCATCTTCGAGCCGTTCGTGCAAGCGCGCGGGAATCTTTCCAGGGCCCACGAGGGAACGGGGTTGGGCCTGTCGGTCAGCCGCCAGCTCGCACAGCTCCTCGGCGGCGACATCACCGTGCAGAGCACTCCGGGCGTCGGCTCGACCTTCAACGTGACGTTGCCCCTGGACGTAACAGCGGCCACCGCCGCGCCCGTTTTGACGGCGGCTGCACCTGCCCGCCCGCAACCACAGGTGAGCTGACCGCAGACTGAAACCTTCAGTGGGCTGGCGGCGTTGTCCCAGAGTCGCCCACTGATGAGGATGCGTGCTCGACTTCCTTCGCCGTGACGTCCGCTTTGGTTTGCGCGCGATCGGCCGCAATCCACTGTTTGCCCTGGTTGCCGTTGTCTCGATTGGCGTCGGAGTTGGGGCCACGACCGCAATTGTCACCCTGGCGAATACCCTGCTCCTGCAGCCTCCGCCTGGTGTTGGAAATGCCGAGCGGGTTGTCACCGTAGGGCGGACGCAGGAAGGGCAGGGGTTCGACAACTTCTCGTATCCGAACTACCTCGACTACCGAGCTGCCGCGACGACACTGTCCGGCTTCGCGGCGATGCGTCTCGAGCCACAACCGATGAGCCTTGCCGGTCCCGCTGGCGGCGAAGCCATCGAGAGCGGCTGGGTCACCGGCAACTTCTTCGATGTCCTGCAAGCGCACCCCGCCCTGGGACGGTTCTTTCACGCGGACGAAGATTCGCCGGTGGCCGCGCCGGTCGTCGTCCTCAACCACGCATTCTGGCGCAACCGATTCGCAGCGGACCCGGGGGTTGTAGGGCAGAAGGTCGTACTGAACGGCACCCCGTTCACCGTGGTCGGCGTCGCTGCTGAAGGGTTTCATGGCCCTTTCGTGCTTTCGCCCGACGTTTGGGTCCCTCTGCATGCGACAGCGGTCAACGATCGCGGATTGTTTACGCAGCGGAGTGCGGTGTGGCTGATGGGAATCGCACGTCTGGCGCCCGGCGCCACGCTTGGGGCGGTTCAATCCCAACTCAACACCATTACCGCGTCGCTGCTGCGTGAGTATCCGCGAGCGAACGAAGGCAAGGGGATGCGTGTCGCGCCGGCGAGCCTGTTCCCCGGAGAGATGCGCGGTATCGTAGGTGGTTTTCTCGGAGTGCTTTTCGCACTCGCCGCCCTGGTGCTCATCGTGGCGAGCACCAACGTGGCCGGGATGTTGCTCGCGCGCGCGGCCGCACGCCGACGGGAGATCGCGGTGCGCCTGGCCATCGGTGCGTCACGGATGCAGCTCATTCGCCAACTGGTCGTCGAGAGCGTGCTGCTCTTTGTCGCGGCGGGCATTGCAGGCATCGGGCTCGCGCAGCTGCTCGTCAATGCGCTCATGGGCATGGTGCCGAGGCTGCCGGTCCAGCTCGCGTTCGATCCGAAGGTGGATTCGGTCGTCCTCGCATTCGCGCTTGGAGCTTCACTGCTCACCGGCTTTGCGGCCGGACTGATCCCGGCTATCCAGAGCACAAATCCGGCGCTCGTCCACGCCCTCAAGCTCGACGCAGCAAGCAGCGGCGGGCGGCGGCAGCGCCTGCGAAGCGCGCTGCTCGTGTCCCAGATCGCCTTCTCCATGCTGCTGCTCATTGTCGGTGGATTGTTCGGGCGGTCGCTGCTCAGCGCACGCGCGATCGACACAGGGTTCGAGACGAAAGGCATTGAAATCGCCTCGCTCAACCTCGATATCGCGAACCACGATTCGGTGGCGCAGCCGCGGATCGCCAGGGCCATTCTGGAGGGCGCGGTCGCGATCCCGGGCGTTCGGCATGCCGCCTTCTCGGTGATGTTGCCACTCGATGGCGGAGGGATGGGCCTCGGTGGTATCGAGGTGGATGGGCGTTCAGCGCCCGACGAGCGGAACGGCTGGGCCATGGATTGGAACGTTGTGACACCAGATTACTTCGAGACCCTTGGCATCCCGATCGCTGCGGGACGTCCGTTCAGCGATATCGATAATGCGGGCGCTCCTGAGGCAGCCATCCTCAACGAGACATTCGCGCGGGCATTGTTTCCCGAGGGAGATGCGCTCGGCCGCACGATGCGAAATGGCGACCGGACGCTCACCGTTGTCGGCATCGCCCGGGATGCCAGGTACCGTACCCTCGGGGAGTCACCGCGGAACTTCGTTTACGTCAACCTCGCGCAGCGGCCCATGGGACGACTGCATCTCCTCACCCGCAGCGATGCAGGCGTCAGTGTCGCACGCGAGGTGCGTCGACTCGTTCAACGCGTTGATCCCAACCTGCCCATCCTCGACCAGCGCACGATGGAAGATCAGGCTGCCCTGTCGCTCTTTCCCCAGCGCATAGCCGTCTGGATGGCAGGCGGACTTGGCGCGGTGGCGTTTCTGCTCGCGCTGCTGGGCGTGTACGGGGTCACGGCGTATGCCGTGGCACAGCGCACCCGGGAAATTGGCGTGCGGGTCGCCCTCGGCGCGATGCGTGGCCAGGTGCTCTGGCTCGTCGTGCGTCAGGGGCTGCTTCTCGCAGGCGTAGGCGTGATCATCGGCGGAATCGCGGCGGCTGGTGTGACACGGCTGCTCTCCTCGTTGCTGTACGGCATCCATGCCACGGACGCGATCGCATTTGCCGGCGCTGCCGTGCTCTTGACGATGGCCGCGCTTGCCGCGAGCTGGATACCGGCGCGCAGGGCGGCGGCGATCAATCCGGTGACCGCATTGCGAGCAGAGTAAAGGATCTGCGGCGGTCCGCGTCTTAATCGCGTCCTAATCCAGTCGTAATCGCGCGGGATGGCAGTGACGCAGAAATTCCGCGCATGCGTCGGATCCTTCTCGCGGCCGCCCTGTCCCTGCTGGCCAGCGCGTGCGCTGGTCGGCGAATCGCGCGCGAGAATGCGACGGCGCTCGCGGCCGCCGACGCTCGCGTGCTTCAGGGTTGTTATGACTGCCTGCTCGAGGCGCGTGCGACCTATGCCCGGCTGGCGGCGTCCCAGCATTTTCCGCGTGACACAGCGCTCGTGCGGCTATTCGAGACGCAGCTCCTTCTTGGCCTGCGTGAGAAGGAACTCCAACTGAATTGGACACCGTCGATTGACAGCGCGAGGATGCTTGCCCCCCACCTACCGCCCGGCTTCGATGCACCGCGCCTCCTTGCAATCGTGGACGCAGTGTTCCCCGACGGCACCGGTCGAATGCCGGGATGGCCGGAACCGTTGCGGCGTCGCGTGGCGCCATACATCGCTCGCGTGTCCGAGGACGTCGCGTGGCTGCACGCGGCGCCACTTCGGCAAAGTGTGCGCGAGTATCTCGCACTGGCACTCGATTGCTCGCACGATGGCAAGGTGCTGGCCCCGCAGCGGCCGCCTGGCGCGCCGCACCGCCGTCCCATCCTCCAGCCGGGGGCGTCGCCGCTCGTCATGTACCGCACTGCGATCTGCCTTGGCCAGGACACCATCATGCTGCAGGCGACGCGGGCGCATGTTCCTGAGTTTCCTGAGGCTGCCTACTTCATCGCAAACAGCGCTTCGTTTTTTGCCGAGGAGAATGGTGGAGTCGACGCAGCGCGGCTATACGCGGAAGCGCGCAGCCGGTTCCCGCAGTCGCCATCGGTGCAGTACATGAGCGGATGGCTGGCGTCCAACGTCAACGAGTGCGACGCAGCGCTGCGGTTCTTCGACGCGACGGTGTCCATCGACTCGACCCACGAGATGGCGTGGCTGCAGCGAACCATCTGTCTGTCATCACTGAAGCGTGATTCCGCGGCCATCGCTTCCGCGACACATGTGATCGCTCTCGGGACCGGATTCGCAGGGCAAGGCTACTATTGGCGCGCGGTGAGCCATCATCGTCTGCGCAATCTGGACGCTGCGCGAGCCGACATCGAAGTGGCGAAACGTCAGGCCCGGAGTCCGAGCTCCCTGACCGTGGCTGGTGTCATCGAACATGACCAGGGCGACCTACCGGTGGCGGAGCAAGATCTGCTGGCTGCGCGGGCCGAGTTGCGTGGGGACGAGAACTGCACGGCGGCGTGGTATCTGGGGCTGGTGTACGCGAAGCAGCAACGGGCGCCCGATGCGGCGGGTGCGTTCGAGGCAGCCATGCGGTGCTACGACATCAAGGTCGCAGACGCGCGGTACCGCATCGCACACCTGCAGGCGAGGCCCACGCGCTATCCCGAGGTGCGCGCGAAACGCATCGCGTCAATAGTTGCGGATACGGTGGACAACCGATCGCGCTACTTTGCCTCGGCATTCAATGCCGCGGGGCACGTCGCCAATTCCGGAGACCTGTCTCGCGCGTTGCGCCTCGTGGACGTGGCGGCATCCGATCCGAAGCTGGCAGAGCCCGTTGCCAGGCTGCGCGCGGCGATCGCCGCCGTGCGCTGACGCGCACTCTTCCGCGTTCCGGCGCGAGACGGTAAAGTCACATCAAACTCCATCCGAGGGAATCATGAGAGCTGCACTCGTCAGATCGTTCATCGCCCTCGTGGCATTGCCCGGCGTCGGCATTGCGCAAAATGGCCAGCCGGTCACGCCACGCTCGGAGCTCATGGCGCACTTCGACATGTCCATGCGGAAGGTCGTTGCGCTGGCGCAGGCCATGCCGGAATCCGCGTATCGCTGGAAGCCTGAACCGGCGGCCATGGAGGTCGGGCAGGTGTTCGCGCACATCGCGAACTACAACTTCGGGTATCTGAGCGGCAACATGGGGGTCATGCTGCCAGCGGGGATCAAGCGCGACACGCTGGAGGCGATGCGAAACAAGGCGCAGGTCGTGGCGCTGTTGACGCGCTCGATGGAGTATGTGAAGCAGAGCGTCGCCGCCATGCCCGCGGAACAACTGGAGAAGCAGACGCAGCTCTATGGACGCACGGTGCCCCAATGGGCGGTACTCATGCAGCTCGTCGCGCACATGAACGAGCACCTCGGGCAGTCCATCGCGTACGCACGAGCGAACAAAATCGTTCCGCCCTGGTCCGGCTAGCGCGGGCCGTTTCGCACCGACGGACGCGCGATCATGAGGCTGGCGACGCTCGTTGAGACATCCGCGGAAGTCGCGGGCACGTCGCGCCGGCGCGAGAAAACAGCAAAGCTCGCAAGCCTGCTGAAGGGGCTGGACGCAGACGAGGCAGCGATCGCGGTGGGTTTCCTCATCGGATGGCCGCGGCAGGGAAAGATAGGCGTCGGGTGGGCGACGATTTCAGAAGCACGGAGCGTGCAGGGTTCGGCGCATCCGCTCCTCACACTTCGCGACGTTGACGTGGTGTTATCAGCGTTGCAGCAAGCGTCGGGGAAGGGTTCTTCGGCAAAGCGCCGAGAGCTCGTGCACGATCTCTTCGCGCGCGCCACCGAAGCGGAGCAGGAATTCCTCGCCGCCCTCCTCGTTGGCGAAGTTCGGCACGGCGCATTGGAAGGAGTGATGCTGGATGCGGTCGCGATAGCGGCTGACGTCCAGTCAGAAAAGCTGCGTCGCGCGGTCATGCTCGCCGGCGATCTCGGTGCCGTGGCTGCCGCCGTGTGCGCGGGCGGCGACGCGGCCCTGGCGGCACTCGCATCGTATCGCCTGGAGCTCTTTCGTCCGGTGCAGCCCATGCTCGCGGATTCCGCGGATGATGTCGTGGAAGGAATGGCCACCGCGGGTGGCGGCGAGGTCGCGATCGAGTGGAAGCTCGATGGCGCTCGCATTCAGGTCCATCGCGCCGGCGATCGTGTGGCGATCTATACGCGCAACCTCAACGAGGTCACACCGCGTCTTCCGGAAGTGACCGCGGTCGTGCTCGCGCTGGATGCGCGCGAGCTCATTCTCGACGGTGAGGTCCTTGCCCTGGCGAGCGACGGACGGCCGCTGTCCTTCCAGGACACGATGGGGCGCTTCGGACGGCGGCTCGACGTCGAGACGTTACGCGCAGAACGTCCACTCACGCCGTTCTTCTTCGATGTCCTGCTGTGCGACGGCGAGGAAACACTCGATCGCCCCCTGCGCGATCGGCTTGCCGTGCTGGATCGCCTGCTCGCGCCAGGCGCACGCGTCCCGCGAATGAGCACCAGCGACGTCGACGCAGCGACGCGCTTCCAGGCAGACGCACTCGCCAGAGGCCATGAGGGAGTGCTCGTGAAGGCGCTGAACGCCCCCTACTCGGCGGGGCGGCGAGGATCCGCGTGGGTGAAGGTGAAGACCGCGAAGACCCTCGATCTCGTGGTGCTGGCCGTGGAATGGGGAAGTGGTCGGCGGCAGGGCCGGCTGTCCAACCTTCACCTCGGTGCACGCGATCCTGCCACGGGCGGGTTTGTCATGCTCGGAAAGACATTCAAGGGCATGACCGACGAATTGCTCGAGTGGCAGACCAGGGAGCTGCTCGCGCGAGAGACGCACCGGTCCGGGCACGTCGTGCACGTGCGACCGGAACTGGTCGTCGAGATCGCATTCAACGACGTGCAACGGAGCACGCAGTATCCGGGGGGCGTGGCGCTGCGCTTCGCGCGGGTGAAGGGGTATCGGCCGGACAAGCGCGTGGACGAGGCGGACACCATCGATACCGTGCGGGCGTACCTGCCGGCCCGCGATTGAACATGGTTGCTGGGTCAGGCATTGCATCGTCCCAATCCGTGCGCCATTGCGACTTCCGTCTCCCGATCCTGGCCGTCGGCCTCTTGTGCACGCCGGTCGGTAAGTCAGCAGCGCAGGATCCGCTGCCGCCACTTCCCGCATCCACAATCACCACACCAGAGATACGGGGAGCACAGTTCCCGACATCCGCTGGGCCGAGAATCCGGCTCTCCGCGGAGAATGTCAGCGTGCGCGACGTGCTGTTTGCCATTGGCCAGATCTCTGGAGTGAATGTGGTCGTTTCGCCGGACGTCAACGCGCGGGTGAGCGCCGTCCTGCAAAACGTGACCGGGGATGAGGCGATCCAGGCTATCGTCGATGCCGCCGGACTGACAATTCTGAAGCCGCTCCGCGCCGAAGGTGCGACGACCGTGTTCCTCCAGGCGCCGGTGAACATCAACAGCGCCACCGCGCGCGAGATCACGGACCGATTCGGCGTCAGTCGCGAGATCGCTGGCCTGATCGTGGAAACGCAGCCCGCGCGACCCTGAACTGATCGCGCGACGACGCCGGGCCGAGGGGTTCCCGTAGGGCAGCGACCGGGTCACATTGTTCCGGAACCCCAGCCCCAGGTCCGATGTCTGCTTCCCGCCGCGAATTCGTGAAGTCTGCAGCGGCCGCTGCCGCGCTCACCGCGATTGGCCCGCACGCCAGCGCGCTCGCTGCCGTCCCGGAAATCCACGTCCCCACGCAACGCATGGAGGACGATTACGCCGCCCTCTGTCTCCGGGCGATCGAGGCTGCGCGAGCGGCCGGCGCCCAATACGCCGACGCTCGCATCGCGCGATACCGGTCGCAGGGGATCAACACCCGGGAGCGACGCGTCCAGGGGCTCAGTGACAATGAGACCGCCGGCATCGGGGTGCGAACCCTCGTGAACGGGGCGTGGGGATTCGCCGCGACCGCGGAGCTCACTACGGACGCCGTCGCCGCAGTCGCCCGCAGTGCCGTCGCGCAGGCGCGGGCGAACCGCGCTGCCCTCGCGCGCCCGGTGCAGCTTGCGCCCTACGGCGCCGCGCAGAAAGGCACATGGCGTTCGCCGATCAAAACCGATCCGTTCACGATCCCGATCGCTGACAAGGTCGCGGTACTGCTCGCCGCCAACGACGCGGCGATGAAAGTGCGGGGCGTGCGCTTCGCCAACTCCGGCGTCAACTTCCTCCGTGAGGAGAAGTGGTTCGCCAACACGGAAGGGTCAGCGACCGAACAGGTCCTCTTCCGCTGTACCCCCGGGATGAACATCACCGCGGTCTCGGCCGACAATTCCGACTTCCAGACGCGCGCCGCCAACGAGATCGCGCCGCGCGGCCTGGGATACGAGCACTTCCTCGAATCGGATCTCGTCGGCAATGCGCCAAAATGGGCCGATGAAGCGGTGCAGAAGCTTTCGGCGAAACCGGTGGAAGTGGGACGGTATGACCTCATCCTCCATCCAACGCACCTGTGGCTCACGATTCATGAATCGATCGCGCATCCCACGGAGCTCGATCGGGCGCTTGGCTTCGAGGCCAACTACGCCGGCACGTCGTTCGTCGCGCCGCCTGAGAAATTTCTCGGGACGTACCAGTACGGATCGACGATGCTGAACATTCAGGCGGACCGCAGCCAGACCGGGTCGCTCTCGGCGTGTGGATGGGACGATGAAGGCGTCGCCCCGGAGGTGTACGACATCATCAAGGACGGCATGTTCGTCGATTATCAGACGACGCGCGAGCAGGCGCCATACCTCGACTGGTACTACAAGAAGATCGGCAAGCCGACGCGCTCGCATGGCAACTCGTACGCGCAATACTGGTCGGACGTGCAGTTCCAGCGGATGCCCAACATCTCGCAATTGCCGGGCGAGCGGGATCTCACGTGGGAGGACCTGATCGCGGCGACCGACCGCGGCATCGCGATCGTCGGCGACGGTTCATTCTCCATCGACCAGCAGCGGTACAACGCCCAGTTCGGCGGCCAGGTGTTCTACGAAGTCCGCGGCGGGAAGATCACCGGCATGCTCAAGGACGTCGCGTACCAGATGCGCACTCCGGAGTTCTGGAAGAGCATGGACATGATCGGCGGCCGCAGCAGCTACTTCCTCGGCGGCGCCAACGGCGACGGAAAGGGGCAGCCGGCTCAAAGCAATGCCGTCTCGCATGGATGCGTGCCGTCGCGTTTCCGCAACGTCAACGTCATCAACACCGGGAGGTCAGCGTAATGGCAAACCACGGCTCTCGGCCTTCGGCCCCCGGCGTGGACGGCCCACGCTCGCTGTTCGAACCGCCTCGCGTGGCGGCACCTGCGCTGCTCACCCGCGACGAAGCAGATGCAGTCACGAAGAAGGTGTTGTCTTTCGCGACCGCCGACGAAACACGCGTGACGATCGGCAGCTCGGCCTCCGGCAACATGCGCTTCGCGGTGAACCAGGTCTCCACATCCGGAGACAGCTTCGACACGACCATCACGGTGCGCAGCACCTTCGGGAAGCGCTCGGCCAGTTCGACCACGAACAAGCGCGACGACGCGTCGCTCAAGTCGGTGGTGGAACGGGCAGAGGCGCTGGCCAAGCTCGCCCCCGAAGATCCGGAGGCCATGCCGGAGCTTGGGCCGCAGAACTATGCGACCTCCAGCGCGGCGTGGAGCGACGCGACTGCCGCGCTCGATGCCGCGAAGCGCGCGAACGCGGTGAACGCCATCACCTCGGTCGCGAAAGCGGAAAACCTCGTCTCGACCGGATTTCTCGACGTCAACGTTGGCGCCTTTTCCATCGGCAACAACAAGGGAATGTTCGCATACCACCGGCAGACGGCGGTCGCGCTGACGACAACCGTCCGCACGCCGGATGGGACAGGGTCGGGCTGGGCGGGTGCGACGGCGAATGACTTCACGACGATCGATGCGGCCGCCCTTGGGCGACGCGCCGCCGACAAAGCGAAGCGCTCCACAAACTCCGTCGCGATCGAGCCGGGACGTTACACGGTGGTGCTCGAACCTACCGCCGTCGCGAACATGGTGCAGCTGATCGGTGGCTCGTTGAACGCGCGCGCTGCCGACGAAGGACGGAGCTTTTTCTCGAAGCCTGGCGGTGGCACGAAGATCGGGATGAAGGTCGTGGATGAACGCGTCACGCTCATCTCCGATCCGAACGATCCCGAAACCCCGGGCGCGCCATTCAGCTTCGACGGACAACCGATGGGACGTCGCGTCTGGATCGAGAACGGTGTGCTCAAGACACTGGCATACGACCGCTACTGGGCGCAGCGCCAGGGTGTGCCGCCGAATGGGGGCGCCGGGGGCGGGCTGATGATGTCCGGCGGTGATGCGACGATCGAACAGATGATCGCCAGCACCGAGCGCGGCATCCTCTGCACGCGGTTCTGGTACATCCGTGGTGTGGACCAGCGCACCATCCTGTTCACGGGGCTCACGCGCGACGGCACCTTCCTGATCGAGAATGGCAAGGTGACGCGCGCGATCAAGAACATGCGGTGGAACGAGTCCCCGATCTTCATGCTCAATAATCTCGAGATGATGGGACGCCCCGTGCGCGTGAGCTCCAGCGAGAGTGGCAGTGCGGGGCAGGCCGTGGTCGTTCCGCCGATCAAGGCGCGCGACTTCAACTTCACGAGCGCGAGCGACGCGGTATAACTAGCGGCGTCGTCGTGGACAGGCCGTTCCGGTGCGGGACGGCCTGTCCGCGACGCGACACGCCCGTGAAACGGTGCGGCGATCCATCGCATGGCGAGAATCCAAATCGTCTCGCCCAGTGTCCAACCACGAGATACATTGGACGCTCTCCCCCACCCGGGTGTCGACGTGACAGACAGACGCGATTTTCTCAAGACCGCCGGCGGACTCGCCGCCGCCACCCTCGTCACCGCCGCGATTCCACGCGCGGCACACGGACTTTTCGTTCCGCCGCTCAGCCATTCCGGCCCGCTGCCGGAAATGGATGCGGTGGTAAAGGATCTGCTGCTCGAGGCGATCAACGCCGCGAAGATCGCCGGCGCCTCATTCGCGGACGCGCGCATCAGTCGCTTCCAGCAGAACTTCGTCGTCACCCGGGAGCAGCAGATCCAGAATGTGGTCGACACCGAAACGTTCGGCTGCGGCGTCCGCTGTCTCGTGGATGGCACCTGGGGTTTCGCCGCCACGCAGAAGATGACGAAGCAAGGTGTCGCGGACGCGGCACGAAATGCGGTGGCCATTGCGAAGGCCAACCGCGTCGCCCGCGACCGGGCCATCACCCTCGTCCCGACCGACGCGCACCCGAATGCCAGCTGGAAGTCGGATTTCACCATCGATCCGTGGACGATTTCCGTCGAGGAGAAGGCCGATCTGCTGCTCAGGGCAAATGCGGAGGCGATGAAGGCGCCGAACGTGAAATTCGTCTTCAGCGCGCTCTTCTTCGTGCGCGACGAGCGGAACTACGCGTCGACCGACGGCTCCGTCATCAATCAGCTCGCGATCAAGAGCTGGCCGCTGCTCCAGGCAACCGCGGTGTCGGCGGATCGCAGCGACTTCCAGAATCGCGGCAACATGATCGCGCCGATGGGACGCGGATGGGAATACATCATCGCGTCCGACCTGCCCGCGAAGGCGCGACAGGCGGGCGAGGAAGCCAGCCAAAAGCTCAGCGCCAAGCCGGTGGACGTCGGCCGCTACGATCTGGTCCTCGACCCGGGTAATATGTGGCTCACGATTCACGAGTCGATCGGGCACGCAACGGAGCTCGATCGTGCGCTCGGATATGAAGCCAACTACGCAGGGACCAGCTTCCTCGCGCCGCCAGAGAAAATGCTCGGCAGCTTCAAGTACGGGCCGGAGATCATGAACATCCGCGCGGACCGCTCTCAGGCTGGCGCGCTGTCAACGATTGGCTTCGACGACGACGGGGTGCGTCCCGAGGATTTCATGCTGGTGCGCCAGGGACAGCTGCGCGACTACCAGACCACGCGCGAACAGGCAGGCATGCTGCAGTGGTGGTACGACCGGAACAACATGCCCACCAAGTCGCACGGGTGCTGCTATGCGCAAGGGTGGAACAATGTCCAGTTCCAGCGTATGCCGAACGTCTCGCTCATGCCGGGCGAGCAGAATCACGGCTGGAACGACCTGATTGCGGCCACGGATCGCGGCATAGCCATCGTCGGCGATGGTTCATTCTCCATCGACCAGCAACGGTTCAATGGCCAGTTCGGCGGCCAGGTCTTTTATGAGATCAAGGGTGGCAAAATCGTTGGAATGCTGAAGGACGTGGCGTACCAGATCCGCACGCCGGATTTCTGGAATTCGCTCGACATGCTCGGCGGCCAGGCATCGTACGAGCTGGGGGGCTCCTTCTTCGACGGCAAGGGACAACCCAGCCAAAGCAATTCGGTGAGCCACGGCTCGCCGCCAGCCCGTTTCCGCAACGTCAACGTGATCAATACCGGGAGGAAGGCATGAGCGCGCCCATGTCTCGCGCCGACGCGCAGAACATCATCGAGCGCGCCATCAGGATGTCCAAGGCGGACTCGGTGGAAGTCAGCCTGAATTCCAACATCACTGGCAACACCCGATTTGCAGCGAACCAGCTGACGACGTCGGGAATCATCGAAGGCAGCAACTTCGCCGTGCAGAGCCATTTCGGGCCGAAGCACGCCGTGGTGGTCACCGACGACCTCTCTGACGCTTCGATTCGTCGGGCGATCGAGCAGTCCGAGCGCCTCGCGAAGCTCGCGCCAGATGATCCAGAGGCGATGCCACCATTGCCGCCGCAGCAGTACACCACCGTTGATGCGTTTCATGAGGCGACGGCCAATGCTACGCCAGCCGACCGTGCGCGCGCGGCGCTCACCGCGCTCGAGCCGAGTCGGAAGGCGGGAAATATCGTCGCATCGGGATTCATCGTGACGGGCTCGAATGCGAACGCTTACGGCAACAAGCAGGGACTCTTCGCGTATTTCCCGAGCACCGTTTCGAACTACACCCTGACCGTGCGCACCTCCGATGGGACAGGGTCCGGCTGGGCGGCCGCGGACAACCAGGATTGGTCGAAGCTCGACTACCGCTCGGTGAGCACACGCGCCATCGACAAGGCGCAGAAGTCCGCCAACGCGGTTGCCATCGAGCCGGGCCGCTACACCGTCATTCTCGAGCCGCAGGCAGTGGGTGATCTCGTGCAGCTCATGATCGGGTACATCGATGCGCGTTCCGCCGACGAAGGCCGCAGTCCGTTCGTGAAGGCCGAGGGCGGGAACAAGATCGGCGAGCGCATCGTGGATCCGCGCGTCACCATTCTTTCCGATCCTGCCGATCCGCAGCTCGGCGGACAACCGTTCGATGGGGAAGGGCTGCCGCTGGGGCGCCAGGTCTGGGTCGAGAATGGCGTGCTCAAGCAGCTCTACTATTCGCGCTTCTGGGCGAAGAAGCAGGGGAAGTCCGCGACGGGATTTCCAACGACGGTGAAAATGCTCGGCGGACCGACGACCACCGAGCAGATGATTGCCTCCACGCCGCGCGGCCTGCTCATTACTCGGCTGTGGTATCTCCGCGAAGTCGATCCGCGCACCGCGCTCTACACCGGCCTCACCCGGGACGGCGTCTTCCTCATCGAGGACGGCAACATCAAGAATGCCGTGCGCAACTTCCGCTTCAACGAATCGCCGATTTTCATGCTCAACAATCTCGAGGCGATCGGACCAGCGGTGCGGCTCGCGGGCACCGAGGGCGGCGGCAATGTCGTCATGCCGGTGGTCAAGGCGCGCGACTTCAACTTCACGAGCCTCAGCGACGCGGTGTGAGGGCGCTCGGCTCTTGGCCCTCGGTCCAGCGTCCTCGCCTTGTCCGGCGTAGAGATAGATTGAGCCCATGAGGGAGAGGCGATAGTGGAGCAGGCCAGGCGGGGGGATGTCGTCGGACGGGTACGGTCGGGCGACGAAGGCGAGCTCGTCGCCTCCGTCGGCGCGCTCCGTGCCCAAGTCGCTGCGCGTATCGTTGGGCAACGCGACGCCATCGACGAGATCCTGATGGCGCTGCTGGCCGGCGGTCATGCGTTGCTGGTCGGTGTGCCCGGCCTGGCCAAGACCTTGATGGTTCGGTCGGTGGCCGACGCGATGCACCTCGATTTCCGGCGCGTCCAGTTCACGCCGGACCTGGTGCCGAGCGACATCACCGGTACCGAGATTCTCGACGACGACCAGTCCGGCGGCCGGTCCTTCCGCTTCGTCCGCGGGCCAATCTTCACCAACATCGTGCTCGCCGACGAGATCAATCGCGCGCCGCCGCGCACCCAGGCCGCACTGCTCGAGGCGATGCAGGAGCACAGTGTCACGGCGAGCGGCGACACGATGAAGCTGCCGACCCCCTTCTTCGTCCTCGCTACCCAGAACCCAATCGAGCAGGAAGGCACGTATCCACTCCCCGAGGCGCAGCTCGACCGATTTCTCTTCGATATTCGCGTCGGCTATCCCAGCGAGAATGACGAGATCGCCATCCTGCGCTCGACGACGGGATCGTCCGATGCCCAGGTGGAGCGCGTGATCCACGCGGATGGAGTGCTGCGACTTCAAAAACTGACACGCGACCTTCCGGCCGCCGAGCCGGTGCTCAAGTATGCGGCCAGCCTGGTGCGCGCGACCCGTCCTGACTCCCCCGGCATTCCACAGCTCGTGCGCAAGTTCGTCCGGTGGGGGGCGGGCCCACGCGCCGGACAGGCGCTGGTGCTCGGCGCCAAGGCGGCAGCGCTCCTCGACGGGCGCTTCGCCGTCAGCCCGGACGACATCCGCCGGGTCGCCTATCCGGTCCTGCGTCATCGCGTCCTCACCAACTTCGCCGCGCAGGCGGAGGGCGTGAATCCGGAGCGGGTGATCGCCGACCTGCTGGAGCACGTCCCCGCGCCGCGGAGCACCATCCCCGTCTGAGATGCTGCGGTCGGGCGGGGGCGAGGGACCCCTGGTGCAGTACGCCGGGCTGCTCGACGCGCTGACGGGTCTGACCTGGCCGTCAGCCTCGCGCGCGCGGGCAGGCGATCCCGGGGCGCATCGATCGACGCGGCTGGGCCGATCGCCGGAATTCACAGAGTATCGCGCATATCGCCCGGGTGATGACCTGCGACGCCTGGACTGGAAGCTCTACGGCCGCACCGACCGCCCGTTCCTGCGAATCGCCAATGATCACGCGGCGCTTCGTACCGCGATCGTCGTCGACGCAAGCGCGTCCATGCGGTTCCCGGTGGACGGCTATGGCAAGTGGGAGCACGCATGCGCCATCGCGCTCGGCCTCACCGCGATTGCAATCGCGGAAGGCGATGCAGCGGGCGTCGTCGTTGCCGGCGCGAATGGCGATCGCACGATTCCTCCGCGTCGACGGCGGGACGTGCTCATCGATCTCGCCGACATGTTCGCCGCCGTCACGCCAGCGGGAAGCGCTTCGATCGCGGATACCCTGATACGGGCCGCGGCACAGCCGCGGCTCGTGGTCATCAGCGATTTTCTCGGCAGCGCCGAGCGTGCGATCCCGGCACTGCGTGTGGCAGCGGCCTCGGGGTCCGAGATCTTCGCCGTCCACGTCGCCGCAGAGGCTGAGCTGGATCCTCCTGCCAGGACCTTCATCGCGGATGATCCAGAGGAGCCGGGGATGCAGCGACCGTTGAGTGCCGACAACCGCGACGCGTACCTCGCGGCATTCGCGGAATGGCGGTCCACGATCGCCAGTGCGCTTCATGGCATGAACGCCAGCTATGTCCTGACGTCGACGGCAGAGCCGGTGCGCGACGCGGTGCGCCGTGTTGTCGCCGGACACGCTGCAATGCCTGGAGACACAGGATCATGAGCTTTGCGGCTCCGCTGTGGCTCGCGGTTGCTGGCATGGTCGCCGCTGGACTGGTCATCGCACACCTGATCTCGACGAGCGTTCCGCAGCGCGATCCATTCCCTACCGCCCGGTTCGTTCCGCAGGGCGCGCCCCTGACGGTGCTCAGAACACAGCGGCTCACGGACGTCGTACTGCTGCTCCTGCGCCTTCTCGCCATCGCGATGCTGGGGCTCGCCCTGGCTGGAGCGCAGGTATCGCGCGACGCGCCCACGCGAGTTGTGCTGGCCGATGTCTCCCGTGCCGTGGCCTCAGCATCGGAGGTCAGCGATAGCGTTCGAGCACTCGGGGACGTGCCCATGCTGTTCGCCTACGATTCAGTGGCGCACCGCGTCGACATCGATTCCCTGACGCAGCTGGCAACGCGCGAGTCAGTGACGTCGAAGGCTTCGCTATCAGCAGCGCTCGTGGCCGCGCATCGCTCGTTGTCCGCGATCACCGAGGGACGGACCGAAACGGAATTGGTCATCGTGTCGCCGCTCGCGCGCGAACAAGTCGACTCTGCGACCGCCAGCCTGGTCGCCCTGTGGGAAGGGCCGGTGCGTGTCGTGCGCGTCGCTGCGGCCGGCTCCCGCAGCATGGACACTGCGGGTGACGAGCCCTCGGCCCTCGGCCTTCGGCCTGCGGCCGTTGAAATTCGTGCGGTGGGAGACGATCCCGTCGGGGCGACGCTCGGCAGTGCTGTCGCACGCACGGATGCCCCGGAAGCGACCGCCGAGCGCCGAGAGCCGAGCGCCGAGGGCTCACAGCGGAGAGCCGCAGCACGCATCGTGCGAACTGAACCAACCTCCGCAGACTCGGCCTGGGCACGACGCGGTGGTACTCTCGTATTGTGGCCCGCGAACATCGCGGACAGCCATCTTGAACGACGCGCGACCAGCGACACTGCCCGGGGCATCGCGGCGGAGTCTGATGTCGTCATCGGCGATTTTGCGCGCACGCATGAACCGCGCGCGGGCGCGATGATGGTAGCGTGGCTCGACGGGTCGGCCGCGGCCACGGAAGCGGCGCTGGGAGCCGGTTGCATCCGGGATGTCGCAATTCCGGTCGACCCGGTGGGAGATGTGGCATTGCGCCAGAACTTCCGGGCGATCGTTCGCCGTCTCGTCCAGCCGTGCGGAGGAGAACGGGATTTCACAGCGCTGAGCGACTCGGCACTCGGACTTCCGCGCTCGGCGAGCAGCCTGGCATCCCCCGCGATGACCGGTCGGGCGATCGTCAGCCGGGAGTTTCTCTGGTTCGCACTTGCCGCCGTCGGTTTCCTTGTTGCAGAGCATGTCGTGCGACGTCGGAGAGTCACCGTATGAGCGCGGAGCAGCGACTCGTCTCCGTGCGCGTTGCTCTTGCGAGCAGCGCCATCATCGGGGCCGTGCTGATGGGTCTGGCCGTGGCGAGTATCGCTGCTGGAGTTGCGCCGGGCAGCAACCCAGCCGTCATCACGCTGGGCGCGCTCACCACCATGGGATTGTTGTGGTGGTGGCGAGGGGTATTCTCGCGTCGCCATGTGGTTCTATGGCTCGAAGATCGGGTGCCGACGCTGCGGTACGCGCTCGCGGCACTCGTGGACGCCCCCGGCACCCCATTCCGACCCGCACTCGAGTCTCGCATTGGTGAGGCGAGGTTCGGGAATGCAATTGGCGTTGCCGCGATACGACTCGTCGCCATTCCGGTGGCGCTGCTCCTGGCATCGCAGTTCGTCGTGGTGCCGTTCATGTCACGGATCGCGGGCGGCACTTCAATGGCCCGGTCTGGAACAGGCGATGACCGTACTCGCGACGCAGCAGCGACGCTTCGTTACACCGCGCGCGTAACCCCGCCGCGATATTCGGGACAACCCGCCCGGCAGCTGGACAATCCGCTTGCAATCGCGGCGCTGGTGGGAACTGATATCCGTTTTGACGGTGCGTTCACCGCGCGGACGACCATGCCCGCGTCGCCAACCGCCCTGCGTCTCGAAGAGAACGGCGCTAACCGCGTGATCGCGCTCGAACCGCGTCTCGATTCCGCGCCGCGTGTTGTGCTTGAGCTGCCGGCGCGGGACACGGTATTGGCCGCTGGACCGGGGGCCATGCGCCTTGCCGCGGTCGCGCGCGATGACATCGGCATCACGTCGGCATGGTTCGAGCTCATCGTCAGCTCCGGCACCGGGGAGAGCTTCACGTTCCGCAGTGCGGTACTCGGCCGCGCGAATGGCGGGAACGAGCGCGACATGCGTCTCGCGGTTGTGCTGCCCCTGGATTCATTGGATCTCAAGCCTGGCGACGTCGTTCACCTCCGCGCCGTTGCCCGCGACGCCAATCCCGCGCCGGGAGCCGAGCCTGGAAGCTCGGAGACCCGTACGCTGCGCATCCCGCGCGCCGGAGAGAACGATTCGTTGTCGGTGGAGGCCGCACCGCCGCCCGAAGTCGGCAAGTCGGAGCTGAGCCAGCGCATGCTCATCATCCTCACCGAGCGGTTGGTCGCACGGATCCGGTCGATCGATCGACCGAAGCTGGCCACCGAATCAAACTCCATCGCCCGGGAGCAGGCGCGCCTCCGGAAGCGCGTCGGTGAAATCATCTTCACGCGTCTCACGGGTGAAGATCATGTCGATGAAGACGCGACCACCGCCATGGACGACACGCTTTCGCCGGGGGAGGCGTTGCTGCGCGCCGCATCGGAGGCGACCAACCTCGCGGAGGATCACGCACACGAGGAAGGGGAGGGCGGTCCGGTCATCGGTGTGAACCGCAACCTCCTCGAGGCATTCAACGCCATGTGGGAAGCGGAGCGGCGGCTGGGTGTCGCCGAGCCGAGACAGGCGTTGCCACACATGCAGGCGGCACTGGACGCCATCCAGCGCGCCCGCGCTGCCGAGCGTCTATACCTGCGCGGACGTCCGCCGAAAGTCGTCCTCGACGTGGCGCGTATTCGATTGAGTGGCAAACGCGAAGGCATCGATCCATCGAATCGGTCGCCTCGCGCGAGTGACATCACTGCGCTCCTCTCGCGCCGGGCGCGATTTGCGGCGGCGCTCGACCTGCTCGCTACGGACCGGCCCGATGCGACGGCCGCGGCGGTGGACACCCTGATGCTCGCGCGAATCGACGCGATCACGACACAGCCGGCACTCGCGTCCGCGCTTGGCGACGCAATCGAGCGCCTGCGATCGGGGCAGGATGCGACCGAATCACTCGTCGCGGTGCATCGCGCTCTCTCGGGGACGCCGAAAACGGCACGGCAGTCCCGTTGGAGCGGCGGATGGTGAGGTCCTCGGATGAGTTCACCTGGGCTACGGTCCAGTATGAGTCAGGAGACTGGGACAGTGCCCCGCTCGTGGGGCCGAACCTTACCGATTCCCTGATCCGGTATACCTCGCTGCGGGTGTCGCCCACGCCCGCGATCGTGCCGCTCGCGTCGGCGGACGCGCTCCGGTTCCCCTTCCTTTACTTGACGGGGCACTTGCCCGTGCGATTTACGGACGCGGAACGCCGAACGCTGCGCGAGTTCCTGGACCGTGGCGGTTTCCTTTTTGTCGACGACCACAACCACGACATCGACGGCGTGTTCCACAAGACGGCCACGGAGGAGTTACGCCGGAGCGCCGGTCCACTGGTGAACCTGCCCAACAACGATGAGCTGTACTCAGCCTTTTTCAGGTTTCCTGATGGCCCTCCGACGACGAGTCATGAGCTGAATGGGTGGGGTGACAATCTCGTGCACGAGCACCTGCAGGCCGTGATGGTGAAGGGGCGGGTGGGGGTGCTCTACAGCAGCAAGGACTACAGCTCGGAGTGGAGCTATCACCCGGAGAGCAAGAAATTCCAGGCGATCGACAACACCCGCTTCGGGGTGAACCTCGTGGTGTATGCCCTCACCCGATAAGGCGCGCCGTGCGGGTGGCGGCGTCGTCATCGGGCGAATCCTTCGCGTCGTCGCGTACAGCGCGATCGTGGCGTGGATCTGGATCGCCATGCGTCCCGCACCCGGGGTGGAGGTCGTCGCCGGGTCGTCGCTGACGAACGCCCTGCCGCGCTGGACGCTCGCGCCGACCGAGAGTGTGCACGTGCAATTCGACACCGTGCCCGACGCGCGAAGCCGCGCCTGGCTGGTCGCACTGCGCGGTGCGGCGACGTCGGTGTCATGGTCCAGCAACGCAATTCAGCCGGTCGCACTCGAGACCGTTGCGTCGGTCGAGCCAGCCGGAGGCGCGATCATACTGGCCGCCGCCGGGTCGACCGATTCCTCCGTTCGCCGGTCCGATTCCCTGACTGCTGCGTCCACGGTCATGCTGTCCGACGCCCTGGGCACGATCGATTCGGTCGATATCGGTTCCGGTCCTGTATCTGTGCGGCTTGGTGATCACCAGGGCCTGCTCACGCTCACGTCGGGGCAGCAGCCTGCCCGCGTGGCCGTGCCGGCATCGCCATCGGCGCGCCGCGTGCTCGTGAGCGGCGCCGCGGGGTGGGAAGCAAAGTTCATCATTGCAGCACTCGAGGAGGCCGGCTGGCGGGTTGACGCCAGCCTGTTCGTCGGCCCTGGACATCTCGTGGCGCAGAGCATGACGCCGAGCGCGGATACGTCGCGCCATGCCGCGGTGGTGCTGGTGGATACAGTGGGCGCTGCGCTCGTTCGCGGGGTCGAGCCGTTCGTTCGGCAGGGTGGGGGATTGGTCCTCGTTGGTGATGCGAGCCGACGCCGCGAAGTGGCATCGCTGATTGCCTGGCGTGCAGGCCGGCGCGCCAATGCACCACTCGGCACTCCGCCGGGTGATACCTCGTGGCACGGGCTCACGAGGGTACCGTTCGAGGTAAATCGCGATCACGCGATCGTGCTCGCCCGGCACGACGGCCAGGCACTGGTCGCGGCGCGCCGACATTACGCAGGGCGCGTGATCGCCGTGGGTCATGACGACACCTGGCGGTGGCGGATGGCCGGCGGCGCGAACAGTGTCGCTGAGCATCGCGCATGGTGGTCACGAACCGTGGCAAGTGTCGCGCAACGTCACGCGCCGGCGACCACGGTCGCGACGGGTGCGGCGCCAGTCGCGTCGCTGTACCGCGAGCTTGGCGTCCCGTCGGGAACGACGCGTACGCCGCCGGTGATCCCACGTCAGGCGATCATGAACGTGCTTGGCGCAATTGCATTCGCGACCCTTCTCGTCGAGTGGCTGATGCGACGCCTGCGCGGCGCACGCTGAGGGCGTGACCTCGCGCCCGGTGGCAGGGTTTCACAAGTAGGAACAACCCACACCTCTATGAGAAATCTTCGACTGATCGGCGCCATTCTCGTCGCCGCCTGCTCATCTCCCGGAGAGCCAAGCTTCCCCGGCATCGAGCTCGATGTCAGCCTCGATCGCGCCTCGGTGCAGGCGAGCGATTCGGTGCGCGTGCTCCTGACGCTCCGAAATGTGTCTCCAGAGACCATCCAGGTACTGCCGGCAAATGCCTACGGCATTTGCCTGCGCGCCTTTCAGGTATTCGACGCGAGCGATCGCGAGGTTGCCCTATCTCAGGGATTGTGCGCCGCCCTGGCGATCATCGCACCCGCGCCGATCCCTCTGCCGCCGGATGGCATCATCGTCATCACGGATTACTGGCAACCGTCGAGCAGCACCATCAACGGGAATGTCGTAACGCCGGGAGCGTACATGGTGCGAGGCAGAGCCATTGCCGGCGATGGTGCCGCGTTCAGCCGGCGCCGCACCGTTATAGTGGAGTAGGCGCGGACGCGTGCAGCTCCCGCAGCCAGCCGGCAACGTACCGCCGGCGTGAGTGTCACGCCGGCGGCCGAGCGACGGTCAGACGGCGTCTGACAGTGACTGGAAGTTGAAATCCCGCGCCTTGAGCGACGGCATCACCTGGCCCGCGCCCGTCGGCTCTGCGCGCCCGATCTCATCGATCTTGTTCAACAGGAAGAGCGGACTTTCGTTCCAGCGGAAGTTCTTGAGGGCCTGTGTGATCTTGCCATTCTCGATCAGGAACGTGCCGTCGCGCGTGAGTCCGGTCAGCATCACGGTGCGGGGATCGAGGGAGCGGATGTAGAAGAAATGCGTCACGAGGATGCCGCGTTGCGTTCCCGCAATCAGCTCTTCCGTCGTCTTGGTCCCGCCGACGAACTTGAGCCCCCCGAATCCGCCCGTCGGCGTCTTCCCCTGGCGCTGCGCCCAGTAGCGGTCGTATGAAAAGTTCTTCAGGACGCCATTCTCGATGAACACTACACGCGGGATCGGCGTGCCGTCACCGCCGAACGGTTGCGCCAGCAGCTGCGGGTCTGCAGGATCCGAGTAGATCGTCACCCGCTCATCGGCGATCTTTTCGCCGAGCTTCGTGCCGCCACCCGGCTTGCTGAAGGTGCCGCGCCCTTCGTCATTGTTGCGGGCGTTGAATGCCCCGATGAGGCCGGGAATGAGGTCCGCCACTGCCTGCGGCTCGAGCACAACCGTGTACAGCCCCGGTTCGATGGCCTTGGGATTCCGGCTGGCCACCGCCTTCTGTGCAGCCACGCGCCCCAGACGCGCAGGGTCGAGGTTGGACCAGTCACGTGCGCCTGCGCTCGACCAGCCGGAGCCCGTGCCGTCAGGGGTACGCGCCGTGATCGACAGGTCGGCCGAGCTGTTACGATGGTAAGCGAACAGTCCTCGGCTCGTGGCAACCGCGTTTGCGCCCGCGTTCGTGTTCAGGAAGCCCGCGACAAAGATGCTTCCTGCGGCGCGTCCCGCCGCCTCTGCGGCACTGATCGCCGCTTTCGTCGCCGCCGCGCGGCCTTCAGCATTCAGGCTCGCCGTGCTCTCGAAGAAGCCATTCACGGTCCGGTGCTGCTGTGGTCCGAGCTCCGGAACCAGCTCCGGATTCTCGGGACTGAGTCGCGCGAGCGATTCCGCGAACTCGACGGTGCGCTTGAGGCTCGCGTCGTCCAGGATGTTGGTCTGCGCGGATGCGCGGCGGCGTCCGATGGTGGACGTCACTGTGACCTGTGTGTCGGTCGTGCCACCGCTCGTGGTGATCTCGTTGCCGGCGAAACGCGTGTTGCCATTCCAGCCGCTCGAAATGTTGACGCGTGTCTCGTCCGCCTTCGCGAACGCCAGCGTCCGATCGGCGAGCGCTTTCGCCTGGTCGCGCGTGAGGTATTCCGCCTCGGGAACGAATAACGATTTCATCAACCTTCCCTCCCGGTGTTCACGATGTTGACGTTCCGGAAGCGCGCGGGGGGACAGCCATGGCTGACCGAGTTGGATTGCGAGGGCTGTCCCTTGCCATCGCCGAACGATCCACCCAGCCAGTACGAGCGGGGGCCTCCGATCATGTCCATCGAGTTCCAGAATACGGGCGTGTTTGCCTGGTAGGCGACGTCCTTCAGCATCCCGGTGATCTTGCCGTTCCGCACCTCGTAGAACGCCTGGCCGGAGAACTGGAAGTTGTAGCGCTGGTGATCGATCGACCACGAGCCGCGATTCTTCACGACCACCCCACGCTGCGTATCCGCCACGATCTCGTCGAGGCCGATGTCCTGGTCGCCGGGGAGCAGGGAGACGTTCGGCATCCGCTGGAACTGGACGCTGTCCCACGAGTCGGCGAACGAGCAGCCATGCGATTTTGTGACGCCGGTCAGCTTGCTGATCCACGCAGCCTGTTCACGCGTCGTCTGATAGTCCTTGAATATGCCCTTGTCGACGATGAGCCACTGGTCGGCGGCGACGCCTTCGTCGTCCCAGGCACAGCGTGCCAATGAATGTTCCTGGGTGCGGTCGCCCTGGACGTTCATGAGCGGCAGGCCGTACTTCAGCTTGCCGATGTGGGCTTCCGGCGGCGCAATGAAGCTGGTGCCGGCGTAGTTCGCCTCGTATCCCATCGCGCGATCCAGCTCGGTGGGATGACCGATGGACTCGTGAATGGTGAGCCAGAGATTCTCGGGCGTGAGGATGAGGTCATACCGCCCCGGCTCGACGCTCCGGGCGCTGAGCTTCTCCACGGCAAACTCCGCCCATCGCGCGGCATTGCCGGGCATGTCGAGGGACTCGATGTACTCCCAGCCCTGACCGCGCGGCGCCAGCTCTTCCGAGTACGACTGGAAGCCCCCCTGGCCCACGGCAGTGGCATTGAATGAGGGGCCGACGCGAATGAACGTCTGCGTGGTCTCGGTACCCTCCGAGTTCGCGTAGGTCTTGATTTCGCGGAGCAGCTGCAGCCCCGATGTCACGAAGCGGACTCCTTTCGTCTTGAGCGCTGCTTCGTTGGTTGCGAAGAGCAATGCAACCTTTTCCTCGATGGGCACATCGAGTGGGTCGCGCGTGATGGGCGTCATCCAGGTGCCTTTCACGACCGGGGCAGGCGCCAGTTCCACGGGACGCCGCTGCACCGACTTCGCGGCGCGCGACAGACGCGCCGCTTCCCGCGCGGTCTTGACCACGCCGTCCTTCGTCATGTTGCTCGTCGCGGCGAATCCCCACGCGCCATTCACGATGGTGCGGATGCCGATCCCATAGGACTCGCCATCGGCGACACCTGTGATCTGTCGCTCCCGGGTGGCCATGAACTGTCGGCGATACCGGCCGATCCGGACATCCGCGTACGTCGCGCCTGCGTCGCGGGCGGCGTTCAGCGCCTCCGCGGCCAGCTCGGCGTTGAACGCCTCGGTTGCCGGGGCCGGGAGGTACCTCGGCGGAGCGATAATTCGTGAAGGCGCCTCGAGAGCATCGAGGAGCCGGGGACCGGCGATCGTCGCGGCGGCGACGGCCGCGCCGGATCTGAGGAAGTCGCGGCGGGTCTTCTTGGACATGGGGAACCGGGTGGAGGTGAATCCTTGCGCCTCCTCCATACTACGCCGCGGCTTCCGTTCGCGCTGGGGCTTTCGTCCGGGACGGGTCTCGTTTACGGTCCGAAATTCGATGGTCCGGCCGCGCCCAGCACTGCCGCCACCACCCCACCCATCGCTCCGAGGAACAGCACCGTTCGGGTTGGGGAGGTCCGCGCGAGCGCGACGCTGTGTACGTCCGCCAGAGCGATGCGCAGTGTATCGAACCCGTGCCGGAACTGCCGCTGATGCAGGGCAGCGTCATCCTTGGCCGTGGCGACGCTCTTCAGTCCGAGCACATGAGCGCCGCGTACCTCCGGGAAGTTGACGACATGCGTGCGCCCGTCGGTCGTGCGGATCTGGACCTGCTCGTGGCGCCCCTCGAGGACCTCACGTGGCGGCGCGGTCTGGGCGACCCACGCGTTACAGGCGGAAAGCGCGGATGTTGCAAGCAGGATCGCCGCGACGGCGCGGCGTCTGGATTTCGTAAGGATCGACTGCATGGTGGGAGAATCGTGGTCTTCGAAATTTAGCCGGGCGCGCGCGCACGGGCACGTCGTTCAAACGACCTGGTCGTCTTCGCGGTGCTGGTGTCGACGAGGCGCACCTCTTGCGCCAAGGCGGCGATATGGCGAGGACGAAGCAGAGAAGCCGACAGAAAAGCGGACAGAGAACCGGGCAGAAAGGAAGCGGACGGAAGCGCGCGACTGCGGGCGGCCGAAAACGTACGGTCCGGGGCAGTTCCTCGAAGGGTGGCGCACGGGCCATGTGGACCGGAGAGATCCAGTTTGGGTCCGTGAAGCTGCCGGTGAAGCTCTACTCCGCCGTGAAGGACAAGTCCATTCACTTCCGAATACTCGATGCGAAAAAGCACGAGCCGGTCAAGCAGCACATGGTGGACGCCGCCTCGGGCACCGTCGTCGAATACCATGATGCGCGCAGGGCCGTTCAGGTGGGAAAGAATCGGCTGGTGATCCTCGATGAGGACGAGCTCGAATCGCTCGAGCCGGAGTCGTCCCGCGAAATCGAAATCACCCGTTTTGTGAGTCCGGACGCGATCACGCATCAGTGGTACGACCGGCCCTATTACCTCGGCCCCAATGGCGATACCGGGACGTACTTCGCCCTCGTCCAGGCCCTCCGTGATCAGGGAAAAGAGGGCGTCGCGCGATGGGTCATGCGCAACAAGGAGTATGTCGGAGCACTGCGCGTCGAAGGTGACCATCTCATGCTGATGACGCTGCGGCATGCGGATGAGGTCATCCCCGCCTCCTCGCTCCCCGCGCCCGGCGGACGTGACGTCAGCAAGCGCGAGCTCGAGATGGCGCACCAGCTGGTCGAGACCATGGTCGACGAGTTCAAGCCAGCGGCGTATCGCGACGAGTACCGCGATCGCGTCCTCGAGCTCGTGGACGCGAAAGCAAAGGGGAAGGTGCTCCGCATGCCGAAGGCAAAAGCCAAAAAGACTCCGGCATCACTCGAGTCAGTCCTGGAGAAGAGCATCGCGGCGGCCAGCCGCGGGAGGAAGAGTGCCTGACACCAACGAGAACGAAGTCCACGAACCGACGGGTGGGCGGCCGATCTGGAGCGGGACGGTCTCCTTCGGGCTCGTGAGTGTACCGGTCAACCTTTTTCCTGCGAACAGATCCGGAAAGGTCGCGTTGCACATGGTCACGGAGGAAGGAACGCCGTTGGCTCGGCGGTACTACCGTCCCCGCGACGACAAGGAAATCGGCAGTGATGACGTGGTACGCGGCTTTGAAGTAAAGAAAGGAAAATTCGTGGTGATCGAGGACGACGAGCTGGAGCGCCTCGCCCCCGAGCGGACGCGGGACATCGATCTCAAGCAGTTCGTGAAGGCCGATGACATCGATGCCATCTACTTCGAGCGCGCGTACTATCTCGCCCCGGCAGGCGCTGGGGCCACCAAGGCATACAAGCTCCTGGCGCGCGTCATGGAAGATGAGCAGCTCGCGGGCATCGCGACGTTCGTGATGCGCGCCAAGGAGTATCTCACGGCCATCCTCGCGGAGAACGGAATCCTTCGCGCGGAAACCATGCGCTTCGCCGACGAGGTGAGATCGCCCGCCGAGATCGGGCTCCCAAAGGCGATGAAGGCGAAACCAGCGGACGTAAAGCGCATCGTCGCGTCGATGAAGCGACTGACCAAGGAATCACTCGACAAACGGGAACTGGTCGACCGGTCCGCGCAGCGACTCGAAGCGCTGGCGAAAAAGAAAGCAAAGTCTGGCGCCGATGTTGTGAAGGTCGAGCTCCCCGAGGAAGCGCAGCAGGGTAACGTGATCGACCTGATGGAGCGGCTGCGCGAAAGTCTCAAGAACGCGTCCTAATCCGATCGCAACGACTCGATCGGATCGACATTCGACGCGCGTCGCGCGGGCATGTACGATGCGATCATCCCCACGCCGAGCATCATCGCCGACATCGCCACGAACACGATGGGATCCACGGCCTTCACGTCGTACAACAGCGTCTGTAGATACTTCGTGGACAGGAACGCGACCGCGAGACCGATCACGACGCCGATCATCACGACACGTGATCCCTGGGAGACGACCATGCGGCGGACGTTCCTGGCCGTGGCACCCAGTGCCATTCGCACACCAATCTCGCGCGTCCGTTCGGCGACGACGTAGGACAGGACCCCATACAAGCCGATCGCGCCAAGTATGAGTGCGAGCACGGACACCACGCCAAGAGTGAGCATCGTGAACGACAGCTGAACCATCGACCGCTCGGCGAGGAATTCCATCGTGTATTCGCGGTACACTGGCGCCTCTGGCGCGATCTCGCGCACCATCGCACGCACCTCACTCTGCAGGCTCGCGGCGCGCGGGGACTTCACGATGTATGCAGGCGACCCCATACCCCATGCGGTCGCAGTCGGCCCCGTGAGCGGGAAGTACAGCACCGACTGGACGGGCTCGCGCCAATCCTCCTGCTTCACGTCATCCACCACGCCGACGACCGTGAAAGGGATCGGCTCAGTATTCGGACGTATCCACCGGACGCGTTGACCGAGCGCATCCTGACCCGGAAAGAGCTTCTCGGCCGCCGAACGACTGATGACCACGCTGGTGTTCGGCGTCGTTGCCTCGTCCCGGGTGAAATTGCGGCCGCGAACGAGGTCGATACCCAGGGCTTCGAACACATCGCCGCCGGCGAAGTTCACGCCAACACGGGCGCCGCCGCTTTCGATCGCCATGTTGTCGGAGAGAAAACGCGACGCCCCGGTGCCTTCGTCCAGCGGGATGTTGTTGACGACGCCCACCTTCTGCACCCCCGGCAGTGCGCGCAGCCGGTCCATGAACGCATTGTGCATGGCGCCAAGGCTCGGCCCATCACGCAGGTTGGGCTGGTCGGGGGCGAACTGGAACGTGTAGATATTCTCGATGTCGTAGCCTGGATCCACGCTGCGGAGCTTGTTGAAACTCTGCACCAGCAGGGCTGACCCGATGAGCAGCACCAGCGCCATCGCAGTCTGCGCGACGACGAGCACGTCACGGCCCCAGTGCCTGCGACCTGTGGAACCGCGACCTCCTTCACGAAGTCTCATGAGATCTGGCGACGACGCGCGGAGCGCGGGGACCGCGCCGCACGCGAGCGCCGTGAGAATCACCAGGAGAAAGGCGGCGCCGAGCGTCCACCCATCCAGCGAGACGGATTGCAGGCGCGGGATGCCGTCCGGAGCCGCGCCGATGAAGAGTGGCAGCGTCACGCGGCTGAGGACGACCGCGAGCAACCCCGCTACGAGCGCGACCACGAATGCCTCGGCCATCTGGAAACGCACCAGCTGCGCGCGCGACGCTCCGATCGCCCGGCGGACGGCGATGTCCCGGTGCCGGCCCTCGGCGCGCACCATGAACAAGTTTGCCACGTTCGCACAGGCGATGAGCAGGACGACTGCCACCGCACCCAGGAGCACCCAGAGCGACGTCTGCACCACGGGACCAAGCATGCGATCCAGCATGGGGAACACGACGGCGCGATGTGCGGCGACGAGCCGCGCGTACGCCGGGGTGCCGCCCCAGCGCGCCGGAAGCTGCTTGGACAACCGCGTCAGCTCGGCGGCCAGCTCGTCGTGCGTCACCCCCGGCTTGAGGCGCGCGATCATCGGTGCGCCACCTTGACCCGCGCTCACGTCCTCGGTGCGAATCGGCGCCGCGACCCAGAGCATCGTCTCGTCATTCGGGAACTTGAACTCCGGCGGCATGATGCCAATGACTTGCTTCATGCTGTCTGACACGAAGTACGACTTGCCGATGACAGCGGGATCGCGACCGAACCAACTGCTCCACAGCTGGTCGCTGATGACGACGACATCGTCGCCGTCTTCCGGGACGGGGAGGCGACCCAGCGCCGGTCGGACGCCGAGGGTGCTGTACATCTCGTTCGTCGGCCATGCCATTGGGATGCGCTCGACGCGATCCTCGGTGCGGAAGGTTGACGTCCCGCCGCCGAAGACGAACAGGCCGTCGACCAGCCGGGAGTTTTCCTTGTAGTGCAGGTAGAAGTCCGGTCCCGGACTGAAAAACTCCGGAAGGTCGGTGCCCGGCGCGTTGCCGTTGACGACGACGAGCCGCTCGGCATCCTGGAAGGGGAGTGGCTGGAGGATGACGGTGTTGACCACGTTGAACATGCCGGCGACGGCGCCGATGGCCAGCGCCAACGTGACGACGGAGGTCGTGAGGAACACCGGCGTGCGCCGCAGCGCGCGCCACGCATGTTTCATGTCGCGTCCCATGTCCTGAAGGGCAGCGAGCGGCTGCGCATGATAGAAGCGGTCCTCGGCGACGCCCACATTGCCGAAGTTGCGGCGCGCGGCGCGTTCTGCGTCTGCCTGGGACATCCCCTGGGCGCGGAGTCGTTCCGTCTCCAGCTCGAGATGGGACTTGATCTCGTTCTCGAAGTCGTCTTGCGAGCGTCGGCCGAACATCAGGCTTTCTCCGGCGTGGGGCCCGGTTCCATGACCCGGGCGATGGATTCGACGAGACGGTTCCACCGTCCCGCCTCAATACTGAATTGCTTGCGGCCCGCAGCAGTCAGCGTGTAAAAGCGCGCGCGGCGATTGTTGTCGGAGGTGCCCCACGCGCCTTTCACCAGCTTGCGCTGTTCGAGGCGCTGGAGCGCGGGGTACAGCGACCCGTGGTCGACGAGGAGCGTGTCGCCGGACCGGGCCTGGATGGCGATGGCAATGCCATGCCCGTGGTGCGCGCCGAGGGCGAGGATCCGGAGGACCAGGAGGTCCAGCGTGCCCTGGAGCAGGGCATCGCGTCCATGAGAATCGTTTCTGGGAGTCATTCTACCAGAGTATGGGTGCGTGTCTGGTAGACTGTCAACTAGAGTGTGTCATTGGCGCCCGTACGTCACCGCCCACCCTGCAGTTTCGGTCTGTGACGAGTGGGCCGCGGTGTCCCGCAGGACGGGACTCGCGTGTGACGTTGCCGCGTATTCTCAGGGCGAGCACCGTGATCCCTGGAAGGGGGGAACGCCATACATTCCGACTCGTGACCGACGCCCCGCCTGCACGCACTGGCCCGACGATCCGCCGCGAGGACGTCCCGCTCCATGACGACGTGCGCTGGCTCGCCGGCGCACTCGGCGACGTCATCCGCCGCCTGGAAGGTGAGGATGCGTTTCATACCGTCGAATCCCTGCGCCAGGCCTGTCGCGCGCGACGGCATGGGCAACCGGATGCCCCCACCCTCGATCAGCTCCTGGAACGTGTCCAGGGATTCTCCCTCGACCAGAGCGCGGTCACCGCGCGTGCATTCACCCTCTTCTTCCTCCTGATCAACACGGCGGAGCAGGTCCACCGCGTGCGTCGCACGCGCGCGTATCGCGATGCTGGAAACGACGATCCGCAGCCGGGGTCGGCGCGATGGGCCATGCGGGCCCTGCGCGCGGGCAATCACGACGCAGCAGAAGTTCAGGACGCGCTGCTGCGTCTCGACGTGCGCCCGGTGCTCACGGCGCATCCCACCGAGAGTACGCGTCGCACCCTGCTGGGCCTGCAGGCGCGTGTGGCAAGCCTGCTCCTGGATCGCGAGGCGGCTTCACCTGCCGAGCGCACGATCATCGAAGATGCGCTGACAGGCGAGGTCGAGCTGCTCTGGATCACCTCCGAAGTCCGGCAGGACCGACCATCGGTCAAGGACGAAGTGAACACGGTCATCTGGTACCTGGAGACGCGATTGCTCGATGCCGGCGCCGCTGCTCGCGACGCATTGCTGCGCGCCTTTGAAGAGGAGTTCGGCAAGGCATCCGACGCGCTGCGCCAGCATGTCCCGCTCAGCATGGGCAACTGGGTGGGCGGCGACCGCGATGGCAATCCCTTCGTCACTCCGGACGTCACCATCGCCACCGCCCGGCGTTCGAGCTACGCCATCCTCGGTCGCTATGGTGAGATGCTGCGCGATCTCGTGCAACGATTGTCCGTCTCGTCAGCGATTGCCCCGCCGAGCGAGCAGCTGCGTCACTCCATTGCCGCGGACAGCGCGCTGCTGCCCGATGTGTACGAAGCGAACAAGCATCGCAACGCCGACGAGCCGCTGCGTCTCAAGCTCACGCTCATGGCCGGGCGCGTGGACGCCACGCGGCGCCTCACGGCTTCACGAGACGCGGGACGGGAAATACCCGAACGCGCGGCGTACACCAGCGCATCGCAGCTGGAGGCGGACCTCCTGCTGATTCGCGAGAACCTCGAGAACGCCGGCGCCGAGCACGCCAGTCGGACATCCGTGGACCCCTTGCTTGCCATGGTTCGAGCGCACGGTCTCTTCGGCTTCCTCATGGACATTCGCGACCATGCCGCGATGCTTGACGACCGTCCGCGGATGCTGGGGATCCTGGAAGCCGTGCGGGTGATCCAGGATGAAGTGGGTGAGCGCGCCGCCGACACGTTCATTGTGTCGATGGCCACGTCCGCGACTGACATGCTTCGTGTGCTCGAGTTGGCCCGTGATGCGGGACTCGTGGACCTCGACGCGACCCCGCCCCGCTCGCGACTGGATGTCGTGCCGCTCTTCGAGACACGCGAAGATCTCGAGCGCGCGCCGGCAGTCATGCGGGAGCTGCTCGCGCAGCCCGAATACCGGCGTCAGCTGACGGCCCGCGGCAACTGGCAGGAAATCATGATCGGCTACTCGGACTCGGGGAAGGACGCGGGCATCCTCGCGTCGTCGTGGGCACTGTACACGGCGCAGGAACAACTTGCCGGGGTTTTCCATGACGCTGGCCTGACACTCGTGCTGTTTCACGGGCGCGGCGGCAGCGTCGGACGTGGTGGTGGTTCCCCGGTCTACCGCGCGCTCGCGGCACTCCCGCCGGGAACCGTGAATGGCGCGATCAAGATCACGGAGCAGGGCGAGATCGTGTCGCAACAGTTTGGATTGCTTCCGGTCGCCGAGCGCACGCTGGAGGTGACGCTCGCGGGCGTGCTGCTGCAGGAATTCAACACAGGCCCAGCCGTCAGCGCGAAAACCCTGGGTGAATTCCGGGCCGTGATGGACGACCTGTCCGCACTCAGCCTTGCCACCTACCGAACGCTCGTGCATGAAACGCCGGAGCTGTTCCGCATGTTCACCGAAGCCACGCCTGTGCAGGAACTGGCGGACGCGCGCTTCGGCTCGCGTCCATCCTTCCGGCCCGGGGCCGGCGATGGAATCATTGGGATCCGCGCGATTCCGTGGGGCTTTGGCTGGACGCAAATCCGGCTGATGCTCACGGGTTGGCTGGGCGCGGGTACAGCGTTGGAACACTACACGAGCACCAGTGAAGGACTGGACACGCTGCGTCGCATGGCCCGTGACTGGCCCTTCTTCGACGACCTGCTGGGAAAGATCGAGATGGTCTGTGCGAAGTCCGACATGGAGATCGCGCGGCTGTACGTGAAGAAGTCCGGTGTCGACCTCGCGCTTCTGGAGAGACTGGAGCAGGAATTCGAGCGCACCGTCCACGCGATCATGGCCATCCGCGAGAGCGACATCCTGCTGTCCCAGAACGCGGTGTTGCGCTCGGCAATCGCGTTAAGGAATCCGTATGTCGATCCCCTCTCGTTGCTGCAGGTGGCGCTGCTGCGTCGCAAGCGCGAGCGCGGCGAGGGGGATGCACCCGCGCGAGAAATGGCCGTGCTGGCGACGACGCTCAGTGGAATCGCGCAGGGCCTACGGAACACCGGTTGACCGCGCAGCGGCGGGATGGTCCGCTCCCACGCCACCAGCAACGCGATAC
>DASPMP010000305.1:0-8457 GCA_035626995.1 Gemmatimonadaceae bacterium
CCGGCTGTGGCGCCAGCTGCAACGCCGGGTAGCGATGATCGGCTGTGATAACCGCTGAATGCATCTAAGTGGGAAGCACGCCCCAAGATGAACTCTCCCGAGGCCTTGAGCCTCCTGAAGGGCCGTCGAAGACTACGACGTCGATAGGTCGCCCGTGGACGTCCGGCAACGGACTCCGAGCGAAGCGATCCTAATCGCCCGTGCGGCTTGACTACTCCCTATGGAGCAATCCAGAAGAGTGCAAAGCACGCGAATCAGAAACGCATAGTTTCGATCGATCTACCAGTTCCCTCGCTTTCAGCTTCAGTTCTCGGCCTCGGCTTTTGCCGATGGTCGAGGGCCGAGGCCGAAAGCCATACATATATCGCTGGTGACTAGAGCGCAGGGGCCACACCCGTTCCCATCCCGAACACGGCCGTTAAGCCCTGCAGCGCCGATGGTACTCCGCCCGAGAGGGCGCGGGAGAGTAGGCCGTCGCCGGCACCTCATTGAAAGGCCCCCATTGCTCCGCAATGGGGGCCTTTCGTTTACCCTCCTCCCTCGCGAGGAAAGCTTCTTGCCCTTAGCCGACTCGTGCGAATTGCTTCCATCGCCGGATCGGCCGCGGCCGCCACTGCCTTCTCTGCCGCCATGGCCCACGAACGCAAACTCCGCCGCCAAGCGGAGCGCTTCTCCGCTGCGGCTCTCGAATCCCTCCTCCGCGCCATCGACGCCAACGACCCGCAAACGGGTGCGCATGTGCGTCGCGTCGCCGAATATGCGCTCATTCTCGTCGACGCGATTGGGCTCCCCGAGCGCGAACGTCGCACCATCGAGCTGACCGCGCTCTTCCACGACATCGGAAAGATCCACGAAGCCTTTTTCGACATCGTGCATGAGCCACGGAGGTTGACTCCCGCGGAGCGTCGAGCGATAGCCAAGCATCCGGAACGCGGCGCCGACGTGCTCGCGCCCATCGCCAGCTTTCATCCTCGCCTGGCAGAAGCCGTCCTGTCCCATCACGAGAAGTGGAATGGCACTGGCTACCCGCGCGGGCTTCGAGGACGCCACATCCCATTCGCGGCACGCGTGGTCATGATCGCCGATACGTTCGACGCAATCACGCACCGTCGTCGTTATCGCAACGGACGCAGCGCGCGGGAAGCAGCCACCATCCTTCTCGCCGGGCGCGGAACGCAGTTCGATCCAGACCTGGTCGACCTCATGATGTTGCCGCCGGTGTTCGAGCGCATCGAAGCTGCGGCGCGAAACGCCGCGCGCCGCGGCGAACGATTGCCAAAACGCCGGCAGGTCAAGGCGCAGGGCAGCGCCCCGGGCGTACGAATCCGCTGGCGCAGTCGCAGTGCTCCGCCCGATCGCATCCGTGAGAAGATGGACGCGACGCGCTGAGCCTCAGCCTGAGCGTGCCGGCGCGGGCGCTTTCGTTGTCTTCGTCGTGGGTCGCGCCGTCTTTGCCGGAGTCTTGGTCGCGGGCGCCTTCGCCGCGCTCGCTGCCGCGGCGCGTCGCGCTGCCGCATCCCACTCCCGGCGAGCCAGGCGTGCAGCGGCCTGATGGTCGGCCAGCCGGACCCGGAACTCATGATGTCCGTCCGGATACGCGACGAAATACAGGAAGGGGACGTTCGCCGGGTACAGCGATGCCTCGATGCTGGCCGCGCCCGGCGCCCCGATGGGTCCCGGCGGAAGCCCGGGATTGCGATACGTGTTGTAGGGCGAGTTCACGTTCAGGTGGCGATAGAGCAATCGGCTCTGGTACTCCGGCAGCGCGTACTGCACCGTGGGGTCGGCCTCCAGGCGCATCCCTTTTTTCAGTCGGTTCCAGTACACCGCGGCGATGATCGGTCGTTCCTGCGGGAGACGCGCTTCGCGTTCCACGATCGACGCCAGCGTCAACAGGGAATGCCGGGACATTCGCAGCGTATCCAGTCGCGCCCCCCACGCCAGCTTCCATCGCTGCTCGAAGCGACGCACCATCGCCTGAACGGCTGCGCGCGCGGTCGTGCCGGGGGAGAAATGATATGTGTCCGGGAAGAGATAGCCTTCGAGGTTTCCGGTCGGCACATCGAGATGACGGAGCAACGCCGTGTCACGCACGGCGCCGCGAACGGAATCCACCGGCACTCCCAGTTTGGTGGCCATCAGGACTTCCGTCTGTCGCAGCGTAAATCCCTCCGGGATCGTCACCGTCGTAACGACGCCCTTTCCACTTCGCAGCGCATCGAGCACCGAGCCCCAGCTCGCATCGGATCGCAGTTCGTAGGTGCCCGCCTTGATGCCGCGATCGGCGCCCCGGACCTTCGCATACAGCCGGAACATCCTCGGCGATCCGATCACCCCGGCCCGGTGGAGGGAATCGGCCGCAACTTTCATTGATGCGCCATTCGGAACCGTCACGCGTGTGAGGGGTCCGTCGCCACTGCCGCCGCAGGCCATCAACGCCACGATACTGATGACCGAGAGCCGAGCGCTGAGAGCCGACTGCCGGGAGCCGAGCGCTGACAGCCGAGAGCCGAGAGCCGAGGGCCGTAAGATCATCGCGACCGCCCGAGTACGTGCTGCAGGAGTACCGTTGCCGCGAGCGCGTCCAGGTCGCCGCGACGATCCTGCGGGCGCCCGCCCATTTCGTGAACCGCGCGTCGTGCCGCAGACGTCGTGTACCGCTCATCGACCAACTCGACCGGCATCCCCGTACGCCTGGCCACTTCGGCAGCGACGGCGCGGACCTCCACGGCACGCGGAGTGTCGTCCCCTTCGCCATCGAGCGGCAGGCCGAACACGAATGATGTTGCTTCGAGCTCCTTCGCGCGCTCGATCACTTTCGCGATTGGAGGTCGCTTTCCTTTGCGTCGCTCGATGAACCCCGCGGGTGACGCGATCATTCCCAGCGGATCACTCACCGCGAGCCCGATTCGCCGATCGCCCCAGTCCACTGCGAGGACGCGGCTCACGCACCCTGCACCATCTGCTGGAAGAACTCGCGGTTGCTCTTCGACCGGGACATCTGCTTCAGCAGGAACTCGATGGCCTCGACTTCAGGCATGTCGCCCAGGAAGTTGCGAAGCAGGAAGACGCGATTGCGCTCCTCGTCGGTCAGCAGCAGCTCTTCCTTCCGGGTTCCGGACTTGTTGATGTCGATGGCAGGGAACACACGACGGTCGGCAACCTTGCGGGACAGGACCAGCTCCATGTTGCCGGTGCCCTTGAACTCCTCGAAGATCACCTCGTCCATCCGCGAGCCCGTTTCGATGAGGGCCGTGCCGATTATGGTGAGCGAGCCTCCATCGGCGATGTTGCGCGCGGCGCCGAAGAATTTTTTCGGACGCTCGAGCGCCTTCGAGTCGAGGCCGCCGGTCATGATCTTCCCGGAGTCACGCGCCACCTGGTTGTGCGCGCGCGCCAGTCGCGTGATGGAGTCGAGCAGGATCACCACGTCCTTCTTGTGCTCGACAAGGCGCTTGGCCTTTTCGATGACCATCTCCGCGACCTGCACGTGTCGATCGGCTTTTTCATCGAACGTCGAAGCGATGACTTCTCCCTTCACGTTCTTCCGCATGTCGGTCACTTCCTCGGGCCGCTCGTCGATGAGCAGCACGATGAGGTGCACCTCCGGATGATTCTCGGCGATGGCGTTGGCGATCTTCTGCAGGAGGATGGTCTTGCCCGCGCGTGGCGGCGCAACGATCAGCCCGCGCTGTCCCTTGCCGATGGGTGCCATCAGGTCCATCACGCGCATGCTGATGTCCCCGCTGGCAGGCTCGAGGCGGAGACGCCCTTCCGGGTACTTCGGTCGCAGGTTGTCGAAGGTGACGCGCTGCTTCGCGAGGTCCGGATCGTCGCCATTCACCGCTTCGACTTTCAGCAGCGCGAGATATCGCTCCCACTCCTTCGGCGGGCGCACCTGGCCGCGGACCGTGTCTCCCGTGCGGAGGTCGAAGCGCTTGATCTGCGAGGGCGAGACGTAGATGTCGTCCGGACTGTACAGGTAATTCCAGTCCTGGCTGCGCAGGAATCCATACCCCTCGGGCAGCACTTCGAGCACGCCTTCACCCGTGAGCAGCTCGCCGCGGTCGAGGAGTGCCTGCTCCACGCGGAAAATCAGTTCCTGCGGTGTGAGCTCCGCGGGCGCGTCGGGGACGAGCTCGCGCGCCATCGCCTGCAGCTCCGCTGCAGGTTTGCGCTTCAGCTCGAGAATGTCGACGGAGGACGTATGCCGGTCCGAGGCGGGAGGAAAAAACGATGCATCATCGCGGGGTCGCGCGGCAGGTCGGAGAAGGTAGCCGGAAACAGTGGAGTTCAAAAGGCGATGTACCGTAGTGGACGCTTGCGGATATCCTCGAACAGCAACGCCATCTCACGCCGCGCATCGGCGAGCGCCCACGTCACCGAGCTGTCCCGCTGGAACCGCCCGAGTGAGCCATCCGCCGAATCCAGGCGGCTGCGAAGCGTGTCCAGGCGATCGCGGACACTGGCGACGGTACGTCCCAACGTCGAATCGCGTCGAAAACGACCGAGCGATGCATTTTCGGACGCGAGCAACGCCCGGATCGAATCAACCTCCGCCATCGTGCGCCTGACGCTCCGCATCAGCGCGGCTCGCGACGGGCTGCCTCCCTCGGGAACCAACTGGGCACGAAGCGCCGAGACCTGGGCGCGCAAATCAGCCATTCCGCGGGGCGCGCCCAGCGTCCGCACGGCGCCAAGGGTGCCGCGCGGATCCCGCGCCTGCGCGAGGATGACGCGAACGTCGGCCATGATGGGATCGACCTGCTTCGTCGCTTCGCCGAGCTGCGTTACAGAGGCGGCGAGATCGGATTGCGTGTTGGCGCGGAGCGTGTCGCCGTCGCGCACTGTCGCAACGCCGGGAGTGCCAGCGGTGATGTAGACCACCATGGGGCCGATGATGTTCGCGCCGGACTGCACGCGAATGTCGGAATCGCGCCGGATCTGGGCGGTCGCCTTCTCCTGCACGCGCAGGCTGAGGACGACGCGGCTGCTGTCCGTGATCGCCGGGCGGAATGAGATTTCGTCGACGGTCCCCACCTGCTGGCCGGAGACCCACACCGGCGTGCCTTTCATTACGCCGCGTGCAGAGGTCGTGACGACATGCAGTGAGATTTTTTCACCCGGCACGCGTCCGATGCCACCATTCATGAGCACCACGAGTGTCGCGCCAACCAGGACGACAATGGCGATGATGCCGGGAATGAGATTGCGCCACTCAAGTCGTGGGACCATCTGCGCTGGGGACGGTGGTGGGAATCGGACGAAGAAAGGGCAAGGGATGGGCCAAAAAAGAAAGGGAAATAGAGTCAACGGACCCTATTCCCCATTCCCATATCCCGATTTCCGATCAGCGCGCGCGACAGGATTCGAACCTGTGACCTTCAGCTCCGGAGGCAGACGCTCTATCCAGCTGAGCTACGCGCGCTTTGCCTCGCAATGACAACCTGTAAATCTAGCCCTGCGAAGCACTTGTCTCAACGGCTACCAGGTTATCTCACGTTCAGCCACACCGCCGCGGGTACTGAGTGCCCGGAGGGTGACACGGTTCGCATTCGCGCCCGTTCCCGCGCGCACCCGGAGCGTCAGCGTTTGCGATGACCGTCCGGCGAGCCAGAACTCCGGCGTGCGCCCGAGGATACGCGTGTTGCTTCCGCGCGCGGGTTGCGCGACGACGCGATCGGGCCTGACGATCTTCACGCGCTTCGCCTGTTCGAGCGCCGTCGGCAGCAGTCCGGTGTTCCGGACGGTGACGCGGATCTCGTGCGTAGCGGAATCGCGCTGCGCGCCCCGCAGCGGCGTCACCCGGGCGTCCGCGATCTCGATCTGGGGAAGCGACTGCGCCATGTAGAGGTTGAACATCGCCTGGTTTCGCGCCCACTTCTCGAGGACTTCCGGCGGACCATTCTGCGAGAAGAACTTCGGATTGTAGCCGCCGATCTCCACCTCGCCGAGGACTGGGTGCTGGAACTTCGTCCAGTTCTTGAAGCAGGTGCCCTGGAAGGCCTCGTCGCAGTAGCGCAGGACTTCGATGGCTTCGATGGTGCCGTTGTTGTTGTAATCGCGTTCGCGTCCGCCATTCCACAGTTCGTCGCCGTACCAGATGGCGCCGAGCGAGAAATACCCGAAGTCCGGGGAATGCCCGAAGAGCGGTTGCGGTTGTGCGGAATCGCCGGTGAAGGGATTCACGGGGACGCGCGTGTTGTACTTGCGGTACACGTCACCCGCCCATGGGTAATTCGTGATCGAGAGGCCGACGGAATCGAAGTGCTGATACCATTTCAGGTCCGACGGGAACATGCACTCGGTTTCTTCGCAGGTTGACGGCGGCCGCAGGTGCATCGGTACGGACGTGTCCATCGTGTTGGCGACGCCGACATTGGGGTGGGTGAGCATCCACATCACCACCGCGCGCGTCTCGGGTTCGGACAGCGGATATTCCCCGGCGCCAAACTGCGTGAATCCGCGGCCCGTGGAATCGCCGCCGGGCTCGGGGCGCCAGTTCGTCGGATAGTTCCGGTGCAGGTCCAGTCCGCCGATGCCGTCCTCGTTGTAGTCGCCATCGAGGTCGTTGTCGACTCCCTCTGAGTAGATGCGATAGTCGCCGCGTCCCTGTCCGACGTTGCGCATCAGGCGGCCCGTCGGGTCGAGCGAATCCTTGATCGCGTTGCCCTTGCCGGCGCCGACGAAGACGCGCATCTGTCGCACGTGGCCGTCGTTGTCGAGGTCTTCGCCCGGATCCTCATCGAGGAGACCATCGCGGTCGGTGTCGTGCGGGCGCACGGAGCTACGGTTGCTCTGCGCGGTGAGGCGGTACATCTCGCTGCCGTCCGGATTCACCACCGGCTTCACGTAGATCGTCTTGCGATCGAGGAGTCGCGTGACTGCGGTGTCGCTGCCGTAGCGCGTGATCAGGTACCAGGCGAGGTAGAACGCCGATTCGGTCGCGGTGATCTCGCCGGAATGCCGCCCCCCTTCGAAGAAAGCGGCAGGCTTGTCGGTGTCCTTTCCGGTCTTCTTGTTCGTTAATGTCATCTGCCAGATCGGCTCGCCGCCGAACGACCGGCCGACCTCGTAGAGATGCACGAGGTCCGGATACTTCTGCGCCCACTCGCGCATGAAGTGGTTGATCTCGTCGTTGGTGTGGTAGTGCTTCCAGTCGATCTGTCCCCAGACGAGCGGCTTCGTTTCCGGATAATTCACCAGCGGAAAGACGCTGGTTCCGGCGCGGGAGCCCGGAACGACGAACATCTTGCGGGTGGTATCGCGCGGGGCCTGCTGCGCGGACGAGTCAGCGAGAGCCAGCGTCGAGAGGAGGACCGGCAGGAGGATTCGCATGTGCGGGGGAGGGGGAACGGGGAACAGGAACGGGGAACGGAACAGAGAACAGGGGACAGGCAGGGATGAAGGAAGCCCTTGGCAGTAAGCGGTTGGCCGTAAGCTCTTGGCAGTAAGCAGTTGGCAGTAAGCAGTTGGCAGTAAGCCTGCGCCAAACAAAAAAGCCCCACGCACAACGCGCGAGGCTCGAATTTCTGCAGTCGGGGCGACTGGATTTGAACCAGCGATCTCCTGGTCCCGAACCAGGCGCTTTACCGGGCTAAGCTACGCCCCGCGACTCCCTCTCTTGATCACCAAGCGCGCCCAGAAGGACTCGAACCTCCAACCTTCTGATCCGTAGTCAGATGCTCTATCCAATTGAGCTATGGGCGCTACGAACAGACCTGCAATCTACTATGGGCGGTACAAGACTCGAACTTGTGACCTCCACGATGTCAACGTGGCGCTCTAACCAACTGAGCTAACCGCCCGGGAACCACCAGCGGTCTCTGGTGTACCACGCTGAGCGGCGACTATTACCGTCAGTGCGTTACTCCAGGGACTGAGGTGGAGACGAGGGGGATCGAACCCCTGACCTCCGCAATGCCATTGCGGCGCTCTCCCAGCTGAGCTACGTCCCCAAGTCCAAGCAGCAACGCCACATACGGGCGTTTTCCGCCGGAACCGCGAAACCTATCCGCGGGTATATTCGAAGTCAAGCAAAAAGGGCTGGCGGAAACTTCGAGGGCCGGTATTTTGCAGCGCGATCTGCTTCAAGTAGGGGCCCGCAGGCAGCCACGTCGGGCGCGGGCATTCAATCACAGCGACATGACGCTCCGCCGCGTCAGCGCATATAGATGACTACCCTAACTCGTAGTCACCGAGGCCATTCTGAACATGACTGATGTGAAGCGCCGTCGCCGGCGCACCGCGCCAGCCGGTATCGCTCCAAACGAGCCGGAGCGCGACATTCTCGACCAGTACCTCTATGAGGTCTCCACGTACCCGCTGCTCAAGGGTGACGAGGAGATCCAGCTTGCGCGGAAGATCCGCGCGGGCGATCAGGATGCGCTCCAGGAGCTCGTCAAGCGCAACCTGCGTTTCGTGATCTCCGTCGCCAAAAAATACCAGAACCGCGGC
>DASPMP010000306.1:0-9443 GCA_035626995.1 Gemmatimonadaceae bacterium
GGACAAGCTGCACTTCTTCATCGCACCGGAGTGGCAGGAGCGGACCGACCCGACGACCGGCCCAATCCTCAATTCGACGGGCGACACGGTCGGAACCAGTCAGGTGCGCATTCCGGTCGATTCGATCAACCTGATCGTCAATGCGCTCGCGGGTCGGCCTGGGTTCCCGGACGCCGCCTCGGTCGGCAGTGTAGGATCGTTCCCACGTGGCAACCCGCTCACGAACCTGATGGGTCGACTCGATTGGTCCGTCAATTCTTCGAATCGTGCGGTGTTCCGCATTCTCGACAACGTGGCGGAACAGGATGAGTTCTCGCGCAACACCGGCTCGCTCTCCAGCAACGTCACACAGCAGAGCTCCGGCATTCGCCTGACGTCGAACAGGTACACCCGCCAGGCCAAGAACCGGTCACTGGCGTTCCAGTTCCTGACGAACCTCACTAATGGGATGTCGAACGAGTTCATGGCGGGGTTCAACACCATCCGCGATTTCCGCATCGTGCCCGTGACGGCGCCGGAGATCTCGGTGGGCGTCACGCCGGCTGGCGGGACGAGTCCTTCCGTCGCGGTGACCGCCGGAACGGAGCGGTTCTCCCCCGGCAACGACCTGAAGCAGGAGATCTTCGAGCTCTCCAACAACTTCACGTATCCCCTCGGCAACCACACGCTGACCCTCGGCGGCCGATACGAGCAGACGGAGATCTACAACTACTTCCTGAGTGGCGCCGGCAACGGTGCGTGGACGTTCCCCACCATCGCGGCCCTGCAGGCAGGCACGCCGTCCGCGTACGCGTTCTCGTACGCGAACGGCGGTGACATCGCTGCGCAGTTCCGCGGCGACCAGATTTCCGCATACATCCAGGATCTCTGGAACGTGACGCCGCGCTTCGCGGTGACGTTCGGCATTCGCGCGGATCGCCCAAATTTCATCGACAAGCCCAAGTACAACGCCGCGCTCGACCAGGTGGCCATCGCGGCTGGCACGACGATGCGCACCGACCTCGTTCCTGAGACGGCAGTGCTGTGGTCACCGCGCGTCGGCTTCAACTGGGACGTCACCGGGATGCAGACGACCCAGGTCCGCGGCAACGCGGGCATCTTTACGGGCAACACCCCGTACATCCTGATCGGCAACGCGTTCTCCAACACCGGCCTCGGCGGCGTTACCGTCGCCTGCAGTGGCGCGGGCAACGTGCCTGCGTTCACGACCGACGTCGCGGCGCAGCCGACGTCTTGTCTCGGCCAACCGGCGCCCACCCCCGGCAACGCCGGCACCGTTGGCGTCAACGTGACCGATCCGAACTTCAAGTATCCTCAGAACTTCACGACCACATTGGGCGTCGATCACTGGCTGCCCTTCGGCATCCTCGGCACCTTCGAGGCGCTGTACCGGAAGGACATCAACGCGCTGTACCTGCGAGACCGCAACCTTCGCGGCCCGCGCCTCGTTGGCGGCGCGCCGTACACCGATCCCAATGGTCGTATCCTGTACGCCGATACGATCACGACCTCGGGAACCGGCTCGGTCACGGTGCAGAACGCCAACCAGCGTTATATCACGTCGTTCAATGGCGTAAACTTCACGGAAGGCGCCATCGAGCTGACGAACGCAAAGGCTGGCCACCAGCTCGCACTCAGCAGCCAGCTCAAGAAGCGCTTCAGCCGAGCCTTTGAGCTCACGGGCGCCTACACGTACATGCAGTCGCGCGACGTGCAGTCGCTGACCTCCGACCGCGCCATTTCGAACTGGCGTTTCGGCCGACAGTTCTCCGGCCTCGAGAATGACCCGAACGACGCGCAGGTCTCGAACTTCCAGCGTCCGCACCGGTTCATCTCGTACGGAACGTTCACCTTCCCCTGGAGAAAGAACCAGACGGACGTGAGCGCCTACTTCGAGTGGATGTCCGGCCACTCGATCACCTACGTCACGAACAACGACATCAACGGCGACGGTATCGGCGGTAACGATCCGATCTACGTCCCGGTGAATCCGGCCGATGCGAGTGAGTTCCGGCTTGGCCGCGGCACCGGTGGCGCCTTCGCACTCAACGCCGCTGACGCGGCGGTGTTCGATCGCTTCATCTCCATGCAGCCCTGCCTCAACAGCCAGCGCGGTCGTATCATGGCCCGCAACAGCTGCCAGGCGCCGGCGAACAAGCGCATGGACCTCAACGTCCGCCAGACGCTTGTGGACCTGCGCGGTCAGCAGCTCACGCTGCAGTGGGACGTCTTCAACTTCCCCAACCTCCTGAACAAGAATTGGGGACGTCAGGAGTTCCCGATCGGCGGCACGTTCAACAACCTCACCGCGCTGCAGACCGCGAGCCGCGAAACGGGCCCGCTGAATACGGCGCTGTGGAACTACAACATGAATACGGCGCTGCTGAACGGCATGGTGAACAACAATTCACCGTGGTCGACCAACCCGAACACGCCGGCGAACAACTACCAGATGCAGTTGACGGTCCGGTACTCGTACTGAGTATTCCTGAGTAGACAAAAGCCCTCCGGCAGTCGCCGGGGGGCTTTTGTTTTGGGACACGTCATCCGCGTCAGGGAAGCCGGCGTGCTCCCGATGCCTCCAGCGATTCCATCACCAGCAGCAGCGATCGCCAGTCCACGGTGTCCGCCGGCGTAACTGGTCGCGGTGTTCGCAGCGCCGGCGCGTTGGTCGAGAGTGCGGTCCGTGGAAGGCCAGTGCGTCGCAGTCCGGTGGGCGCCTGCTCTGCCATGTCGACGGCAAAGCCGCGTATCTCTAACAGCGTCACCAGGGCGCTGTCGCGCTTCGTCTGCGCGCGATCGACGGCGATGATGATCGCCACTTGGCGCTGACCACCACCCCGTCGCGGGCGCATGTAGTGCGTGGAGATCGTGGTGAACTTCGGTCGCACCTGCGGCATCTGGATCGCGCCGTCGAGTGTACCAAGCGCAAAGCGCGCGGTCGCAAGCGCGCTTTCAGGGTGCGTGGACAGTTCGTAACCGAAGACGACGGGGTTGGCCGGCGCCGCGGACTGCTGCACGGGTGCGCTGGCGCAGGCAGCAACGATCATTACACACCCTGTGTTCGCAAGAAGACGCGGGGCAGCGGAACAGCGAACCATTGGACCCTCCCGAGGGCGCACCGTACTGATATCCCTCGAACAGGCAAACTGTCAAACGGTCAAGCCGACAGGCGTCAGGCGTTAGGTGACAAGCCGACAAGCTGACAAGCTGACAAGCCCACGAGCTGTCTGTCAGTCCTTCCGCGCTCCGATCCTCGCCGTAATCACGCTCTTGATCCCGCCTCGAACGTTGAAGTCGCCAACAACTTCCATCCACCTCGGCGTGCATGCCTTCGACAGGTCGTCGAGAATCCGGTTCACCGCGCGCTCGTAGAAAATCCCGTCGTTGCGAAAGCTCCACAGATACAACTTCAGGCTCTTCAGCTCGAGACACTGCGTGCCAGGCACATACGTGATGTAGATGACGCCGAAGTCAGGCGCGCCACCCTGCAGCTGCTTCAACTCCTCAGCATCAGTCTCGATGCCCCCTACCGGACAGAGCGACGTAAACTCGTCGCATTCCATTTTGATTTCGTACTCGCGGTCGGGATAGGGATTGTCGAAGGTTTCCAGCAGCTCAGCTCGTGGCATACGATGTGCGCTCGTGTTCGCTGTATAACGGGATATTTTCGCTGGCGCGTGTGCGCTGGTGTGCGTATAATCACAACAGGTCGATCGCACTCTGCGGCGACCATTGGCGTCGGGAGAACGGCCTGACGCCATCGCCCCCGGGGAAACCCCCGGGGGCTCTTTTTTGGCTACTGATCGCGCAGCTGCTTGCTCATTTCATCGAGCAGCTTGCGCTCGTCAGGCGTCAGGCTCGACAGTCCCTGCTGCGAGATCTTGTCCAGCACACGATCGAGCTCCTCGCCACGCGCATCGCGCACCTCCGGTTTCTTCCCGGGGACGAGCTGCACTCGCTTGCCGACCGCAGCCTTGCTCTGCGCAACGATCTCGTCGACCTCGTCACGATGACGCGACCGGGTCGACGGCTTGGGCGCGGGACGCGGCGTCATGTCGTCTGACACATCCGGCGCCGGCGACACGCGCTGGCGCAGTTGATCGATGCTCACGTGCTGCGGCTTTTTCAGGTACAGGAACGCGAAGGCGAATCCGCCCAGGTGCGCGAAGTACGCGACGCCACCCGCACCCGCCGTGTATCCCATGAACAGGTTCAGCAGCCCGAGCATGAGCACGAGCGTGGACACGCGCATCGGAACAACGCCGAAGAGATAGATCTCGTCCTTCGGCCAGTGCATCGCGTACGCGAGCATCACCCCGAAGATCGCGGCCGAGGCGCCGACCATGGACGCCAGCCCACCGAAGAGCGCGTGGAAGACCGCGCCGCCGATTCCGCACCACAGATAGAACAGCGCGAAGCTGCGCGCGCCCCACAGGTGCTCCAGCCGCGGACCGAACAGCCAGAGCGAATACATGTTCATCGCGAGATGCCAGAGCCCCGCGTGCAGGAACATGTAGGTGAACGCCGACCACCAGGTCTCCGACAATGGACCAGCGCGAAATGCGAACAGCGACCCGAGCTCGGACGACTGTACGATCGTCGCGGCCAGGAATGCGATCGCGACATTGATCGCGATCACCACCTGCACCACGCGCGTCGTCCGCGGATAGTCCTGGTCCGCTGTCTCGGTCGCCTGCCAGCTCATCGTGTACCAGTCGGGGGCGGCAGCCGGAGCAGGAACCGCACGTCGGAGTGAAGGCCCGCCACGCGCTCGACCAGCGACACCCAGCGCCGATCGCGGTCGATCGGCGTGTTGTACGGCGGGTGAATGACAACCACAGTCTTGGCGCTCGCGGAGTGTGCCTGTTCGACGATCCGCAAAAGCTGGCCGTCACTGGTCTGTTCGCCCGGTGACAACACCAGCGCGTGCTCCAGACCGGCATCGGCGCACGCCTTCAGTGACACCATCGCGCGCTCAGCCGGCGGCTCGAGCGATGCCCCCTCCAGCGTTACCTGGGCGAGCGCGACGTGCTTCGACAGCGGGCCGATCGCCTCAGGGCGCTGCCCGTCGATATCGAGAAGTACCGGAAGGGGCGGTTTGTTGGCGGCAAATGCGGCTTCGAGAAATTCCGCGTTCGCCAGGGGATCGCGCCCGCCAACGGAGATGGAATGGAAGGACGAGCGCGTCGCCGCACGCTTGAGTTCTTGCGCGATGGCTTGGGCGGTGTACATGGTGGCCGTCTCTGCCTCGGCTGCAAAGCGCACGAACAGCTGGCGTCGTCCCACCCACACGCCTTGGGCTTGCAATCCCGTGGGAACTCCAGCCAGCGCGGCGGTTGGCCCCGCAGTTTGCGCCATTTATCGCGCCTCGTCGCGAGCGAGGAGCGCAATCCGCTCGCACAGCTCGGGGAAGGTGATGCCGGCGGCAGCCGCCGCCTGCGGGATGAGACTCGTTCCGGTCATTCCAGGTAGGGTGTTCGCTTCCAGACAGTACAGGCTGCCGTCCTCGGTCATGCGGAAATCAATGCGCGCGCAGCCACGAAGCTTGAGCGCCTGAAATGCGCGGCGCGCCAGATCCTGTGCCTCACGTGCCTTGTCCGTTTGAATCTGCGCCGGGAAGACCTCTTCGGCCATCCCCGGGGTGTACTTGCACTCGTAATCGTAGATCTCGTGCTTCGGAATGATTTCGCCGACCGGAAGCGCTTCGTCGCCGAGGATCCCCACAGTGAGCTCGCGACCGGCCACGAACTGCTCGATCATGACCTCGTCGTCGTACCGGAACGCGTCGGCGATCGCGGCCGCCAGCTCCTCGCGCCGCTTCACGACCGAGAGTCCCACCGTGGAACCTTGCTTGGACGGCTTCACGACGACGGGCAGTCCAAGCTTCGCCAACTGCTCCTCCCCGGCCTCGTCCTTCCGCGCCATGATCCAGTTGGCGGTCGGGACGCCCGCGCGCCGGAACAGGTGCTTGGAGAGATCCTTGTCCATCGCCAGTGCGCTCGCCAGATGCCCGCTGCCGGTGTAGCGGATCCCCGCCATGTCCAGGAATGCCTGGACGGAACCGTCCTCCCCGTAGCCGCCGTGCAGCCCCAGGAAGACGACGTCGGCTTCCTGCAGCGCGGGTAATGCCTTCAACATCTGCGGCAACGTCTGCGCTGCCATCGCCGCGAGCTCCTCCTGCGAAGGCGGGTCCTTCTTCACCACGTTCCCTTTCGCGAGCATCGCCTGCTCGTCTTTCTCCGTGAGCGGACCGCGCGCCGTGTCCAGGGTGACGACTTCATGTCCGCGCGTGCGCAGCGCCTCCGCGACCCGCAGCGAACTTGCCAGCGAAACATCGCGCTCCGCGGATGTGCCCCCCATCAGGACGGTGATCTTCATCGCGACATGAGGTACGAGAGGAGGTCGGAGCGCGTCACGATACCCGTCACCTTGCCATTGGTTCGAACGAGGACGGCGGGGTTGGACTTGGACAGCAACTTCGCGACGCTATCCGCCGTCTGCTGATCATCGACGGTGGGGAATGGCGGATCCATGACCTGCGAAACGGTGACATCCAGCATCTTGGTGTCTTCGAGACTCTTTGTGGACAGCGACCAGTCACTCACCGATCCGATGCAATTCGCGCCGTCCATGACGGGGAGCTGCGAGACGTCATGGAGGTGCATCAACCGGATGGCCTGGCGGACGGTCTGCCCGCCGGTGACCGAAACGATGTCGCCCTTGTGATCCGGCTTGTTCCGCAAGACGTGACCCAGCGAGGTGCGGTCGGCGTCGAGCATCTGGTTTTCACGCATCCACTCATCGCTGTACAGCTTCGACAGGTACCGCTCGCCGGTATCCGGCAACGCGGCCACTACGAACGCATTGGGGTCGTCGAGCTTTCTCGCGACTTCCATCGCCACGTGCACGATGAGTCCGCTTGATCCACCAACGAACAGCCCCTCCTCACGCGTGAGGCGGCGCGCCATCGCGAAGGATTCCTTGTCCGTGACGGTCATGAAATCGTCGATGACCGACATGTCCAGCGTGCCGGGCACCTTGTCCTGGCCGATGCCTTCGACCTTGTAGGGAACTCCTTCGACCTTCGCGTTGCCCTTTGTCTTCCACATGTCGGCGAGGATGGATCCGACGGGATCACCAGCGACGACCTTCACCTTCTTGTTCTTCCCTTTCAGAAACCGACCGACCCCAGTGATCGTTCCGCCGGTGCCAGCCGCGTAGACGAAATGGGTGATCTTCCCCTCGGTCTGCTCCCATAACTCAGGACCGGTCGTGGCGAAGTGCGCCTCGGGATTGGCGTCGTTGTAGAACTGGTTGGCGAAGATGGAATTCGGCGTTTCCTTTGCGATCCGCTTCGCGACCATCAGGTAGTTCTCGGGATGGTCCGGCGGGACCGCGGTCGGGGTGATGATCACCTCGGCGCCAAAGGCGCGAAGCAGGCGGACCTTCTCCTGCGACATCTTGTCCGGCATGGTGAAGATGCAGCGGTAACCGCGAAGCGCCGCGGCGATCGCCAGTCCGATTCCGGTATTGCCGCTCGTGGCCTCGACCACCGTGCCGCCGGCCTTGAGCGATCCATCTTTTTCCGCGCGCTCGATGATCGGGAGCCCGATGCGATCCTTGATCGAGCCGCCAGGATTGAAGAACTCCGCTTTGACATACACAGGCGTGCGCACGCCTCGCGTGATTCGCGTCAGCCGGATGAGCGGCGTCCAGCCGATGGTATCGAGAACAGACTCGTACGGCTTGCGGTGCCGAGGATTCATGGGCGCTTGGTGCCTGCAGGAGCGGGAGGGGCGACCGTGTTGGTCTTGAGCGTCACGCTGTCTTCCCGGCGCGCGAGGATGGTGTCACCAGGGAGTGGCGCCGCTTCGGGATGCCGGAAATAGACGGGAAACAACACGGACACGGCAAGCGGTTCGCCGCGCAGTTTCGCCGGGATGAAATACAGCTCCTGCGACCCCGTCATCGCGGCGGAATCGAGCGCGGGGTAGCCGCTGGATTCCTCCACCCGGGTGGAGTCCGACAGGACGCGTCCGTCCGTGTCGACGAACAGCCGCAGCATCACGTTGCCCTGCACTCGTCGCGCGTACAGCGTGGGCGGATACCGGAATGGCATCTCGGCGTTGACCATGACCGGTGGCTCATCCGGGCGCTCTGCGCCCCCGATGGCGAACTGCCGTCCCGGGCCCTCCCGGCAGCCAGCCACAACCGCGGCAATTACGACGACAATGACCCGTGCGAGCATGGGGAAAATCTACTTACCGAACTGCGAATCAAACGCAGAGGACGCAGAGACTCAGAGGACTAGCCTTGGCGAGCTTCCGTGACGAGCGCATCGAGCAACGCCAACGCCTGCACCGGAGTGAGCGCGTTCACGTCGGTGCCCTTCAACCTCTCGACCACAGGATTCTGCGTCGAGGCAAACAACCCAAGCTGATCGACGGATGGTTCTTTGGCGGCCGCTGGTCGGGCCAGTTGCTCATTCTCGAGGAGCCGCAGCAGATGACGCGCGCGCGCGAGCACTGCATCCGGAAGACCAGCGAGCCGCCCGACCTCGATGCCATACGAGCGGTCGGCACCGCCAGGCTCCAGACGATGCACGAAGAGGATGCGATCGCCCACTTCCCGAACGGCGACGTTGTAGTTGCGTACGGCCTCGAGGTCGTCCGCAAGCTGCGTCAGCTCGTGATAGTGCGTCGCGAAGATGGTCTTGCACCCGGCGTTGTGCAGGTGCTCGGTCACCGCCCACGCGATGGACACGCCATCGTATGTGGACGTCCCGCGACCAATCTCGTCGAGCAGGATGAGGCTGCGCGCCGTGGCCGTGTGCAGGATGGCGCTCGTTTCCGCCATCTCCACCATGAAGGTGCTCTGCCCGCGCGCGAGGTTGTCGCTGGCGCCCACGCGCGTGAACAGCCGGTCGACGACGCCGATCTCCGCACTCGACGCGGGCACGAAGCTCCCGATGTGCGCCATGAGCACGATGAGCCCCACCTGCCGCAGGATCGTCGACTTGCCCGCCATGTTCGGTCCCGTCAGGACGATGACCCGGGCGTCCGTCGTGAGGGTCGTGTCGTTGGGCACGAACTTGTCGCGGGGCATCATCCGCTCCACCACGGGGTGCCGGCCGCCGGTGATCCGCAGCGCAAAGTCGTTGGTGATCCGCGCCCGGGCGTAGTTCTCACGCACCGCTACCTCAGCGAACGCTGTGAGCACGTCGAGCACCGCGATGGACCGCGCCATGCCGTGCAGTCGCGCCACCTGCTGCCCCACCCGCGAGCGCAGCGCGTCGAACAGCTCGCGCTCCCGCTGCTCGATTCGCTCGCTCGCCGTGAGCACTTTCTCTTCGTACTCCTTCAGCGCCGGCGTCACAAAGCGCTCGCCATTCGTGATGGTCTGGCGGCGCTGATAGTCGGCAGGAACCGATCCAAGGTTCG
>DASPMP010000307.1:0-5264 GCA_035626995.1 Gemmatimonadaceae bacterium
CGCCAACGCGCGCGGTGATGCCCTTGCCTCGGTGTGCACCGCGTGCGGGCAGCCATACCTCGTTCGATACGAAGGCGCGATGCCGTCCCGCAACAGCGTGCAGGACCGCTGGGACATGTGGCGATATGCCGCCGTGATGCCATTGGTCGGCGGAGAACAGCCAACGACGCTCGGGGAAGGGGGCACGCCGTTGCTGCCCGTCCCGACGCTGGCGGCCGCGCTCGAACTCGACGCGCTATGGATCAAGGAAGAAGGCCTCAATCCGACCGGGTCGTTCAAGGCACGCGGAATGAGTGCGGCGGTAACACGCGCCCGAAGCTTCGGGGTGCGGGGATTTGTGGTTCCCACGGCGGGTAATGCGGGTGCCGCGCTGGCCGCATATGCCGCGGCTGCAGGACTGCCCGTGCGCGTGTATGCCCCTCGTCTCACGCCCTCGAACATCGTTGCGACCATTCGGGCGCTGGGGGCCGAGCTGGTCCTCGTGGATGGCCACATCGGGGACGCCGGGAAGCAGGCGCGCGCATTCGCCGCGGAGTCCGGCTATTTCGACGTTTCGACCTTGCGCGAGCCGTATCGCATCGAAGGCAAGAAAACGATGGGGCTCGAAATCGCCGAGCAACTCCGGTGGAACCGGTTGCCGACGCACATCATCTATCCCACGGGTGGTGGAACAGGGCTGATTGGCATGTGGAAGGTGTTCCGGGAACTCGTCGACTGGGGATGGCTCCCACGAGAGATTCCGCTGCCACGGATGATTGTTGCCCAATCGGCTGGCTGCGCGCCGATCGTGCGCGCCTGGCAGGCCGGCGCGGATCACGCCACGCCATGGCAGGATCCGCAGACGCACGCCGCCGGCCTTCGCGTACCAGGGCCGCTTGGAGACCGGCTGATTCTCCGCGCCGTGCGGGAGAGCGCGGGTGACGCGGTGGCGGTCTCGGAAGAGGAGATCGCAAGCGACACCGCGACTCTCGCACGATCGACAGGAATCGATGCCGCACCGGAGGGGGGCTGCGCGCTGGCCGTGCTGCGTGCGATGCGTCGCGATGGACGCATCCCAAAAGGCGCGAGCGTCGTGGTGTTCAATACTGGAAACGGAGCCTCGTACCGGGCATGACATGCCAATAGCGATTCTTCATCCCTTTAGCGGTATCTCCGGCGACATGACGCTGGGGGCGCTCGTGGCGGTCGGCCTCGATCCGGAATGGATCAGAACCCTCCCGGCGCGTCTTCAGCTCGACGGCGTCACTGCCGATGTTCGGGACGTGAAGCGGGCGGGCATTGCATGCACGAAGGTGGATTTCGCCATTCCGCCGCAGCCGCACGGCCGGCACCTGAAGCACATCATGAAGATTGTCGAACAGTCGGAGGCTCCAGACCGGGTGAAAGCGTTGGCGAACGCCGCCTTTACTCTTATCACCGAGCAGGAAGCCGCGATTCATGGTACGACCGTCGAAAAAGTTCACCTGCACGAAGTGGGTGCCGTGGACGCCATTCTCGACATCGTTGGAGCGATCTGGGGATTCGATCTGCTCGGCGTCAAATCCGTGTACTGCGGGCCTATTACCACCGGTGATGGCGTTGTCACCGCTGCGCATGGAACCATGCCAGTTCCCGCGCCCGCAACGATGAAGCTGCTCGAGGGGCACATCATCAGGCCGGGCCCTGTTGGTGCCGGAGAGCTCGTGACGCCGACGGGGGTCGCGCTGGTGCGGACGCTGTCTGCTGGTCCGGAGCCGGCGGCGTACGTCCCTCGTCGGAGCGGTTTTGGTGCAGGAACCAAGGAGTTTCCGGACCGAGCCAACGCCTTGCGGATAGTGCTGGCGGATCTGGCCGACGAGGGCGCCCAGGACGAGGAGCTGCACGTCCTCACGTGTGAAGTCGATGACATGTCACCGGAGTATCTGGCTGGTGCTGCAGAGGTGCTCCGGTCGCATGGTGCCCTCGACGTCGTACTGCATCCCGTGGTGATGAAGAAGGGGCGACCAGGCGTTCGGGTCGAGGTGCTTGCCCGGCCAGCGGACGCAGCTGATCTGGAAGTGATGCTGCTCACAGAGATGACCAGCATCGGCGTGCGTCGGGAGGTTGTTCGACGCCGGGCTCTGCCAAGGCAGATGCGCAGGGTTCAGGTCCTCGGACACGACATCGCCGTGAAGACAGTTCAACTGCCCGATGGCCAATGGCGGACCAAGCCGGAGTTCGATGATGTGCAACGAGTTGCGGTGGCGACAGGGCGCTCAGCACGCGATATATTCTGGCTTGCCTCGATGGAGGCGGAACGGCAATAGCCGGAACGGGGTATTTGGAGCGGTAGAGCGTGCTCGTGTGAACAATTCCAGGAGATTTCGAATGACCGGATTCCTTCGTCCGATGGTACGGACGCTTGGCTTGACCGTTGGCTGCGCGAGCGTGCTGGGTGCGCAGCAGACTGAAAAGGCCTGCGAGGTGAACGAGAGCCGGCCGACCGCCATCGGCAAGGCCACCATCGCCATCCAGGTTGCCAGTGGAGCGACCGATCCCACAGCGGCGGCGCGGCAGCTCACGGCAGCCGTCAAGGGGCTGACTGAAAATGCCGAGCGGATGGACAACCAGGTGGGGCGCAACCTCGTTCTCGGCAAGACGCTGGTCCTGTGGACGATGCAGCCGAATATCGAGATGGTCACCACTCGCGGCTCACTCGGTTACGCCACCGATCCGCAAGGCACGATTGACCTTGCCGCAGCCATCGACAGTGCCTTCCGCGTCGTGGAGGCAGCCAATCCGGAATGCGCGTCGGAGACGGCCCGCTGGCGCGGGCAGAAGGGATGGGTCACGCTGGTCAACACCGCGATCGAGCGCCTGAACGCCGATGATCTCGAAGCGGCGGAAGCCGCGGCCGATAAGGCGATCCTGCTCAACCCATTCGGCCCTTATGGTTACGTCGTGAAGGCGAACGTCGCACAGAAGCGCGAGCGTTCGACGGCGGCGATGGAACTGTATCGCAAAGCGGTTGATGTCGCGTCGAAGGACACAACGTATATCGACATCAAGCGGCAGAGCCTGATCTACCTCGGCAACATCGCTGCGGATTCCGCCGAAGGGACGCCGGATGCCGCCGGCAAGAAGCCATACATCGACGCCGCACGTCAGGCGTTCGAGGAGATCCTGAAGGATCCGAACGCCGGCGAGATGCGCGCGAATGCGCAGGCGGGCATGTGCCGTGTCGCGATCGCTTCCGGCGATACCACGGTGCTTCGGTCCATGTACAAGGATCAGCTGGCGTCTCCCGCCGGGTTCGCGTACAACGACCTGATGAACGCCGGTGTCTGCATGGCGCGCGCAGAGATGGTGCCTGAGGCGACGACACTTTTCCGTTCGGCGCTCGAGAAGAATTCCCACCACCGGGATGCACTCTCGAATCTCGCGATCATGCTGTTGCGGAAGGATGAATTCGAAGCGGCGATTCCCGTCGCGTCGCGTCTCGTGTCCGTGGAGCCGAACAACCAGGAAAACATGCAGCTCCTGATGTTGTCCTATGCCGGAATTGCCAAGCGCGCCCGTGATCAGCGCGCGGCTGGGTTGAAGGCCGGTTCGGCCACCAAGGCCAAGGCGGGGGCGACCAAGACAGGCGCTGCATCAGGACGCCTGAGCCAGGCGGTCATCGATTCGCTGTTCAAGTTCGAGACAGCCTACACCGATTCCGCAGTCAAGCTGAATGAGCGTCGCGAGGGCATGACCATGCGCGTGAGCCTGAGCGACTTCACCAGTTCCGAAGAGAAGGCCGTCGTCGCCGGCAACATCTCGAACACCGGTACGGCTGACAAGAACGTGACCATGAAGGTCGAGTTCCTGGATCGGACAGGGAACACCATTGCGACCAAGGACGTGCCCGTTGCGGTTCCGGCGGGGAAGAGCGCCCGGTTCAATGCGACGGTTACACCTGGAAACAAGGAAATCACGGCGTTCAAGTATCATCCGATTTCCTGAGCATTCCGATCGGAAGCCAACGAGACAGCCCGCCGAAAGGCGGGCTGTTTTGTTTGCGGGAACAGGATGAAGCGAGCGGCCCGAAGTGTCTCAAATATCTTGATTTCCGCCACGTCATCTCCTAGGTTGCATGAGCATCGCGCCTCGTCGGGGGCGCGACTTTTTTGGAGACCATGGTTCGCGTCAGTCGAGTACATCCGGGCAGCATTGCCGCTGAAATGGGGATCGAGCCCGGTACGGAGTTGCGGGCCGTCAATGGCCGCGAGATCGCCGACTTTCTCGACTGGGAATTCCTTACTGCCGACGACGAACTGGTCATCGAGGCACGGCTCCCGAACGGCGAGGAGATCGTGTATGACGTCGAGCGGCCCGAAGGCGAGACCATGGGGCTCGATCTGGAGCCCCCCACCGTCCGGCGCTGCGCCAACCGATGCGAGTTCTGCTTCATCGAAGGGTTGCCGAAAGGACTTCGGAAACCGCTGTACATCCGGGATGACGACTATCGGCTCTCGTTTGCCTACGGCAACTTCGCGACGCTCTCGAACCTCAAGGACCGCGATTTCGAGCGCATCCTGGAGTACCGGCTATCCCCGCTGTACGTGTCCGTGCATGCGACGCCCTGGGAAGCCCGCAAGAAGCTGCTGAACAATCCGCGGGTGCCCAACATCGTCGAGCAGCTTCGCCGACTCACTGAGGGCGGCATCCAGTTTCATGGTCAGATGGTCGTGGTGCCAGGCCTGAACGATGGGGACGTTTTGAAGCAATCGCTCGCCGACCTGTGGTCATTTGGCGACGCCTGCCTGTCCGTGGCGATGGTGCCGGTGGGGCTGACCCAGTTTTCGCACCTCTACACGGGTCGATCGATGGACCAGGCGACGGCGCTCACGCTGCTGGAGACGTCGGAACGGTGGGCGGCGCGCGCACTCGGGGAGCGCGGGCATGCATGGGTATATGGGTCCGATGAGCTGTACCTTCTCGCGGGACGTGAGCTCCCGCCGATCGAGTACTACGGCGACCTGTCGCAGATCGAGAACGGCGTGGGTTCGATTTCTGCGCTGCGGGCGCGCGTCGCGGAACATGCGAAGGAGCTTCCGTGGCTCGGGAAACTGCGCATTGGGGTGGTCACCGGTACGTCCATGGCTCCGCTGATGTCCGGGCTCCTCGACCGCATTGCATCGGTAACCGGAGCGGAGATGGTGCTGATTCCAACGGAGAACTCCTTGTTCGGCCCCACCACGACCACTGCAGGGCTGCTGGTCGGTGCCGACATCCGTCGCGCGCTTGTTGACCGGCAGGACCTG
>DASPMP010000308.1:0-9667 GCA_035626995.1 Gemmatimonadaceae bacterium
TATGCGCTCGAGATCCGGGACGCCACGAAGGTCTTCGCGGCATCTGACTTCGGCATCGCGAAGCAGGCCATCGCCAGCGGTGGTCGCGTGCGTGGGCTCGTGGTGCCCAACGGCGCCGTCCTCTCGCGCAAGCAGGTGGACGAGATCGAAGCCCTGGCAAAGTCCGGCGGTGCGGGAGGCCTCATCCGGCTGAAGCGTGCGGGCGGAGCGCTCGAAGGCGCCGCGGCAAAGTTCCTCGGCGAGGGAGCGGCAGATGCCCTCGGCATCCCCGACGGCGCGCTTGCGTTGTATGTCGCCGGGCCCGATCGCGTGTCGAGCACCGCGCTCGACCGCGTGCGCCAGGATCTCGCGGCTCGACTGCATCTCATTCCTGAGGGCCGACACGACTTCCTCTGGGTGGTCGATTTCCCGATGTTCGACCAGGATCCGACGACCGGAACGCTCGGCGCGGTGCATCACCCATTCACCGCTCCGAATCCGGAGGACGTGAGCCTGTTGTCCAGCTCGCCGGAGAAGGCGCGCGCGCTGGCATACGACGTGGTGATGGATGGGCTCGAGCTCGGTGGCGGCAGCATCCGAATCAGTGATCCGGCGCTGCAGTCACGGGTCTTCGGGCTCCTGGGCATCGACGAGGGGACGGCGCAGGCGCGGTTCGGGTTCCTGCTCGAAGGGCTGCGGGCGGGGGCACCGCCGCACGGCGGCATCGCGTTCGGATTCGACCGCATTGCGATGGTGCTCGCGGACGCAACTTCGTTGCGCGATGTGATCGCGTTTCCGAAGACGACCGCCGCGCGCGCACTGTTCGAGGGAGCACCGAGTCCTGTCGGGCAGGATGACCTGCAGGACCTGCACATTTCAGTTCGGGAGTAAGAGAACCTTGGCCAACGGACGGTCTGGAGTGGCGATAGAAGACAGCGGGACGCAGCGCGTTTCCACGGAAGGGGCGGACATGCTCACCCTGGCGGGCGTAAACGACGCCAACCTGTTGGAGCTCTCGCGCCTGTACGGCGTGAAAGTCTCCCTGCGGGGGGATGCGATGGTCATATCCGGCGCGCCCGATTTCGTGCAACGCGCGGCCGTGGTTGGCAGGCGCATGGTGGAAATCGCGCGGCAGCGCGATGAGCTGACGCCGGACGACGTCCTGCGCCTCGGCGACGATCAGGAGCGCGACGGCGCGGAGCCGGGAGCGGGGGCCGGTCCCGAGGGACCATCGCGCATCGCACTCCCTGGCGTGCGCAAGGTCATCCAGGCCAAGACAGCTGGCCAGGCAGAGTATCTCCAGAAGATCGCCGAAAACGACATCGTCGTTGGCATCGGGCCGGCGGGGACGGGGAAGACCTATCTCGCCGTGGCCGCCGCAGTCGACGCCCTCACGAAGAAGCGGGTGCGGCGCATCGTGCTCGCGCGACCCGCCGTCGAGGCCGGGGAAAACCTCGGCTTCCTCCCGGGCGACATGCAGGCGAAAGTCGATCCGTACCTGCGTCCGTTGTACGACGCGCTGGACGAGATGATGCCGTTCGAGCGCATCCAGCGGGCGCTGGAGACCCGCACCATCGAGATCGCACCGCTGGCATTCATGCGGGGACGTACCTTAGGCGACGCCTTCGTCATCGTGGACGAAGCCCAGAACGCGACGGCCATGCAGATGAAGATGCTGCTCACCCGACTCGGCGTGAATTCGCGCATGGTCATCACCGGCGACAAGACGCAGGTCGACCTGCCGAAGAACACGCAGTCCGGTCTCACGCAGGTGGAGCGACTCCTCCCGGGCATCGAGGGGATCGCCTTCCAGTATTTCAACGAGACGGATGTCGTGCGTCACCGGCTTGTCCGCGACATCATCAAGGCGTACGATCAGGACGAGGCCAAACCCTAGCGCCGTGCAACCCTCGCCGACGGCGGTCGCGCATGGAGGTCCCGGGCGCCTGCAACTCGCGCTGCATGGCCCGCGGCTGCTCCTCGCCGCCGGCCTCGCCGTCCTGACGTACGCGCTCTTCCCGGAATCGCCGGCCACGCAGATCCCCATCTACGAAATCGGGGCGGTGGCCACCGACAACGTCATCGCTCCCTTCGCGTATGACGTGCCCAAGACGGACGCAGACCTTCGACGCGAGCGTGACGACATAGCGCGCGCGGCGGAACCGGTATTCCGGCATGTGCCGGAGGCGCTCGACACCTCGCGGGCGCTGCTCGCCGGGCTGAACGAAGCCATCGAGACCGCATCCTCCGCGCGTCCGTTGAACCTGGCAGCCATCGAGGCAGGCGCGCGCACGTATGGTGTTGCTCTGACCCCGGATGAAGCGGCATACGTCGCATCGCCGGTGCGCCGGCAGCGCATGTTCGAAGCGGTGGGCCGTGTCTTCGACCGGTGGGTGACAGGCGGCGTCGCGCCGACGGGTGCCGTGGATCAGCTGCGCGGCCAGGTGGTGCTCATGCGCGGCGCGGAGGAAAGCCGGCTGCCGGTGGACAGCATTCTGTCCTTTGGCCAGCTCGTCTCGCGCGCGCGGCTCATCAACCCTGATCCAGGATCCGAGTCGGGCACTGCGCTCTACCTGAAGCTCATCGGAAGCCTGTTCCGCCCGACGATCACCCTGGACCGAGCGACGACGGAGCGCCGGCGTGATGAGCTGCGTCGTTCCGTCGGGCTCAACACCCATACGGTGCGGGCTGGGGAGAAGATCGTCGGCGCGCACGAAGTCGTGGGACGGGAAGAGCACGAGAAGCTGCGCGCGCTCCAGCAGCGGCTGAGCGAAGAGCAGGGGGCGCAGCCGCGCGTGCGTCGCGCGATCGGGTCGATGCTGTTCGATCTGGCGATCCTGCTCCTGCTGGGCGTAACCGTGTATTTCTTCCGGCCGCAGCTGTATGCGCACTGGCGTTCGATGATCGTCGTGACCGCGCTGGTCGCGGTGGTGCTCATCGCGTCAGCGCTCATCGCGCAGATGCGGCCGCTGCGGCCCGAGCTGATTCCCGTCGCCGTCGTCGCCGTGGTGCTCAGCGCGCTGTTCGACCAGCGCATCAGCATGATGCTGACGATGATCGTGGCGATCCTTGTGGGCGCGCAAGCGCCGTTCCGCGGTACTAACGCGTTGTTCATCAACCTCGTTGGCGGAGCGGTTGCGGCCCTGAGCGTCCGCGCGGTAACGCGACGGCACCAGTCGTACATCTGGCTCGTTGCGACGGCCAGTGCATACCTGGTCACCGCGATTGCCATCGGGCTCACGCTCGATCTCAGCATCACCACCATCGGTGCGTCCGCGGGCCATGGTGCCCTCAATGCACTGGCGAGTGTCCTCCTCGCCCTGCTGTTGCTGCCGCTGGCGGAATCGTTCACCGGCATCGAAACCGAGCTGACGCTGCTCGAATGGTCCGATCTCAATCGCCCGCTCATGCAGCGACTCAGTCTCGAGGCGCCGGGGACATTCGCGCATACGATGATCATCGCGAATCTTGCGGAAGCGGGAGCGCGGGTGATCGGTGCGAACGCGCTGCTCGCGCGCGTGGGCGCGTACTACCACGACGTCGGCAAGCTGGGGCGGCCGCAGTATTTCGTCGAGAACCAGATGCGCGACCGTAATCCGCACGATGCGCTGCCCCCAGACCAGAGTGCCGCAATCATTCGCGGGCATGTGACGGAAGGGCTCCGGCTCGCGGAGCAGTACCGCATCCCCAAGGTGCTCCGGGCATTCATCACCGAGCATCACGGCACGGGTCAGATCTCCTACTTCCTCGACCGCGCGCGGCAGGATGGAATGGACGTCGACGAGGAGCGCTACGCGTATCCGGGGCCGGTCCCCCGCAGCGCGGAGACGGCGGTGGTCATGCTCGCCGATGGCGTTGAAGCCGGCACCCGAGTGCTGAGCGAGCCGACGCCGCCCCGCGTCCGCGAAGTGGTGGAGCACATCGTCCGCCAGCGGCTGGACCAGGGGCAGCTCCGCGAAACGCCACTGACGCTTCGCCAGCTGGAGCTGGTCAAGGAAGAATTCACCCGCGTGCTGACGGGCATGTACCACAGCCGAATCGACTATCCGCGGCAGAGTGGTGGCATCACGTCGGAGTTCGCGGCGCGATGAGCATCGCCGTCGCAGTCTCCCTCGATCGCGTCCGTATTCCCATCGCGCAGGAGCGGGTCGCACAGGTGGCGCACGCCGTGCTCCGCGCCGAGAGGGTCCGCGACGCGATGCTTTCGGTGACCTTCCTCTCGACCGCGGCGATGACGCGCCTCAACAAGCGGCACCTGCGGCGCAACCGGCCAACCGACGTCATCGCGTTCGGATTCCGGCGCACGGCCAGGAGTGCCCCGGTGATTGGCGATGTCTATATCGCGCCCGAAGTCGCGCGCGCGTCGGCCGCGAGCAATGGCATCTCGGTGCGGGAGGAGCTCGTCCGGCTCGTAGTCCACGGGACGCTGCACGTCCTGGGATACGATCATCCTGAGTCGGAGGCGCGGGAGAAATCACGCATGTGGCGTCGGCAGGAACGGCTGGTGCAAAAGCTCAAGCGAACCTCGTGACATTCGCCTGGTCGCTGCTCGCCATCCTGTCGTCGGCGGTCGCCGCGATCCTCGCCGCCACCGACGGTGCCCTCCTCGCGTCGGCGTACGACGCCTCGCGCGTGACGTCGGATCCCGAACGGACGCATCGCGCGCTGTCCCTCGGCCGCGTGCTCACGCACCTGGTGACGGGGACGGCGCTCGCGCTGGCGCTGGCGCACTCCGCGTTCATCGCGTCCGTGGCGTTCGCGGTTGCCATGCTCCTGCTGCTCATCAATGTCGCGCTCGTCGAAGGGATCTCGCGCGCGGCAGGATACGCGCGTGGTCCACAGATGGTGCAGCGACTCGCGCCTGTGGTCACCGTCGTAGACTTCATCATGGCGCCGGTGACCTGGATGGGCGGCGTCGTGGAACGGGCGCTCGCGCGGGTGCTCCCGCCCGCGGACGAGAAATCCATTCAGCGCGATGCCGGCGCGGCACAGTTCCGGGAAGTGGTTGCCGCGGAAGCGGACGTCGGAGCCGCCGAGGAAGAGTTGCTGCATGGCGTATTCTCGCTGCGCGATACCGCGGTCGATGAAATCATGGTGCCCCGGGTCGATGTCGTAGGCATCGAGAAGACGACGCCCTGGTCCGAAGTACTTGACCGCATCCGGAGCTCGGAGCACGCGCGCTTCCCAGTGTTCGAGGACTCGCTCGATGACGTCATCGGCATCCTGTACGCCAAGGACCTGCTTCGCGCGGTGGTCGCGGGGGCCGAGCCGGACGACTGGCCCACCCTGATCCGTCCGGCGTCCTTCATCCCCGGAACGAAGACCATCGATCAGCAACTTCGCGATTTCCGGTCGCAGCGGACGCACATCGCGATCGTCATCGACGAGTACGGAGGCACGGCAGGACTCGTCACGATCGAGGACGTCCTCGAGGAGATCGTCGGCGAGATCCGCGATGAGCATGATGTTGAAGAGCCGCCCATCGAGCAGGAAGGCGACGCGCACTTCTGGGTGTCGGGGCGTCTGTCGCTGGCCGACCTGTCCGAAGCCCTCGGCTACGATTTCCAGCGCGAGGACCTGACGACGGTTGGCGGGTTGCTGTACGACGCGTTCGGTCGAGTGCCGCGCGCCGGTGAGAGCGCGGCGATTGGCGGATTCAAGGTCGTCGTCGAACGTGTGCGACGCCGGCGCATCGAGCGGGTGTATTTCGACCGCCAGGGCACGCCTGCTCCGGAGAGGGACGCATGATGATCGCGCTGTTCTTCGTCTGTCTTCTCATGGTCGCCTGGGTGACCGCGGGAGCCATGGCGGTGCGGTCGGCGAGCCGGATCTGGCTGCGACACTGGGCCGAACAGCGCCTGCGCGGTGCGGCATCGGTCATGATGTATCTGGAGCGTCCGCAGCGACTACTTGCCAGCGCGCATACGGGAGTCGCGCTGACCGTGGGATTTGTCGGACTGTGGATCGGATGGCGGAGCGCGAATCAGGGGATCGCCATGCTCGGATTGGCGGGGTATGCCGCGATCGTAATCCTGTTCGGGCACCTCGTGCCGAGGGCGATTGCGCGACGATGGCCGTCGGTGGTCATCCCCGTGACGATGCCCGTGCTGCGCGTCGTCGAGGTCGCAACCGCCCCGCTACTCCACCTCGGACGATCAATCGCCGGCGTCCGGGAAGCGCCAAACTCGCTGTCCGGCCATGACGCCATCCAGGACCTGCTCCGCGAAGGAGAGATGGAGGGGGTGGGCCGGCGGGACGAGATCGCCATCATCAGCGGCGTGATGGAATTCGGCGTCAAGCATGTGCGCGACGTGATGACACCACGCCGCGACATCTTTGCCGTGCCTCAGCACCTCGACCCAAAATCAACCGCCGCCGTCATCGCGGAATCCGCCTTCAGCCGGGTGCCGGCATATAAGGATTCGCTCGATCAGATTGTGGGGATGTACCACGCGTTCGACGTGCTGAAGACACGGCCGGGGCAGCTGCCGCCTTTACGGCCCGTGGCGTCTGCCCCCGCGGACACGCCCTGCAATGAGCTTCTGTTTCGCATGCTCAAGGCGCGCCAGCATCTCGCCGTCGTGCACGATGAACGCAGGCAGACGCTGGGGATCGTGACGCTGGAGAACCTGCTGGAAGAACTCGTCGGCGACATTCGCGATGAGCATGACGATCCCGCCAGTGCGACGCCGTCAGGCATCCCATCACTATGACGGCGATTCAGGACCGGAAGCTCGGCGCGCTCCTCGACGACTTCACGGCGGGAAAGAAGCCGGCGTTGGCGCGCGCCGTGAGCATCGTCGAGAACCACCGGGATGGGTTCGACGAATTGCTCGGGACGCTGCACGCGCGCATCGGCCGTGGGCGCCGCATCGGCGTGACGGGACCACCGGGGGCCGGGAAGAGCACCCTCACAGCCGCACTCGTTGCCTCATTTCGCGAAGCCGGATTGACAGTCGGTGTCATTGCCGTGGATCCAACGTCGCCATTCACGGGCGGCGCGCTCCTTGGCGACCGCATTCGGATGGAATCCGTTGCGCTCGATCCGGGCGTGTTCATTCGCTCAATGGCGACACGTGGCTCGCTCGGCGGACTGGCGGAGGCAACCGGTGAGGTGGCGGACGTCCTCGACGCGTTCGGAACCGACCGCATCATCATCGAGACGGTGGGCGTCGGACAGAGCGAGCTGGATGTGTCACGTAACGCCGACAGCACCATCGTGGTGCTCGTTCCGGAATCCGGCGACTCCATCCAGACCCTGAAGGCGGGACTGATGGAGATTGCGGACATTTTTGTGGTGAACAAGGCCGATCGCCCCGGCGCCGACCGGCTGCGGAACGAGCTGGAACTGATGCTCGGGCTGCGCAGCGGCGAAGTACTGAAGAACATGCCTGCCCATCATGGGGTGCAGCTCGGCCGGCCAATGACGAAGCAGGAAAAGTTGGCGATGAATCCCGCACGTGCGGCGCGGGAGGCGGCGGCAAAGACGGACGCGGAGCGCTGGGTGCCACCGGTGCTCGCCTCCGTGGCCGTGAAGCAGGAGGGAGTCGACGCGATCATCGGCGCCTCGGGACGGCATTTTCAGTATCTTGCGCAGGGCGGAGAGTTGCAGGCGCGCCGTCGCGCACGGTTACGGCGGCGCGTGGTGGAAGTCGTGGAATCGAAAGTCCGGCGCCGGCTATGGAAGGATGCGTCGCTCCTGGCGTGGCTCGATGAGCAACTGCCGCATCTGGAAACGGGAGCGCGTAATCCATTCGAGGTAGCGAACGCCCTGCTGGCGCGCAGCGGCGATCTTTTGACTGGGGCTCGAACATGACGTCGACTCGGGAATTCACGGAACGCTCGGACGCACAGGCCGAACTCGAACGACTTCGCGCGGAAGTCGCGGAATGGCGACGCCGCTTCGAGAAGAGCGAGAAGCGCGCGGCCGGATTTGTGAACAGCACCGCCGAAGTCGATCCGCTGTACACCGCGCTGAATGTCGCACCGGATAGCGCGGACTCGCTGGGCGTGCCGGGGACGTATCCGTTCACCCGCGGCATCCATCCGACTGGGTACCGCGGCAAGCTGTGGACGATGCGCCAGTTCGCCGGATTCGGCAGTGCACGGGACACGAACGAGCGCTTCAAGTTCCTGCTCGAGCATGGCCAGACGGGACTGTCCACGGCGTTCGATTTCCCGACGCTCATGGGGTACGACTCCGATCACCCCCGGTCGGAAGGTGAAGTGGGCAAGACCGGCGTCGCGATCTCGAGTCTCGCTGACATGGAAGTGCTGTTCGACGGCATCCCCATGGACGAAGTGTCCACCTCGATGACCATCAATGGACCGGCGATCATTCTCTGGGCGTTCTACATCGCCGCCGCGGAGAAGCAGGGAGTCTCCCCGGACAAGCTGCGCGGGACAATCCAGAACGACATCCTGAAGGAGTACATGGCGCAGCACGCGTGGTGCTTCCCCATTGAGCCCGCGCTGCGCCTCATCGTGGATTGTTTCGAATGGGGCGCAAAGCATGCCCCTCTCTGGAACACCATCTCCATCTCCGGCTACCACATCCGCGAGGCAGGAGCCACGGCTGCCCAGGAGCTCGCCTTCACCCTGGCCGACGGCTTCACGTACGTGGAGCGGGGAATGGAGCGTGGCCTGGACGTCGATGAATTCGCGCCGAGGCTTTCCTTCTTCTGGGATATTCACAACGACTTCTTCGAGGAGATCGCGAAGCTGCGTGCCGCCAGGCGGATCTGGGCGCGCCACATGAAGGAACGCTATCACGCGAAGAATCCGCGGTCCTGGATGATGCGCTTCCACTCGCAAACCGCTGGGGTCACTCTCACGGCGCAGCAGCCGACGAACAACGTCGTCCGCGTCGCCTATCAGGCCATGGCGGCGGTCCTGGGTGGGACACAGTCGTTGCACACCAACTCGATGGACGAAACCCTGGCGCTTCCCACCGAGGAGGCCGTGCAGGTTGCGCTCCGCACACAGCAGATCCTCGCTTACGAGAGCGGAGTGCCCAGCGTCATCGATCCCCTGGGCGGTTCGTATTATGTCGAGGCGTTGACCGACAAGTTCGAGCGCGACGCCGAGGCGCTCTTCGAGGACATCGACGCCGTCGGCGGCGTGGTCAAGGGGCTCGAGCTCGGGTGGCTGCAGCGCAAGATCGCGGAGTCCGCCGCGCGCCAGCAGTGGGAGATCGAGCAGCATCGGCGCGTGATCGTCGGCGTGAATGAGTTTGTCACCGAAGAGCCTGAGTTGACGATTCCCACGCTGAAGGTCGGCGCGGAGGTGGAGCGCGAGCAGCGGGCCCGCATGGCGCAGATGCGATCGCAACGCGATAACGCGCGCTGTAAGACCGCACTCGACCGTCTCCGCACTGCTGCCCGCGGCACCGAGAACACCTTGCCGCACATCCTGGAGTGCGCCCGCGCGTACTGCACACTCTACGAGATTCGTGCGGCGCTCGAGGACGTGTTTGGCGCGTACCGGGAGCCGGTGTTCTTCTGACGCCGGCGTCACCGGACTGGTGGGCCTCGTATTTCGACGAGCGGTACCTGCTGGAGTATGAGCCACTCTTCGACCTCCAGCGCGACCGCCAGGAAGTCGCCCGGCTGATCGACCTGATGGCGCTCCCCGTGGGCGCAAAAGTCCTCGATTGTCCATGCGGCCAGGGGCGTCATGCGCACCTGCT
>DASPMP010000309.1:0-5997 GCA_035626995.1 Gemmatimonadaceae bacterium
GGAGCATGTCCTGGTGGCGTTGATTCGAAATGCCAACGACGCCATCGTTGGCTCCGGCACAATCGACATTGAAACGCGCACAACCTCGGTCCGTCCGGACTTCATCCCGGTCCACAACCAGGAGATGCTTCCGGGAGACTACGTGCTGCTGTCCGTAGCGGATACCGGACGCGGTATGTCCCCGGATGTCGTCGCGCGGATCTTCGAGCCCTTCATGACCACGAAATCACCCGGCGCCGGCAGCGGGCTGGGGCTGGCGAGCGTGTATGGGTCCGTGCGCCAGAGCGGCGGCTTCATCGCCGTGGAGAGCGCCCCGAACGCGGGAACCACGTTCCGCATCTGGCTGCCCGTACATGTAACAACCGCCGCACCTGCACCCGATCCCGAAGTAACCGAACCGGAAATGCATCTGGCAGCGACACGATGAGCGTCAGCCGGTAGACCAGGGAGGCTCTAGTTTTCCACGCCGATCCGTTATCGGAGGCGTGTGAGAGTCCTGGTGCAGCGCGTTACCCGCGCCGAAGTGCGAGTCGCAGGCAATGTGATCGCCCGCGTCGGCAGAGGCATGCTCGCGCTGGTCGGTTTCACGCATTCCGACCGCGAGGCGCAACTGCACTGGATGGCGGACAAGATCGCCTCACTGCGCATCTTCCCGGACGATGCCGGGAAGATGAACCGCGCGCTCGGCGACATCCCGGACGCTGGCATACTCGTGGTGTCACAGTTCACGCTCTATGGCGATGCGATAAAGGGCCGACGGCCGAGCTTCGTGGACGCAGCACCTGCCGACCTATCCAATCCGCTGTATCAGTTTTTCATCCAGTTGCTCCGCGCACGAGGCCTCTCCACCGCCCACGGGGAGTTTGGCGCCGACATGGAGGTCGAATTGGTAAACGACGGTCCGGTCACTATCTGGCTTGAGCGATGAGCCCGAAACGCCCCCGCGTCATTCTCGCTTCGCAGTCGCCGAGGCGTCGCGAGCTCCTGACGCTCGTCGGTATCTCACACGAAGTGCGTCCGGCGGATATCGACGAGACATATCTGCCGGGCGAATCACCGCGCGCGCATGCGGAGCGGCTCGCGCGGGCAAAGGCGCGCGTGATTGCAACGGCTGATGCTGTCGTCGTGGGCAGCGATACCATCGTGGTGGTGGACGGCGACGTACTGGGGAAACCACGGGACGTTGCCGACGGTGCGCGGATGCTCCGGCGACTGAGTGGACGGCGCCACACCGTCATAACCGCGGTTGCGGTAGCCTGGAAGGGCCAGCTTGAATCCGATGTCGAGGAAGTGGACGTCACCTTTCACACGCTCACGGACGCCGACATTGCCGCGTACCTGGAGACGGGTGAGCCCATGGACAAGGCGGGCTCCTATGGCATCCAGGGCTATGGCGCCACGATCGTGCAGCGCGTCGAAGGAGATTACTTCGCCGTAATGGGCTTGCCCTTGCAGCGCCTCGTTCGGCTCTGCGGCAGGGTGGGGCTGCGTTACGCCTTCGGTCCCCTCGAAGAAGCGTAGGTCGTCCGCCAGCGTTCCACGCGATCGAGCACATCGCGTACGCTGATTCGCTCCATCCTGCCGCGTCGCTGTTCCGTCGTCACCGGCTCGTCCGGAGCGTTGCGGTGCACGTCGATGAGCAGATCCTGATAGCGGCGATATGGCCCGACGCGTCGGGGGTCGAGATATCCATACAAGCCGATCACTGGCCGTTCGAGCGCGACTGAGAGGTGCAGCGGTCCTGTGTCCGGGGAGAGCACCAGCGCCGCTCCGTCGATGATCCCTACGAGCTCCCGCAACGGACAGCCGAGGGTGGAACGCGGGGCGAAGGACATTCGCGTGCGCATGATATGCTCGGCTGCGAGTTCACGGTCGCTGCGTCCCCCCGCGAGCACCGGTTCAAGACCGAAATCATGCCGGAGTGCCTCCGCCACGGTGGCCCATCGATCGGCTGGCCAATCCTTTTCCGGATTCGTCGTCCCAACCACGATGACGGCAGCCGGGCGATCGAGGGAATCGTAGAAACGCTGTTGGGCCGCGCGCTCCTCGCCGCAAGGGCCGATGGCGTATTCCACCGGACCGGGGTCCACACCGATGGGTGCGAGGAACTCGAGAAACTCGTCCTGGATATGTCCACGCGGGCGAGGGGGGATCCTGCGGTTCGTGAACAGCCAGCTCGCGTCTTTCGTGCGTGCACGGTCGTATCCAACCTTGATCGGTGCCTGTACGAATGACGTGACGATCCCTGCCTTGAGGTACACCTGGAGCGTCAAAGACACGTCGAACCGGCGAGAACGCAACACGTCACGGACATCCCGAAATGCTCGCCACCCTTGCTTTCGTTCGAGGACCACGATGTCATCCACCGCAGGATGTCCTCGCACCAGCGATGCCGGCCCGGGTTGCATGATCCAGGTAATGTGGCTCAGGGGTGCGTGACGCTTGATCGCGTTCAACACCGGCAATGTCCATGTCGCGCCGCCCACGCTGCTGAGCATAACGATGCACACGCGCGACCCATCCTGAATGATCATGGACTCGCGGACGGGTTGCGGTTCCACAGCGCGATCTTTTCGAGTACCTGCTCTACGGTGATGCGATGCATGTTCGCCCGGCGGATGTTCAACGGCTCGGGGGGATCTCCCGGCTCGCGATACGCATCAATGAGGAGATGCCGCGATGCACGATAGGGCCCCGTGCGCCGGGGATCCGAGGCGCCCATGAGACTGATCACCGGCTTTCCCAGCGCGACGGCGATATGCAGCGGCGCGGTATCCGGCGTGAGTACCAGCGCGGACACATTCAGGATGGTTACCAGCTTCCGGAGGCCGCTGCCGAGCAGCGACAGTGGCTTGTGCGCGCACCGCTCGAGCAACAGTCGCTCGGCGGCGCGCTCACGCTCAGACGTTCCGCCGACCAGCGCCGGCAGCATGTTGAATCGCTGATGCAGCGCGTCGACCACCGGCACCCACCGCTCCGCCGGCCAGTCCTTCTCAGCCTTGCTGGTGCCAACCACGATGGCAGCGATCGGCGGTGAGTTCGGAGGAATGAGCTCGGACGCCCATCCGGCTTCGGAAGCCCATGGGCCGATGGCCCATTCAACGGGATCATGCGGCACGCCGAGCACGTCGAGGAACTCGAAGTATTGATCCTGGACATGCTGCGGGGTGTGGCGCGGGATCCGGGCGTTGGTGAACAACCAGTTGGCGTCACGTGAGCGGCCGAAGTCGAAGCCCAGCTTGACCGGCGCGTTGAGGAGGGCGGTCAGTAACCCGGCCTTGATGGCGACCTGCAAGTCGAGGACGACGTCGAACTCCCGATCGCCATGGCTCCGGACCACGTCGCGCCAAGCGGTGAGACCGCCGCGCGATTTCACCTCGACGACCTCATCCACGGCCGGATGGCCGCGGACCAGCGTCGCCGGCAGTGGCTCGAGAAACCACGTGATGTGGCAGGTGGGACGGTGCCGCTTGATCGCATTCACCACCGGCAGCACATGCACCGCATCGCCCACGGCGCTCATCATGACGATGGCGACGCGGTCCAGCGTCGGATGGCTCATCGCCGGGAAAACTACTCGCTGCCGCTGGCGCCGAGGTTCTATATTCTGCGCCATGGCAGACAACATCGGAGAGCTTATCTCGCGCCTGGCGATGACCAACATCGAGCTGTGGCACGAGGAGGACAAGGCGCGTGTCAGCGACGATGACCAGGTCGCTGCCGCCAAGCGCAACGTCGACAAGTTGAATCAGAAGCGGAATGACCTGATCGAGCGCATCGACGAAGAAGTCCGGAACCAGATCGCAGGCACACGCCCTGGCCAGCCCCATGGCTGAGACGGTGGGGTCGCTGGTCGACAAGATCACCATCATCGAGCTGAAGATTTTCCATATGGCCGAGCAGGCGGAGCGTCCGGATGCCACCGAGGAGTTTCGCGTCCGATGCAATCAGCGGCTGGAGGTCATGCGCGAACAGCGCGATGATCTTGCCGCAGAAATCTCCAGGCTCGTGGGCGACATGGCCGCGGGACGCGTGGTGCCGAAGGTGTACCGGCAATTCAAGATGTACAACGATCCGCAATACCGGACGCCGGGCACCGGAAAGACCTGACCGCCGCGATGCGAATCCCGTCCATCGAGGCCGCGGTTCGCTCGGCGTTTTCCTGGGGTATGGTCGCGTTGCTCGGCGGGCCTCGGCGGCCATTGCCGGACTGGCATGCGCGGCCGTACCGCATTCTCTTCATCCGCGACGACGGTATCGGCGACCTGATGGTCACGATGGAGCTGCTCAGGGCGATCACTGAAGTCTCTCCCGCCTTCACGCTCGATCTGCTGGCATCACCACAGAATGCCGCATTTGCCCGGACGCTTTCCTTCGTGAACGAGGTCATCGTCCATAAGCGCCAGTTCCTGCTGAAGGCGTGGCCGACGTGGCGTCGTCTGCGCCGCAATCGATATGACGTGGTCATCGACGGACGCGTTGCGATCGCGAACGTGAACAAGCAAACGCAGATGTTGATGTTGAGTACCGGGGCGTCGTGGCGTATCGGGATCGCTGGCCGGCGGAACGACCGGGTCTATTCTGTGCCCATTCACCTGCCGAAAATCGCGCATTGGGTCGACGCGATCGTTGCACTCGGGACGCCATTCGGCATTGCGGGAGACAGCCGCGACTGGCGTGCGAAGCTTCCACTGTCGGACGACGACCGGGCCGCGGCGGACGAGCGATGGAGGAATTCGGGGACAGGGCGTCCGCGCGTGCTCGTCAACCTGTACTCGGCATCTGCGGATCGGCAATGGCCGCTTGGACGGTTTGGCCCTGTCATCCAGGCAATCCGGAAGCGGCTGCCACAGGCGGCCATCATCGTTCCCACCATGCCGGGCGGCGACCAGGCCGCGACCACTCTGGCGAGCGATGGTGGCGGCGTGGCAATGCCACTCTCCCTGCCGGAAGTGACCGCCGTGACCGCGACCGCGGATCTCGTGGTCAGCCCCGATACCGCGATTACCGTGATCGCATCCGCGTTTCACATTCCGGTGCTTGCGCTGATGCGGAAGGGCACGGAGCAATGGGTGCCGTATCGCAACCGCGGGCGCGTCGCGTTTTCCGACGATCCGCGATCCCTGATCGGGCTTCCGCCGGACCGGGTCATCGCTGTGTTGGACGCGATCATCCACGACCTGGGGTGGCAGTAACTGATGCCACGCCTGCAGTGGGTTGAAGAGTTGTGGCGCAAATGGTTTCTCGCCGCGATGCTGCGCGCATTCGGCGGAACACGCCCCATGCGCAACGATTGGCGGGCTCGCGCCCGCCGGGTCCTTTTCATCCGCAATGACGGGATCGGTGACCTGATTATTTCCATTGAGGCCATGCGCGCCATCGCGGAATCGCAACCGCGATTGGTGTTCGACGTCCTGGCATCGCCGCAGAATGCGCCCCTGGCGCGCACGTTGTCATTCGTGAATGAGGTGCTGGTCCATCGGCGCGGCGGCTTCCTGCTCAAGTCACTGCCGACCTGGAGGGCGCTGTGCAAACGAGGCTATGACGTAGTCGTTGATGGCCGTGTCGTCCTCCGGGGGCTGAGCACGCAGACCGCGGCGCTGCTCCTCAGCACCCGTGCACCGGTGCGCATCGGGATCGGCAGTCGACAGAATGATTCCATTTATACCGTGAAGGTCGAGCCAGAACGCCGCGACCATTGGACGGACTATGTCGCCGCACTCACACGGCCCTTTGGCGTTGCTCCCGATCGCGACTGGCGTCCGCGGTTGGCTGTTTCCGAGCGTGACCGGCAGGCTGCTGAAACGCTCTGGGGATCCACCGGGCGACCCCGGGTCCTCGTCAACGTCTCCGTCGGTCACCCGGAGCGATCGTGGCCCGCCGGGAAATTCAGCGAGGTGCTGCGCCGGGTTCGCGAGCGGCTCCCCGAGGCGACGATTCTCCTTGCCGGCATGCCATCCGAGGCCGCCATTGCCTGGGACCTCGCCAAGGCTGTGG
>DASPMP010000310.1:0-52955 GCA_035626995.1 Gemmatimonadaceae bacterium
AGCGAAGAACATCGAGGTACACGCCGCGATCACCCAGCCCTCGCGCACGTTCCAGCAGGCGATCAGACACGGCCGCGAACGCGAGCCCTGGCGGAAGCGCGAGCGCCTTCTGTGACGCCGACACCACGGCGTCCACTCCCCACTCGTCCATCGCGATGGGGGCCGCGCCGGCGCTCGAGACCGCGTCGATGAGCAACATGCATCCCGGTTGCTCCTTCACGATTGCGCCGAGACCGGCGATGTCGGCAAGGATGCCCGCGGAGGTTTCGCTATGCGTCGCAGTCACTGCGTCGAACTCGCCCTTCAGCAGCGCTTCGCGGACGCGATCGAGTTGTACGACGTCGCCGGCATCAGCCTTCAGGCGGTGCACTGTTCGACCGCAGCATTCCGCGATGTTGGCAAAGCGCTCGCCGAAGTCACCGTGCACGAGCGACAGCACCCGCCGCGACGAGCCGCACCGGATAGACATCTCCATCGCCGAAGTGCCCGATCCGGTCAGCACGTGCACCGTCCGCGTCGTGCCGAAGACCGCGCCGAGGCGGGTCGTGACGCGGCGCATCAGCTCTTCCATCGCGGGACTCCGATGAAAGATCATCGGGCGGCTGAGCGCCTCCAGCACTTCCGGGCGGACTTCCGTCGGGCCCGGGTTCCACATCCTGCCGGCTTCGATCATCCGGGGCGCACGTAAGCGGAATCGGGGCCGGTGCGACGCGAAGGCCGACCCTTGAACAGGAAAACGCTTTTCTCCACGCGCGGACCGTTCGCGTCGCACACCGCGAAGTCACCGCCCTCGTACGCGGTGGCACCGGCGTACTCGCCCCGCTTGTTCACCGCGTAGAAGCTGAGGTCGAAGTACGGACGGCCCTGCGCATCGAGGAGTCGACGCTCGGTCATGGCAATCACCCGCTCCATGACTTTCACGAGTGCGGCCTCGGGCGTCATTCCCTGGCGCATGAACTCGACCGCGAGGAATGCACCGCACACCTTGATGTTCGCCTCCCCTCGACCCGTCGATCCCGCTGCGCCGACCTCGTTATCGCAATACTGCCCTGCTCCAATGATCGGCGAGTCGCCGACCCGCCCGGGAATTTTCCATGACAGGCCGCTGGTCGTTGTCACCGACGCGATGTCTCCGGTCGCGGTTACCGCGTTCATGTTAATGGTGCCGTACGTATAAGGGATGCCAGCGTCATCATAGTCGATGTGAAGGTAGGCATCCTCGTCGGGCACGCGGGGTAGCTGAATGGGCGGAACTGCGGAACGGCCGCGATCCGGCAGGTCCAGCCAGTTGTCATTGGCATTCACGCGCGACCGCCAGCGGAGCCAGATCTGCCGGGTCTCTTCGGTGAGGAGATTCTGCTCCCGGAAGCCCATTTCGAGGGCGAATCTCTTGGCGCCGGCGCCGGTGAGCATGATGTGATCGGTGCGGTCCATCACCGCCTTCGCCACTGCGGCAGGTGTCGCGATGTCCTCCAGCGCCGAGACGGCTCCGGCTCGTTTCGAAGGGCCGTGCATGCAGCTCGCGTCCAGCTGAACCACGCCGTCCGCGTTCGGAAGCCCGCCCAAGCCAACACTCGTGTCGGTGGGGTCCAGCTCGACCAGCTGCACCCCCGCCACAGCGGCGTCGAGTGGATCGGCCCCTCCCGCCAGCATGTCGTAGGCGACCTGGATCGCCGGCCTCCCGTCGGGGTGCCGCGTGCGGAAGCCATTGGATGACGAAATCAGCACCGGTCGGCCGGCGACGCGCGTCGCCGTCGATCGGGCTGAACCCTGTGGCAGCGCGGCCGCAAGCTTCGGCAGGGCAAGGCCGGCGGCCGCTGCGGCGGAAACGCCGAGAAAGTCACGTCTGGATGGGGACACGGCAGCTCCTGAGCGCGGGGGAAGCAGGGGAAATAGGCGGGCCGTGCAGAGTGGGCAACCCTCAGATACCTTGCGGCGCATGTCAGCCACGGTTCGCGACCAGCTGCGGGCGGTTCAGTTCCTCGCCAGCGTGACGGAATCCTCCCTCCACCAGCTGTCCAAGCTCGTCGAAGCCCGCACGTTCGAGTCCGACGAAATCCTGTTCAGCGAAGGGGCGCCGCGCCGGTTCATGGCGATTCTCATCACGGGCGCCGTATCGATCGAGAAGAGCGTCAACGGCCGTCCGGTGCGGCTCGTCACCCTCGGACCAGGTGAGTCGGTGGGCGAAGGGGTGCTTCTCGATGACGCGCCACATGGCACCACCGCGCGCGCCATCCAGCGCACGGAGGCGTATCTGCTGACCTCCGGGCAACTGCAGCTGATGATCAAGGAACATCCCAGCGTATATGCCGCGCTCGTCGCGCGCGCTGCGCGTGCGATTTCGCATCGACTGGCCGCGACTGACGCCACGCTCGTTGGCCGCGGACGCACGCTTGGCTTCACCGGGGCGCGGACGCGCAAGGAACACGATCTCCTCGGCGAGCGTGACGTTGCGGATGACGCCCTCTACGGAATTCAGACGCTGCGCGCGCTGGAGAATTTTCCAATCACCGGTGTTGCCATCCGTGAATTCCCGTCGCTGGTCGAGGCGCTCGCCGCCGTGAAAGCCGCCGCAGCGCTTGCCAACCGCGACCTTGGATTGCTGGAGCCCGCGACTGCCGACGTGATCGTCCGCGCCGCCGAGGAGATCCGCGGCGGCAGGCACCACGAGCACTTTCTCGTGGATGCGATCCAGGGAGGCGCGGGCACCTCGACCAACATGAATGCGAACGAGGTCATCGCGAACCGCGCGCTCGAATTGCTCGGCAAGCCGCGTGGCGATTACGCGACGGTGCATCCGAACAATCACGTAAACTTGAGTCAGTCGACGAACGACGTCTATCCGACTGCGGTGAAGGTCGCGCTGCATGGCAGCATCGAGTCGTTGCGGACGGCGATGGCGTCACTGGCCGCAAAGTTTCTCGCGAAGGGCGAAGAGTTTGCGCCGCATCTCAAGATGGGACGCACCCAGTTGCAGGACGCCGTGCCGATGACCCTCGGGCAGGAATTCACCGCCTTCGGGCACACCATCCTGGAGGACGTCGAACGGCTGAGCGAAGCCCAGGCGCTGATTCGCGAAATCAATATGGGCGCGACCGCCATCGGCACGCGCATCAATGCACCACCGGGCTATGCCGAAGCGGTTCGCGCGCACCTCGCGCGGATTGCGGGCCTGTCGCTCATCACGGCACCCGACCTCATCGAAGCGACCGCCGATACCGGTGCGTTTGTCCAGCTCTCGGGTGTCCTGAAGCGATGCGCCGTGAAGCTGTCGAAGATCTGCAATGATCTGCGGTTACTCAGCTCGGGCCCGCGGGCAGGGCTCGGCGAGATCAACCTGCCGCCGATGCAGCCAGGATCGTCGATCATGCCGGGGAAGGTGAATCCCGTCATTCCCGAAGTGGTGAACCAGGTGTGCTTCGATGTCATCGGCGGCGATGTGACCGTGACCATGGCCGCCGAAGCGGGTCAGCTGCAGCTGAACGTTTTCGAACCGGTCATCGCGTATCGCCTGCTGCGCAGCATCGAGACACTGCGGAACGCATGCATCGTGCTGCGTGAACGGTGCATCGAGGGGATCACCCCCAATCCGGCCCGCATGCGGCAGTTTGTGGAGCAGTCCATCGGGATCGTGACCGCGCTGGTCCCGACGATCGGGTATGAGAATGCGTCGATGGTGGCCAAGGAGGCGCTGCAGTCCGGACGCGGGGTGTATGAGCTGCTGCTCGAGCGGAAGCTCCTGTCGCGGGAACAGCTGGACAACCTGTTGAATCCCGACGCGATGACGGGGCGTCAGCCGGAGGGGAGCGCACACGGCACAGTGCCGTCGCGCGCTACGACATGACGGCGCGGCGCCGCAAGCGCCTCGATCCCGCCGTGTTCCAGCTGCCGGTCGAACGACTGCGAGCGGGCGAATTCTCCGACCAGTACATGGCGATGTCCGCCAGCGTCCTGAAAGCGGCGAAGAAGAATCCGCGCGTCCTGATGCAGGTGACGGCGAAGCATGGCGGCTGGATCTCCGGCATCGACGAAACGGTCGCACTTCTCAAGCTGTGCGTGGACGATTTCAGCGCATTGACCGTCAATGCGCTGTACGAGGGTGACCTGATCCAGTCATGGGACACCGTCATGACCATCGAGGGCGACTATGCGGCGTTCGCGCACCTCGAGAACATCTATCTGGGCGTGCTGTCGCATCGGTCGAGGGTCTGCAGCAACATCCGGGAGATTGTGGATATTGCCCGCGCAAAGTCCGTCTTCTTCCTCGGCGCTCGTGACGAGCATTTCCTTGCGCAGGCTGGCGATGGATTCGCTGCGATGGTTGGCGGCGCGAAGGAAGTGTGCACTATCGCACAGGGGTCACTGCTGGGGGGCCGGGTCGTTGGGACGATTCCGCACTCACTCATCTCGGCATTTGGCGGCAACACCGTTGCCGCAACCAAGGCGATCGCCGGACAGATCTCCGAGGATGTGCGTCTCCTGGCGCTTGTTGATTACGAGAATGATGGCGCTCGGACTGCCGTCGACGTCGCACGCGCGCTCGGCGGCCGGCTCTGGGGAGTGCGGCTGGATACGTCTGAGCACATGGTGGACAAGTCACTGCTGGGACAGCTCGGCAATTTTCGTCCGACGGGCGTCAATCCACAGTTGGTCTGGAACGTTCGAAACGCGCTTGACGGAGAAGGGTTCGGCGAGGTGCAGATCGTCGTGTCCGGGGGCTTCGATGCGGAACGGGTGCAGGAATTCGAGGACGAAGGGGTCCCCGTGGATGCCTATGGCATCGGTTCCGCAGCGTACAAAGGCGTCTTTGATTTCACGGCGGATGTCGTCCAGGTGGGCGGCAAGGCACAGTCGCGCGCCGGACGGGTGCAGCGCGAGAACCCCAAGCTGGAGCGCGTGAAGTAATGGCTGGAATCAGGCTCGACGGCGCCGGACAGGCGAAGATGACGACGCTGGACGACGCGGTGCTGCTGCAGCAGCGCATTCATGGCCTCGTCGAGACGTACGCGTTGTCCGTGAAGAACAACAAGCCGGCGGGCAGCATCATGCAGAACCTCAAACGACAGATGCCGACCCTGGCGGGCAAGCTCAAGGGTCAGTTCGGCATGATCGCAGACCTGGTCACGTCGGTGAACATGCAGATGACGCGCGGCTCGAGCGAGCAGATGCGCGTGCGGGCCATGCGCGAGGGGATGGCGGCGATCAAGCAGCAGCTGGAAATCGCGATCACCCAGACCATTCAGCGGCATCAGCTCAAGGAAGAGAAGACGAGTCAGTCCGACGGTTGATTTGCCCTATAGTGGGGCATACCTTGCGCGTGCTTGTCGGGTGTTTTTCCCCGAGCGATCTGGCATCGGCCGGACGCTCAGAACTGACGGTAAAGGATACCGCATGCCCGCTGACTCCCGCCCGCGCCGGCGTTCGCTCGCTGCGCTGACGGTCGCACTCACCTTCGTTTCCGGGTGCGTGCAGAACCCGAATTCGGTTTTTCACTCCCGCACAGAGTTCAATCGCGACGTCGGCAGTCTCTTTTCGCTGCTGATCTGGCTCGGCACCGCGGTGTTCGTCTTCACCGAAGTGCTGCTCATCTATGCACTCTGGAAGTATCGCCATCGTCCCGGCACTCCTGTCCAGCCGGAACAGGTGCACGGCAATACAAAGCTCGAGATTGCGTGGACTGTCATCCCGGCCGTGGTGCTCGCGGTCATCGCGATCCCGACCGTGCGGACGATTTTCAAGACGCAGGCAGACGCACCGCCGGATGCATTGCAGGTGGAAGTCATCGGTCACCAGTGGTGGTGGGAGTTCCGCTATCCGCAGTACAACGTCTCCACGGCGAATGAGGTGTACCTGCCCATCGGGCGCACGGTGAATTTTGCGCTGAAGACGCAGGACGTATTGCACTCCTTCTGGATTCCCGCGCTTGGCGGGAAGCGCGACCTGGTAAACAACCGGACGAACTATCTCTGGTTCACGCCGGATTCGACGACCGAAGACGCGTTCAACGGATTCTGCGCGGAGTACTGCGGCATCTCGCACGCGAATATGCGCTTCCGCGCGTTCACGGTCACGCCGGAGCAGTTCGCCAGCTGGATCGCGCATCAGCAGGCGCCAGCGGTGTTTTCCGGCGGTGTCGCGGCTGCACCAGCGAGCGCGACGCCCACCACACCGCCGGGCGTAGCGCCTCGGCCGGTCGCACCACCGGGGTCGCAGGTGAATCCCACGGCGCCGGCGCGCAACCAACCGACAGGGGTGGGTGGGCCGACCACGCCGTCCACGGGACAGCCGACGGCCGCGACGCCGGGAGCACAGCAACCGGTTGCCATGCAGGCCGGCTTCATCGGCTTCCCCCGGGAGCGGATGCCGGCGCACACTGTGCCACAGACGCCAATTCCTGCGGAGATCACCTACGACACCACGCTCGTGGGCGATGCTGCGCGCGGCATGGCGCTGGTCCAGAGGGGAAGCTGCGCACTTTGCCACACGATCCGCGGGCTGGTCGGCGTTCAGGCGAAGACAGGACCGGATCTGACGCACGTGGGTAGCCGCAATACGATCGCAGGTGGATTGTTCCCGAACGACACGCGGCATCTCGCCACCTGGATCAAGAATGCGCGCGCCATGAAGCCCGGTGTGCTCATGACGACGCTTGGGATCGGTCAGTACGATCCCATCCTCAAGTCCCGCCTGACGATCGGTCTCACCGATCAACAGGTCGCGGACATCGTCGCCTACATGCAGGCCCTGAAGTAACGACGGAACGGAGACATCACGACAATGGCAACCGCCGCTCACGCTCCAGTGCACGCTGGCTCCTCGTACCACGAGGAGACTGGCCTCTGGAGCTGGCTCACGACGGTCGATCACAAGCGCATCGGCATCCTGTACCTCTACACGTCACTCACCTGGTTCCTGGTGGGCGGACTCGAGGCGCTGACGCTTCGCATGCAGCTGCAGGGACCCAACGGCCGGCTTGTATCGGCCGAGATGTACAACATGCTGTTCACGATGCACGGCACGACGATGATCTTCCTCGTCGTCATGCCGCTGTCCGCGGCCTTCTTCAACCTGCTCATCCCGCTGCAGATCGGTGCGCGTGACGTCGCGTTCCCGCGGCTCAACGCATTCAGCTACTGGGTGTACCTGTTCGGCTCGATCTTCATGAACGTGTCCTGGCTCATCGGCCAGGCGCCGGATGGGGGGTGGTTCGGTTATACGCCGCTGACCACGTACCAATTCTCGCAGAACCTGAACATCGATTTCTGGATGCTCGGTCTGCAGATCCTGGGCGTGTCGTCGCTCGCTGCGGCGTTCAACTTCATCACCACCATCGTCAACATGCGGGCGCCGGGCATGCATTTCATGCGCATGCCCATCTTCACGTGGATGGCGTTCATCGTCCAGTTCCTGCTGGTACTGGCCTTCCCCGTGATTACGATCGCGCTGGTGTTCCTCCAGTTCGACCGCTTCTTCGGCACCACCTTCTACCTGACCCAGGCTGGCGGCGACCCGCTGCTCTGGCAGCATCTCTTCTGGATCTTCGGCCATCCGGAGGTCTACATCCTCATCCTGCCCGCGTTCGGATTGGTTTCCGAGGTGCTTCCCACGTTTTCACGGAAGCCGCTGTTCGGATATCCGGTGATGGTGTACTCCGGCATCCTTATCGCCTTCCTGGGCTTCGGGGTGTGGGCGCACCACATGTTCGCGGTCGGCATGGGCCCGATCGCGGACACGCTGTTCGCCGTCACCACGATGCTCATCGGCATTCCCACCGGAGTGAAGATCTTCAACTGGATCTTCACGATGTGGGGTGGCGACGTTCGATTCACTGTCGCCTGCAAGTTTGCCATCGCGCTCGTGGCGCTCTTCACCATCGGCGGCATCTCCGGCGTCATGCACGCCTCGCCGCCGGCGGACCTGCAGCAGACCGACACCTACTTCATCGTCGCGCACTTCCACTACGTCCTGTTCGGTGGCTCGATGATGGGACTCTGGGCCGGCGTGTACTACTACTACCCGAAGTTCACTGGCCGGTTGATGAGCGAAAAGCTGGGCAACTGGCATTTCTGGCTTGCCTTCATCGGGATGAACCTGACGTTCATGCCGATGCACTGGTCGGGCCTCATGGGGATGCCGCGGCGGACATGGGTCTACGATGCCGGTCAGGGACTCGAGATCTACAACCTCATGAGCTCCATCGGCGCGTACATCCAGGCCGTGGCGGTGCTCATCTTCGTGTACAACCTCGTCGTGAGCCGGAAGCGTGGGCAGCGCGCGGGGAACGATCCCTGGGGCGCGCCGACGCTCGAGTGGGCCATGCCTTCGCCGCCCCCCGACTACAACTTTGCCACGATTCCCCGCGTGACGTCCCGCTATCCGCTGTGGGACATCAAGTCGCCCGAACTGACAACAGACGTTCCCCATACGCGCGAAGGTGAACGCGCGATCGATGTCGATGTGGCTGGAAAGCACGTCGGGCATGTCTCACATGCCATTGGCAACCCCCCCGGTGGAGCCGTCAACTCCGATCACTCCGAGCAACGCATCCTCAGCGCGAAGGAGCTCGGCATCCCGATGCCGAATCCGTCGATCAAGCCGTTGTTCGTTGCGCTGTTCATGACCCTGATGTTTGCGTCCATGCTGCCCATTCACATGGGGCGACCGGGGCTCGCCACCATCCTGATCATCCTCTTCGCCACTTTGATGACTCTGGGCCTGTACAGCTGGCTGCTGACGCCCCTGGAGGACGCGCACTAATGGCTGCGACCGCAGTGCCCCATCCGCATCAGGGACATCCTCCGACGACGACCGGTCTCGATCACCGCAAGATCGCGATCTGGACGTTCATCGGGTCGGAATGCATGCTCTTCACGTCGCTGATCTCGACGTACCTCGTGTACAAGGGACGGAGCGTCAACGGGCCGATGCCGCACACCACATGCGGACCGACGACAAATCCACCCTGCGCCACCGAGCTGCCGGCGATCCTCGACATCCCGGTCACGTCGGCGTCGACGTTCGTACTCTTGATGTCGTCGTTGACGATGGTGCTCGCCCTCGCGGCTGTCGAGAACAAGGGAAAGCCGGGCTGGACCGGCATCCTTGCCTCCTCGAAGACATGGCTGCTGGCCACCGCGATCCTCGGCGCCACCTTCCTCGGCTTTCAGGCCTATGAGTTCACGTCCTTCGTGCACGAAGGACTGACCATCAAGACCAACTTGTTCGGCAGCACCTTCTTCACACTCACCGGCTTCCACGGCGCGCACGTCACGGTCGGTGTGCTCTGGCTGCTGACGTTGTACGCCATCGATGTCAAACGGGGGCTCGGTCCGAAGGACGCGCTCCTAGTGGATATCTCGGCGTTGTACTGGCACTTCGTGGACGTCGTCTGGATCGCGATCTTCACGCTCGTCTATCTCATCCAGTAAGCCTCTTCCCGGTCCCCGACCTTTTCATGGCTCACGATTCCCACGGCCACACCGACGCGCCCCACGCAGATCATGCGTCGATGGGCGAAGTGCACGAGCATCCCACGTGGAAACAGTACAAGTGGGTGGCGCTCATCCTCACGGTCATCACGATCGTCGAGGTGTGGGTCTACTACATCCCGGCGTTCGTCGCGTCGCCGCTCTTCGTGCCAGCGTTGCTCATCATGTCGGCGGTGAAGTTTGCCATCGTGGTGATGTTCTACATGCACCTGAAGTACGATCACAAGCTGTTCCGCGCGCTGTTCACCGGGCCGCTGATCATCGCCATCGTCACCCTGCTCGTCCTGCTGCTCTTGTTCGACCAGATCAACCCGTTCTAAGCGGCCATGCGGGACGGCGCGATGCGTGAACGCCTCGTCTCGCTCGACGTCTTCCGCGGCCTCACGGTCGCGGGGATGCTGCTGGTGAATGATCCCGGCACCTGGAGCGCGATCTACCCGCCGCTACGCCATGCGGAGTGGCATGGCTGGACGCCGACGGACCTGATCTTTCCGTTCTTCCTCTTCATCGTCGGCATCACCACCCAGCTGTCCATCGGCGCGCGACGCGCGCGCGGTGACGACGATGCCGCAATTCGCAGACAGATCCTGCGGCGCGGCGCGCTCATCTTTCTGTTTGGCCTCCTGATCAACGGCTTTCCGTTCTTTACGTGGGGCGCCGTTCCGGGAAACCCCGATCCGTCGTTTCTCGAGCGGGTGGTCGACCGGCTGTATCACTGGCGGATCATGGGGGTGCTGCAGCGCATCGGTCTTGCCTACATCGTCTCGGCGTTGATCGCGACGCGTGCACGGCTGCAGACGCAGGTCATCGTCACCGCCGTCCTCCTGCTCGGGTACTGCATCCTGATGACAGTGGTGCCGGTGCCAGGGACGAACGGAACACCGGGCGCATTGCTGCTCGACCGCGGCTCCACGACGATGGCTGGCTACTGGGACCGCGTTCTGCTCGACTGGAGCCGGTTTGGCCTCGGCAACCACCTTTGGACTGGCAGCGTGACCTGGGATCCCGAGGGATTTCTTTCCACGAGCGGCGCCATCTGCACCGCGTTGTTGGGGAACATGGCCGGTCGCTGGATCGGCCAGCCGAAGGACCTGGCAGTCCGACTGACTGGTATGTTTGCGGTCGGTGCGCTGGGCATGATGGTCGGCCAGATGTGGCACTGGTCGTTTCCGATCAACAAGGGACTGTGGACCGGCTCCTATGTCATCTTCACTGCGGGGATGGCGTGCGTCTCCCTCGCGACGATCATCTGGCTGGTCGACATGCAGGGATGGCGCTGGTGGACGAAGCCCTTCGTCATCTACGGCATGAACCCGATGGTCGCATTCGTCGGATCCGCCGTCATGGCTCGGCTCATCTATTCGATTCTCAAGGTGAACCTCGACGGCCAGTCCGTCTCGCTGCAGAACGCGATCTACCGCACGGCCTTCGCGTCATGGCTGTCACCGATGAATGCGTCTCTCGCCTTTGCGCTTGCCTTCGTAACCTTCTGGTTTTTGGTGTTGGCGGTCCTGCACGGCAAACGCATCTATCTGCGGGTCTGAGCGGGCCTGCCACTGGAACGCGAGTTGCCTCCCTGTAGTGCCATGACGCGTGGTTCAAGTCACACAACACGTTGTGCCGGTGTGGTTTTCGTTGTCGCTCTCACGCTCCTGATGCTGCCGGGCGCGAGCGTTGGTGCACAGGCTCAGCCCGACGTCGCACCAGCGGTTCGCAGCGTCGGCGAAGGGACCGCCGAAGCGGCGGCAGGCGCCGCCAAAGCCACGCCGCAGCAGAATCGCACCCAGCGACGTCGCACGACCTCGCGGACGCCGGTGCGCACCACGCGCGCGGCATCGCCATCCGCATCGTTCTCCTCGCCGCGCAGTGCCTCGGCACTCGCCGCCGATCTCGGGTCGGTGCTTGGGGCACATACGCGAAGCGGCGTGTGGGGCGTCATGGTGGTGTCGATCACACGCGGCGACACTCTGTTCTCCGCGAACCCGGACATGCTCCTGAAGCCCGCGTCCATCATGAAGATGATGACGACGGGTCTCGCGCTCGAAAAATTCGGCCCCGCGCATCGTTTCGAGACCGAGGTGCTACGCGACACGCCCGTGAACAACGGCGTTCTCGAGGGACCGCTCTTCCTGCGCGGAGGCGGCGATCCGACGTTGTCACTCCGGTTCTGGCAAGGCGAGTCGCCCATGGACGCGCTGGCAAAGCAGGTCGCGGGCGCCGGCATTACCCGCGTCCGTGGCGACGTCATCGCCGACGAAGGCGCGTTCGCTCTCGAGCGAATTCCGCATGGGTGGAAGACGACCTATCTCATGTCGGCGTACGCGGCGCCCGTGTCCGCGCTCTCCCTGAACGAGAACCTTGTCTGGATTGTCGCTCGTGCCGAGAACGGTCAGGCCGTCGTGGAACTCGAGCCTGCAACCACCGCCATCCCGATCACCAGCTCGGTGAAGGTTGTCGGAGGCAGTGGCGGTCGAGTGGTCGCCAGGCGGAACAATGAGGGGGGCATCACCGTCACCGGCACGATCGGGTCGCGCTCTGCGCCGCGGCGGTACTCACTGGTGGTGCAGGAGCCACCGACCTTCGCGGCGGGTGCCCTGCTCGCGTCCCTGAAAGCGAATGGAGTTGAGGTCGAGGGAGCCATTCGCGCCGGGAGCACACCACAGGGTGCCGAGAGGGTGGCCGTCATCCATTCGCTGCCAATGGCGCAGATGGTTTCGTACATGAATCGCGAGAGCATCAACCACTTCGCGGAACTGCTCTACCGCAACGCTGCCAGGGACAATGGCGGACAGGCGTCGTCGCAGTCCGCGCTCGAGAGCCTGCGCGCGTTTCTGTCCAGCAAGGCGGGGACGCGCCCCACGGACATCAGGGTCTCTGATGGGAGTGGATTGTCCGAGGCGGATTCACTCACGGCGCGCGCCATGGTGCAGTTGCTCTCATATGCGCACAAGTCGTCATGGGGCTCTGTATTCCATGCGTCGATGCCTGTGGCCGGAGAGTCGGAATTGATGCGCCGCCGGATGCGCGCGACGCCGGCGCAAGGCAACCTGCACGCGAAGACCGGAACCACGAATACGGTGGCGTCTCTCACGGGTTACGTCACCGCCCTCAATGGTGAGGTACTGGCGTTTGCGTTCATCTACAATGGGCGCGACCGCTTTGGCGCGCGGGCCACCATGGATCGCATGGGGCCCACGCTCGCCAACTTCTATCGTGACTAGGCGGCGATCTCGCGGATGTTGATGCCGCGCTTCGCCAGCTCCTGGATGTAACGCTCCGCGGGCATCGCCTCGTCCGGCGTCATGACGCCAAGCCCCGCGACCTGCTTGCGTACCTGCATCATTCCCGTGATCGCGAGCGAAAATCCCGTTGTGCGCTCCATGGCGCTGATTCCACGCTCGGCATCGAAGTAGTCCAGCAGTTCCCAGCCAACATTCTTCGGCTTTCCGTTCTTCGTGCCGTGCGCGGTAACCCGAAGCGCCACGAGATCCTTGCCGTTCGGCTTCTTCAGCCGCGGGCCCACCGTCGCGATGAATGCATCCCGCGGGACCACCTTATGCCCCTTCACGTCCACCGGTTCCATGTCGAGCAGACCCAGGTCACGAATGGATTCCATCAGCTTCGCGTGGCCCGGGTAGCGAAGCGTCTTGTACTCCATCGTCGGGACACGCCCTTCGTACCGGAATGCCATCGTCGAGAGTCCGCCCGCCGTATGAAACGCTTCGAGCTCGCCGATCGGCGCGGGGAACTTCACCGGTTCGATCTCGGAAAGTGCCTTCACGCGAGTGCGTTTTCCGCCGCGCAGCACCCAGGAAAGCGTGGTGTAGTAGTCCAGCACCCCCTCCAGCGAGTACACGATCTGGTAGTTCAGGGGAGGCTCGGGATTCTGCGGCAGTCCACCCACATAGATGCGAACCGCTTCCACGGCGTCCAGCTGTCGAATGCCATGCTCGGCGAGGATGTTCACCATCCCCGGAGCGAGTCCGCAGTCGGGGATCACGGAGGAACCTTCGGCCTGAGCGCGTTCGTGCAGCGTCTTCTGCTTGAATACGATCTCGGTATTGCCACCCAGGTCGCAGAAGTGCACGCCTGCGTCCACGGCGCACACGGCCATCTCGTAATTGAAATAGTACGGCAGAGCGCTCATCACGGCATCAGACTCGCGCATTAGCGCGCCGACAGCTTCCTCGTCACGCACGTCCAGTCGAGTGGGAATCAGGCGCTTCCCCGAATACGGCGTGAGAAAGGGCTCGAGCGAATCGAGACGGATGTCCGCGAGCCGCACCTCCGTCACGTCAGGATCTTGCAGAAGGTCGTATGCGCACGCCGAGCCCTGCAGCCCGGCGCCAAGAACCAGCATTCTCATCCGATTAGTATCTCCAGAAGACAGTTCACCATCGGCGTGGAAAGCTAATGACAGACTGGCAGACTCATCTGATTGAGGATGACGCGGGGATCGCCCGCATTCTTGCGGACACGCAACGCATCGCGGTCCTCGGCATCAAGATGGAGCCGAATCAGCCGGCGTATTACGTCCCCGAGTATGCACAGCGCGTCGGCAAGGAAATCATCCCTGTGCCCGTGTACTATCCCGATGCCACGGAAATTCTGTCCGAGAAGGTCTATCGCAGAATTGCGGACATCCCCGGTGACGTGGATCTCGTAGACGTCTTCCGGCGTCCGAAAGACATACCCGCGCACGTGGATGACATCATCGCAAAAAAACCAAAGTGTGTCTGGTTCCAGCTGGGCATCCGGAACGAGCAGGCTGCCGAGCGGCTTGCGAAGGCAGGAATCGACGTCGTCCAGGACCGCTGCCTGATGGTGGAGCTGCAGCACCACCGGTAGGTCGGTGCGATGTGCCTGGATACCCTGCCGATTATGGGTTGCTCAGGACGACATCTCCCAGCTTCCAGTCCCAGATCCACTTGCGCGTGGCGAGCAACATCGCAGGCATCGCGGACGTCGTTGCCTGCCATTTGTCACCGAGCAACAGCCGCATACCGTCATCGGTATACAACGCGGGCACGCGAGAACCCGCTGGTGACGGCGACCGGCGCTGCACTCGTCGCAGTGTCAGGATGTTTTTCGATGGGTCGAATCCGGGATAGTACGGCGCAATGACATCGAACCCCACGCGCGCGGCTTCATCGGGGCTGCCGATCGATGCCGGCACATTGGAGAACATGACGCTTCCAATGCGCATCGAGTCGGCGACGGCAATTGTCCGCCCGCCATGGTTGCCAAACACACGGACGTCGCGACGGGCCACGGCCGGAAGCACCAGTCCAGTCACGCGGGGATCGATGACGGCGGCGTATTCACTTCGGCCAATCCGCAGCATGACAGTGCCGAAGCCACGCCCGTCACCAAGCGGCCGGTAGGTCAGGAGAACGACAGTGTCCCGCAGACGCGCTTCCGACGGCCTGCGGGCAAGCCAGACGGCCCGTCGGCGCTCAACCGCGCTCAGCACGTCTGGCTTCAACTCGGCCAGCATCCGATAGTCTCTCAGGCGTTCGTACAGCGGAACGAGTGCGCGCGCCAAGGCCGCGGAATCACCGCCAAAGAACTGCGCCTCTTCCAGCAGCACGGCGCCTGCGCGCACGCCACCGCGCGCGGCCAGGAAGCGGCCGAGGGCTGCGCGGGCAACCGGATCGCGGGGACGCGTGCGTGTTTGCGCATAGTACGCCGACTCGGCGCGCGCCAGACGGCCTTCCGCGAGGAGTGAATCCGCGGGCCAAAGTCCCCACTGCGCGTGCGCGGAGGAAGGAAGAACGAACGCGCATACCGCGACTGCCACACCGACTACTGAGTTCTTCAACAGCTTTCCGGCTACGGCCCCGAACGCGCTACCGACCAAACAACTTTCCGAGCAGGCCACTTTCCGCGGAGACACCCCCGGCGGCGACAGACAATGCTTCGCCGAATTCAACCACGGTCTGATAGCGGTCGTCAGGATTCCTGGACAACGCCTTGTTCAGCACCTTTTCTACCGCTTCCGGGATGTCGAGTTCCGGCCGCATGCGCCGGATGGGCATGGGATCGCTGCGAAGCCGCGCAATCATCATTTCCTGCTGCGTCCGCCCCTGAAAAGGCAGCTTTCCGGTGAGCATCTCGTACGTCATCAGGGCCAGCGAGTAGATGTCCGTCCGCGGGTCGAGCGGCTTCCCGCGAAGCTGCTCCGGGCTCATGAACTCCGGCGTGCCGAGGATTATGCCCGTCGCCGTGAGCTTCTGCAGTTCTCCTTCCGCCTTCCGCTCCTTGGCGAGGCCGAAATCCATCACAACCGCATGTTCGGTCCCGTCCTGCGCGCGGCAGATCATCACGTTCTCGGGCTTCAGGTCGCGGTGCACGATCTTCAGTTCGTGCGCGACCTCCAGCCCGGCGGCCATGTCCTTCACGAATTTCGCCGTATCCGCGAGGGGAATGTGGCCGAGACGATTATTCCGGTCCGCGAGGATCTCGCCGTTGACGTACGGCATCACGACGTAGACCAGTCCATCCTCCGTCTCGCCAAGCCGCATGATGTGGCAGACGTTCGGGTGAGCCAGGCGCATCCCCAGCGCCGCCTCGCGACGCAGCCGCGCCATCGCGTTGGCGTCCTGCGACAAGGCTTCGCTGAGGACCTTGATGGCGAACTGCTCCTGCGTCCCGAGATCGGCACCGAGATACACGAAAGACATGCCGCCTTCACCCAGCTTCCGTTCGATGCGGTAACGCTTGTCGAGCGTCTGACCGACGAGATTCGCATGCGCCGGCGTGGGCTTCAGTTCCGGCCGCACGGCGGCCGCGGTGGGACGCGGGCCGCTCACAGCCATGGGATTGCCGCCGCCCTGCGGGATCAGTTTCGTCCCGTCTTTCGTGCAGAACTTTGAGTTATCTGCGTACGTGGTCCCGCACGTGGGGCAACGATTCATCTAGGTGCGCACCTGGTTACGACCGCCGGCCTTGGCGCGATAGAGCGCCTCGTCCGCGCGGGCAAAGAGGTCTTCTGTGGACGCCACGCGAGGTGAGGGAAAGGTGGCAACGCCTACGCTGCACGTCAAATGGAATGACCGGGGCTGCCCGATGTCGAACCGGTTCCCTGCCGCGGTTTCGCGGAGTCGCTCGGCGAATATCACGGCGCCATCCAGCGCCGTCTCCGGGAGAATCACCACGAATTCTTCGCCGCCGTACCTGGCGACGATGTCGATGGTCCGCGCGTGGCTCGCCAGGATTCCCCCGAACTGTCGCAATACCGCGTCGCCCACGAGGTGTCCGTGCTGATCGTTGATCTGCTTGAAGTTGTCCAGGTCGAACATCAGGAGTGAAAGCTGACTCTTGAAGCGTCGGGCACGATCCACCTCGGAGCTCAAGCGGTCGAGCAGCGCACGACGGTTCAGGAGCCGTGTCAGCGAGTCGGTAGTCGCGAGCTCCTCGAGGCGCTTGTTGTCCGCACGCGTGGATTCCAGGGCCTGTGCGCGCCGGATCGCGGCCACGGCAGCACGAATGACCACCTCTGCAAACTCCGCGTCTTCAGGGCTCAGTGTACGTTCGCCACGCTCGGTCCGCAGGAAGAACACGCCGCCCTGGCGTCGGTCGAGCGAGAATGGAATGGTCAGTACTGATCGAACCGGCGCGGTGGGACGACCCTCCTGTTTCCACATCTCGCGCACCGAGGCAAAGCGTGCGTCTTCGAGGACGTCCGGTACCAGCAGGGGACGGCCAGTGCGGAGGGCCTCGAGGAACTCCGGGTAGCGATCCAGCTGTACCTGGAGATTGTTGATCGCAGGATCGTCGAATGCAGCGACGACGGTTCCTGTGGGTTCATCGGCGGTCGCGAGGACCACCGAGCAGTGACGAAGATCGAGGGCGCGCGCTACCCGTCGCGCCAAGACGCGATATATCTCCGCGGCGCTCAGGTCAGCCGTGACTTCGTTGAGGATTTCCACCAGCTGGCGCGTCGTCGCAATGTCGTCTTGCGCACGCTCCAGCTCCTGTTCGCGCAACTGCAGCGCCGCATGCATCCGGCGAAGATCGGCCCTCGCGCGTAACTGCGCCCCTACGCGAGCGACGAGTTCCGCGGTGCGCAGTGGCTTGGGAATGAAGTCGTCCGCGCCCAGCTCGAGCGCATGCGTCGCCTCGGCCGGGCTATCGCCCCCCGCAATGATGACGAGGACATCGCGGCCAAAATCCTCCCGCCTGAGCCGCGTCAGCATTTCCTGCGTCGAGCCGTTGCTGTCGAGCAGGACGAGGTCGACGCGTCGGGTGCGTAGATGCGCGAGCAGGTCATCCCCGGGCACCACGGACGACACCGCATATCCGCGCTCGCGCAGGAGCCACGAGAGCACGCGCGCTTCGCGAGGGTCGCCATCCGCGACCACGACATGTGCCTGCTCCTTGCCCGCACCCACCGTTCCCGCTCCTCCTCGTCCCCGGCTACTTCAGCGTGGACGACAACCCATCCCACTCGATGTTGCCACCGCTCAGCACTGCCACCGTCGGACCCTGCGCCTGCTGCAGCTCCGGGTGCTGCATCAGCGCGGCCACGGTAATCGCTCCGCTGGGCTCGGCCACGAGCTTCCCGCGATCCAGCAGGAGTCGCATGGCCCGCACCATGGCCGCATCGTCCACGAGGATCATTTCGTCGATGAACTGCTGGTGGTGCGCGAACGTCAGCGCACCGATCTCCACCGCGAGGAGGCCATCCGCGATGCTCTTCGTGGCCCCGAGCTTCACTGGCTTTCCAGCCTGTCGGGCTTGCGACAGCTTCGGCGCCCCGGCCGGTTCGATCCCGATGACGCGGGCATTGGGACGCCGCAGCTTGATCGCAGCGGAAACGCCGGCGCTCAGCCCTCCTCCACCCACCGGGACCAGCACCGTTCCCACATCCGGCAGGTCGTCCGCGATCTCGAGCCCGATGGTGCCTTGCCCGGCGATGATCAGCGGGTCGTCATACGGCGGCACGAGCGTCGCGCCCTCGGCTTGGACGATCTCCATCGCGCGCGACATCCGGTCGGCGGTCGTCGTCCCCGCCAGCTCCACACGTGCACCAAGGCGCTCGGCCCCACCACGCTTTGCCGCCGTGACGGTCGTGGGCATGACGACAATCGCGGGGGCCCCGAGCAACCGAGCAGCGAGTGCAACCGCCTGCGCGTGGTTGCCTGATGACGGTGCAACGACACCTCGCGCGCGGACCTCCCGCGGGAGTTGGCTGAGGAAGTTGTACGCCCCGCGAAGCTTGAACGCGCCGCCCCGCTGGAGCATCTCGGGCTTGAGAAAAATGTTCTCACCCAGATACGGCGCCGGAAGCAGCGGAGTACGCACAGCGACCCCGGACAGCGTGGCAGCCGCGTCCGTCAGGTCCGCCATGGATATCAGGTCACTTGTGATGGCCGTCACCCAAGGAAGCTACTGTCTCGGCGCTCTGCCGCCGAGGGGAGTCAGGCGAAGACCCTGTTGCGACCCTGCTGTTTCGCCTTGTAAAGCGAGCGGTCGGCTTCCTTCAGGAGCTCGTCCGGGGTGATGGGGTCCGTCCCCTTGGCCAGCGCGACCCCCACGGAAATCGTGATAGTCATGGGGTTGCCCGGCGGGCCGAAGGTGAAGTCGTCTACCCGCCTGCGCAGGCGTTCCGCGAAGGTCAGCGCGCCCTGCCATCCCGTGTCCGTGAGGAGGATGACGAATTCGTCGCCGCCGAACCGAGAGACCGCATCGGTGTCGCGCGCGGTGGACTTCATGATTCCAGCAAGCTGCTGCAGGACGATGTCCCCGACGGGATGGCCGCGCGTGTCGTTGATCTGCTTGAAGTGATCCAGGTCGATGGCCAGCAGCGCGAGCTGTCCGTTCGGCCGGCGCTTCGCCAGTCGCCATTCTGCGCGCAGTCGCGACTCCAGCGCGCGCCGGTTCATGCAGCTCGTGAGGGCATCGGTCCCGATCTGCTCGGCCAGACCGTTGCGCATCGCCTCGAAGCTCCGCGCCAGCAAGGTCAAATCGTCGGGGTATTTTGCTTTGCTCAGCTCCAGTGTTCCCGAGAGGTCGCCTTCCTCTACAATCTTGCAGAACAGTCGCAGCTTGTTCATGCGCGCCCGGAACTGCCCGAACGTGTACGTCAGTACTCCTGACACGATCACGAACAGCGAGACGTTCGCGGTCAGGCTGATGACCTGCGGACCCGGGACGAAGGGAGGAAGCATCCTCCCAATGCCGATGTAGATGGCGATCGACAGCGCCGCGGCGTACGACCCGAGCATGCGCCCGAAATAGAAAGCGGACAAGGCGACGGACAACGTCGCCAGGATGAGAAAGCGGTTCGTGACGAGCGGGATACTGGTGAGATAAAAAATCGCTCCAACCGCCACGAGGTCCGCGGTGACGAGCAACCCGGGCAACCATGAGCGTGGCCGCGAGGCGGGAATGTGCTGCACGATCCACGCGGTAGCGAACACGCACACGACGTAGCATGCCGTGACCACGATCAACGGGATCACAGGCAGGTCTTGAGCCGACGCGCCGAGCAGCACCGCACCGCCGGCAAGCATGATGGCGACGTAGCGAATCCACCGCTGCCAGAGGATGACCTCGCGCTGCAGGTCCGCCTGGTCGCGCGCGAGCGCTTCCTGGATTTCCAGCGACGGACCGGTGGGCGGTTCCGTCGGTCCTTCAGCCAGCGGGGAAAACGCTGACTGGCGCCCGGAGGGTGGGTGAGACAGGGGGGAGGCCATAGAACCCCGCGCTCGTGGGCGAGAGGTGGCCTAAGGTATCATTTGGTCCATGGACGGTAAAGCATTGCGTTCCACCCTCGTTGGTGCCGCCTTCCTGATGGCGACGTCGGCCATCGGTCCGGGGTTTCTCACGCAGACTGCCGTCTTCACGCAATCGCTGGGTGCCAGCTTCGCCTTCGCGATTCTGGTGTCCATCGTCGTCGACCTCGTCGCGCAGCTCAATATCTGGCGAGTACTGACGGTCAGCGGGCAACATGCACAGGATGTGGCGAATCGGGTTGCGCCCGGCCTCGGATGGGGTCTCGCCGCCCTTGTCGCCATCGGCGGGCTGGCGTTCAACATCGGAAACATCGGCGGGACGGGGCTCGGCCTGAATGCATTGACCGGGATGGATCCGCTGATCGGTGCCGCGCTGAGTGCGGTGGTGGCGATCGCAGTGTTCGTCGTTCCGCAGGCCGGCCGGGCGATGGACGGTTTTGCCAAGAGCCTTGGCCTCGTGATGATCGCGCTGGCGTTGTATGTGGCGATCGCGTCGCGGCCGCCGGTGGGGGATGCCGTGCGCGCGATGGTAATGCCGGAGCACATCGACGTACTTTCGATCGTCGCGATCGTCGGCGGGACGGTGGGCGGGTATATCACGTTTGCGGGCGCTCACCGGCTGATCGACGCCGGCATTATCGGTGCAGCGAGGCTGGGAGATGTCACGCGCTCCGCGACCCTTGCCATCGGGGTCGCATCGTTGATGCGAACGATCCTGTTCCTCGGCGCATTGGGTGTTGTTGCGCGCGGCGTCGCGCTCGACGCGACCAATCCACCAGCGGATGTCTTTCGTCAGGCCGCGGGGAACGTCGGCTATCGCCTGTTCGGCCTCGTCATGTGGGCGGCAGCAATCACGAGCGTGGTTGGTTCCGCATATACATCCGTGTCATTCCTGCGGACACTTGGGCGCTCCATCGACCGCCATTGGCGCTCGGTAACCATCGCATTCATCGTGCTGTCCACGACGGTTTTTCTCTTCGTCGGACGGCCGGTCAAAGTCCTGATCGCGGTGGGAGCGCTTAACGCCCTGGTGCTGCCGCTGGGACTCGCCGCAATGCTCATCGCATCCCGACGGCGTGCCATCGTTGGCGAGTACCGTCACGCCGGATGGCTGCTTGTCGCGGGCGTCGTCGTCACCCTCGGCATGGCTGCCCTCGGCGCGTACACGGTGATCGTGGACCTGCCCCGACTCTGGCGGGCATGAAAAACGGCCGGGCATTCACCCGGCCGTTTTTCCGCGGATCGAGACTGAAGGCTACTCTTCGCCCGCCGCTGCGGGTTCGAGCGATTCCTCGCCCTCCTCTTCATCGTCAGGCACCACGCGCGCGACGTCGTTGACGCAGTCTGCGTCCTCGAGATTGACCAGACGCACGCCCTGCGTATTGCGCCCCGACACCCGGATGCCCTTCACCGGCATGCGAATCACCATGCCCAGCTTCGTGATGAGCATGAGCTCATCGTCCGGGAGCACTTCCTTGATCGACACGGCGTCGCCGGTCTTCTCCGTGCGATGCACGGTGATGATGCCCTTGCCGCCGCGCTTCTGCACGCGGTACTCGTCGATCGGCGAGCACTTGCCCATGCCGCGCTCGGTCACGACCAGGAGATTGGCCTCGCGCTTCAGCACGACCATGCCGATCACTTCGTCCTTGTCACCGAGCTCGATGCCCTTCACGCCGGTGGTATCGCGGCCCATTTCGCGCACGTCCTGCTCGTGGAACCGGATCGAGAGCCCGTGCCTGGTGGCGAGCACGATGTCGTTCGTGCCGCTGGTCACCTGTACGTCGATCAGCTCGTCGCCGTTCTCGATCTTGACGGCCTTGATTCCCGTCGAGCGCGGATTCGCGTACTCCGAGAGCCGCGTCTTCTTTACCGTGCCGTTTTGCGTGGCGAAGAGCAGGAACTGATCTTCACGGAACTCTCGCACCGGCATCAGCGCGGAGATCTTCGTTTCCGCGGAGACGTTGATGAGGTTCACGACGGGCTTCCCCTTGGTGGCCCGACCGAGCTGCGGGATCTCGTGCACCTTCAGCCAGAATACACGGCCATCTTCGGTGAAGATGAGGATGTAGTCGTGTGTCGAGGCGATGAAGAGGTGCTCGACAAAATCCTCGTCCTTGAGGTTCTGACCGTTGAGCCCCTTCCCCCCGCGCCGCTGTCGCTTGTAGGTCGACACGGACGTGCGCTTGATGTAGCCGGAGTGGGAGATGGTCACGACCATATCCTCCTCGGCGATCAGATCCTCGACGGTGAACTCGCCCTCGTCACTCGTGATCTCCGAGCGGCGATCATCGCCGTACTTCCTGGCGGCGTCGGAGAGCTCGTCCTTCAGTAGTTTCATGCGCTTCGGCTTCGAGGCCAGCAATTCCTTCAGCTCCTTGATCCGCGCGCGCACTTCCTTCAACTCGGCTTCGAGCTTCTCGATTTCGAGGCCCGTGAGCCTGGCAAGGCGCATGGCGAGGATCGCGTCTGCCTGGCGCTCCGACAACTTGAATTTCTTCTGCAGCTGGGTGTTCGCGATCGCCGGATCGTCGGACTTGCGAATGACCTTGATGACCTCGTCGATGCTGTCGACGGCGATCTTCAACCCTTCGAGGATGTGTTCGCGATCCAGTGCGCCATCCAGCTCGAACTGCGCGCGGCGGATGATGACGGTGTGGCGGTGCGCGATGTAATGCTCGAGCACTTCCTTCAGCGGCATGACCTTCGGGACCAGCCGCCCGGTCTGAGAGTCCGGCACCAGCGCAAGCATGATGACGCCGAAGGTCGACTGCATCGCCGTGTGCTTGTAGAGCTGGTTCAGCACGACCTTGGGAATCGCATCGCGCTTCAGCTCGATGACGATGCGCAGGCCGTCGCGGTCGGACTCGTTCCGCAGGTCGCTGATCCCCTCGAGCTTCTTGTCGCGAACGAGGTTCGCGATGTCCTCGATGAGCTTCGCGCTGTTCACCTGGTACGGGATCTCGGTGATCACGATCTGCGAGCGGCCGCCCTTCATCTCCTCGATCACCGCACGGGCGCGCATGACGATTCGCCCGCGACCCGTTTCCTGATAGTCCTTGATTCCCTGCTTGCCGTAGATGAAACCGGCGGTCGGGAAATCGGGCCCCTTGATGTGCTTCCGGATGTCGCCGACGGTGGCGTCCGGATCGTCGATCAGCATCAGGATGGCATTCACCACCTCCCGCAGGTTGTGCGGGGGGATGTTGGTGGCCATACCGACCGCAATACCACTGGATCCGTTGACGACGAGGTTCGGAACGCCACTGGGGAGGACGCTGGGTTCCTGCAGGCGGTCGTCGAAGTTGGGGACAAAATCGACGGTGTTCTTGTCGATGTCCGCGAGCATCTCGACCGCGGTCTGCGTCAGGCGCGCTTCCGTGTACCGGTACGCCGCCGCAGGATCGCCTTCCACCGAACCAAAGTTCCCCTGCCCGTCGATGAGCGGATAGCGCAGTGAGAAATCCTGCACCATGCGCACGAGGGCGTCGTAGACGCTCGCGTCGCCGTGCGGATGGTATTTGCCGAGCACGTCGCCAACGACGGTTGCGGACTTCTTGTATGGGCGACCGGGGACGAGTCCCAGCTCGTTCATCGCGTACAACACGCGCCGATGCACCGGCTTCAATCCATCGCGGACGTCGGGCAACGCGCGCGACACGATGACGCTCATCGAGTAATTGATGAACGACTCCTTCACCTCGTCGTCGATAGGGCGAGGAAGAATTCGTTCGCGATTGTTCGGTGCAGTCATAAGCCTGGGAGGTACGGCGGCGGGGGAGACTTTTCGGACCTTTAAGGATAGCCTTCGGCACCCCGCGAATCAACGTGCCGAGGAGCCGTAACTGGTTACCCCGAAAAGATTTAAGGGCGTAGAGAACTGGTCAGGTTCTCACGTTTGTGACGTTGGTTTTACATCACACTGAGCCGGCGTAAACCCGGCGAAAAACGCCCTTCAGGATTCGGTAATCGGTGGCGCTGAGCCCGGCTCGTCTTCCGTGTCGTCGTCGTCGAATTCCGACTCCCGGGCCAGGGCGTCATCGCGCTCCTTCTTGTACCGCTCGTACCATTCGCGCGTGATCTCGGCGGCCAGCTCCCGATTTCCCAGGCCGAACGACAGCGCGATGGCGAGTGCGATGGCCCCGAAGAGGATGGCGAATGCCGTCGTCACGATCTCGGTCGCGATTCCCAACTCCTGCAAGGCCATGAACACCGCGAGCAGGATGACGCCGCCACTCCCGACGCGCGCCAGCGCCCGACCGCCGTGCAGCGCCCCCGCGCTCGCGGCAATCAGCCCCCCGACGAACTGGCCCAGCACGATGCCAACGAGAATGATCACGATCGCCGCGATGACGCTCGGGATGTAGCTCACCAGCTCACCGAACACGCTGGCAAGCGACTCGAGCCCCAGCGCATTCGCCGCCACCAGGATGACGGCAAACATCACCAGCCAGAACACCAGGTTGCTGATGACGCGCGTGGGGTTGATGTGCGCACCCGATCTTTCGACGGCCTCCATCACCCCACCGCGCACGAGCATGGAGTTCAGCCCCACCTTCCGGAGTGCGCTGTCCACCATCCGCTCGAGCAGCTTCGCCAACAGGTAACCGGCGAAGATGATGACGAGGGCGCCGAGGAGCGACGGAATCAACTCGCCGAACACCTCGGTGAAGCTCGACTGCAGTCGGTTCGCAAATGCCGGGCGCTCGGGATCCTGGAAGATCATGGCGTGTTGGGTGCTAGGTGCGGGTACCGCGTTCACGGTCGAAGATGACGCTTCGGCGACATGTCGGACAGAGGAGCCATTGCCGGCGCCGCGCATAACCTAGCCCGAACGAGCCGCCGCCGATGTCTCGAAGCGTGAGCACGGCACCATCTCGCGGACAAATAGGCTTCCCCCCCGCTGTGTATTGCGCGCGAACCGCACGCTCCTCGTCCTGGGTGTACGTCGCAGGCTCCTTCATGTGCGCGACACCTCGATCACGACCTTCCCGAACTGCTCGGCAGACATGAGTCGTTCGTATGCCCGCCTTCCGTCGCTCAGGGGGAATACGGCGTCGACGGGTGGCAGCAGCCGCTCGATTCGCAGCTCGCGGATAATCGCGTCGTACTCCTCGTCGTTCCCCATCGTGGAGCCCATCATGGTCCACTGGTTCCAGAACATGCGGCGCACGTCAGTCGTGACCATGGGGCCGGAGGTGCCGCCGCACGTCACGAGACGACCCGCCTTGCCAAGTGCAAGGAGGGATTGCTGCCATGTCGCCTCGCCAACGCTGTCGACGACGACGTTGACACCTGCCTTTCGTGTAGCGCTTCGGATCTCCGCCGCTACATCCTGGCGAGTGCTGTCGATGAGGTGATCCGCGCCGAGGGCCCTCGCGCGCTCCAGCTTCGCCGCCGAGCGCGACGTCACCCACACCTCGGCGCCGATCTGCTTGCAAATCTGGAGCGCCGCGATGGCAACACCCCCGCCGATGCCGACGATCAGCACCCGCTCCCCTGCGCGCACCCGAGCGCGCGTATGCAACATGCGCCACGCCGTCAGCGTCGCGAGTGAAAATGCGGCCGCGGCGTGCACGTCAATGTGGGAAGGAATCGCACGAACGTTCGGCGCGGGCACCACTACGTATTCGGCAGCGGTACCAGGCGCGTGCTCCCCCAGGATCCGGTATTTCAGGCACAAGGGATGTTCTCCCGCCTCGCAATACGCGCAAATACGATCGCTCATGCCGGGATTCACGACCACGAGGTCGCCAGGGACGACGTTCGTAACCGCGGGGCCTGTCGCGTCAACAACTCCACACAGGTCGGAGGCGACGATCCATGGGGCGACAATCGTCGATCCGGGCAGACCCTGCAGCACGAACAGGTCGATGTGGTTCAGGGCCGCGGCTCGCACCCGGATGCGAACGTCCGTCGGTGCAAGAATGTCCGGCATCGGCACATCGTCGCGAAGCTCGAGTTGCTCGAGGCCGCCGTACCCCCGGATGGTCAGTGCGCGCACGAGATGGAATGTATATTTGCGTCAGCCATGACATCCATCAAAGTTCCCCCGCTCGGCGAATCGATCGTGGAGGCCACCGTCTCGCGGTGGCTCAAGAACGAGGGCGAGAGCGTGGCGCCAGGAGACACGTTGGTCGAGCTCGAGACCGACAAGATCACTGTCGAGGTGCCTTCGATCACCGGCGGGGTGTTGACGAAGCGCATGGTGAAGGAAGGGGATGTCGTCAAGCTCGATCAGCTGCTTGCCGAGATCGATGAGAAAGCGAGCGGTGGGACATCGGACGCAAAGGCAGCAGCTCCCTCGCCTGGCGCCCCTGCAGCGGCGCCAGTGGCGCCAGCGAAGGGTGGCGGGAAAGCCTCGGGCTCAGCTGACGCAGGCCAACCGCAGCGTGTATCGCCAGCCGCTCAGCGGGTGGCCGCGGAAACAGGGACAGACCTCTCGGGGGTTCCGGGAACCGGCCGCGGCGGCGTCGTGAGCAAAGCCGACGTCGTGGACGCGAAAGGTCAGGGGCCGCAGCGAAGCGCACCCATGACCACGCCTTCGCGTCCCGCTCCGCCGGCGCGCCCTGCCCCGAGCGGCGATCGCGAAACGCGCGAGAAGATGACCACGCGACGGAAGCGCATTGCGGAGAACCTGCTGCAGTCGCACGTCAGCACCGCGCGCCTCACGACGTTCAACGAGATCGACATGACGCAGGTCGAGGCCCTGCGGGCGAGGGTGAAGGAAAAAATCGAGAAAGAGCATGGCGTACGGCTGTCATTGATGCCGTTCTTCGTGCGCGCCGCATGCATGGCGTTGAAGGAATTCCCCGTCGTGAATGCGCAGATCGATGGGGATCTCATCGTGTATCACAATTACGTGAACATGGGCATCGCAGTCGCCTCCGATGCCGGCCTGATCGTTCCGAACCTGAAGGACGCCGACCGGATGGGAATGCTCGATGTCGCCCGCACCATCGCCGACGTCGCGAAGCGCGCGCGCGATGGCAAGCTCACGATGGACGACCTGACCGGCGGCACCTTCACGATCACGAATGGCGGCGTTTTCGGGTCGCTCGTCTCGACACCGATCATCAACTTCCCGCAGGTCGGCATTCTCGGATTGCACAAGACGCAGGATCGGCCGGTGGCCATCGCGGGCAAGGTGGAGATTCGCCCGATGATGTACGTGGCGCTCTCCTACGACCACCGGATCATCGACGGCCAGCAGGCCGTGCTGTTCCTCGTGCGGATCAAGGAGCTGATGGAAGATCCGGGACTGCTCGCGATCGACTGATCAGCGCGGACGCGGTCCGTCGACGCGCGCGACTGAACGCTCGAGCAGCCGGATCCATCCGTCCATCAACGAAATGATGTCGTCCGGCTGTTCCCGCCGATCGATTGCGCCGGAATTGCGCCATCGCCGTGCCAGCCGTTCGAGGGGAATGTCCGTCTTCGGCTTCGTTTCGCGCGGACGCTCTCCGGCGATAACGAACAATCCATGCGACGCCATGCCCGATACTACCACGCCGAGCGCCGCCGAACAATCAGGGTTTGTCCGCACCGCTAACTTTCGGGATCGCTCCTCACGGCATCATCATCCATGAGTAATCAGACCACCGCCCCGCAGCCGGCGGACGTCGTCATCATCGGCGGCGGGCCGGGCGGATATGTCGCGGCCATCCGCGCTGCGCAGTTGGGATTGTCCACCGTGTGCGTCGAGATGGACAAGACGCTGGGTGGGACGTGCGTGAACGTCGGCTGTATTCCCAGCAAGGCGCTCCTGACGAGCTCCGAGCACCTCGAGTTTGCGCAACTCCATGCAGTCGAGCATGGCATTACGCTCGGAAACGTGGGTGTTGACCTCGCGACTATGCTGAAGCGGAAGGATGATGTCGTTGGTCAGAACACCAAGGGCATCGAATTCCTCTTCAGGAAGCACAAGATCACCTGGGCCAGGGGGCGTGGAACGCTCCTGGACGGCAACATCGTCGAGGTCGAGGGAACAGGTGCCGGACGATATTCGGCCCGGAACGTGATCATCGCGACGGGCTCGGTCCCGGTGGAGCTCCCGTTCCTGAAGTTTGATGAAGAGCGAGTTCTTTCGAACGTCGGTGCGCTGCGCATCCTGGCGGTACCGAAGCATCTCATCGTCATCGGCGGTGGTGTCATCGGACTGGAGCTCGGCTCCGTCTGGCGTCGCCTCGGCGCGAAGGTCACCGTCATCGAGCTCATGCCGTCCATCCTGCCTGGCATGGACGACGATCTCGTGAAAGACGCCGACAAGACGTTCCGAAAACAGGGGCTCGACATTCGCACCGGCACCAAAGTCGTGAGCGGGAGGCGCTCCGGCGATACCGTTGTTGTCGAGATCGAGAAGGATGGAGCCCGCGAGACACTGACGGGCGATTACGTCCTGGTATCGGTCGGGCGCAAACCGTCGCTCAATGGGATAGATGCGAGCCGCCTTGGACTCCAGGTCTCGAAGCGTGGCGAGATCCTCGTGGACGACCAGATGCGCACCAACCTGCCGAACGTATTTGCGATCGGGGATTGCGTTCCAGGACCGATGCTCGCGCACAAGGCAGAGGACGAAGGCGTCATTGCGGCCGAAGTCATCGCCGGAAAACCGGCGCACATGCATTATCGCAGTATCCCGTCGGTCGTGTACACGTGGCCCGAGATCGCGAGCGTCGGGCAGACCGAACGCCAGGTCAAGGAGAGTGGACGCGAGTATCGCGCGGGAAAATTCCCATTTTCGGCGAATGGACGCGCCCGGTCCATGGGAGAGACGAGCGGCTTCGTGAAGTTCATTGCCGACGCGCGGACCGACGAGCTGCTCGGCTGTCACATGATTGGGCCGAACGTGTCGGAGCTCATCGCGGAAGTCGTGCTCGCATTCGAGTACCGGGCATCGGCGGACGACATCGCGATGACGGTGCACGCGCATCCCACGCTGTCCGAGGTCACGAAGGAAGCCGCACTTGCCACGCTGGGACGCGCACTGCACATCTGAGCGTCGGTTGACCGGGTACTTCGATGCGGCGCGATCGCTGACGCGGTCTGATGCGGAGGCAGTACGTTCGCTCGTGCTGGGCATCCTCGGCATAACGCCGTACGTGGATCGCGTGCTGGAACTTGCGGATGCGTCGGACGGCAGCGACCGCGAGCATCATGGACTCCTCATGGAGCGCGACGGCACCGCCGCGGCGCTGGCGTTATTCGGTCCGGTGGCGGGTGCTGATCGGCTGTGGCATCTCGGAATGTTTCTCGTCGCTCCGCGCGTCGACGTGCGGGAAATCGGTGGGGCATTGCTCGATGCCGTCGTATCGTTCGTTCGTGATCGGCATGCGCGCGTGCTGATGGCCGAACTCCCGGCGGACCCCGTGATTGGCTCGTCATTGTCGCTGCTGCGCGGGAAGGGGTTCAAACAGGAAGCCCGCATTCCCGATTTCTACCGCGACGGAGTCGCGCTGCTCTTCCTTCGGATGAATTTGTGACGCACCTTCGGCGCATGCATCGAACCCCGATCATCGCCCTCCTGATCCTCGTTGCCTGCCGTCCGGTACCAAAGCCCGCTCCGGTGCTGACGCCACCCGCCGAGGCGCTGTCCCTCCTGGGTGATACACTCGTCCGGCCGGCATTGAACGCCGCGGCGAGGGCCACGATGGAGCGTCAGTTGGCGGACGCACGGGCTGAGGCGGCGGCCCGCCCGTCCGACCCGGATGCCCTCATCTGGGTCGGTCGTCGCTTGGCATATCTCGGACGCTACAATGAGTCCATCGCGGTATTCACCGATGGCATTCGCCGATTCCCGGGTGATCCGCGGATGTATCGACATCGCGGGCACCGGTACATCACCATACGTCGGTTCGACGATGCCATCGCCGATCTCCAACACGCGGCGAAGCTCATGTCGGGTCGGCCTGACGAGGTGGAGCCCGATGGCCAGCCCAATGCGCGAAACATCCCCATTGGCTCGCTGCAGTCAAACGTCTGGTACCATCTCGCACTCGCGGAGTACCTGACGGGCGATTGGAGCGCCGCTGAACGGGCGGCGCGCGCTGGGATCGCGGTTTCGAATAACCCTGATCGACTCGTCTCGCAGACGCACTGGCTCTACATGGCGCTACGCCGTGCGGGTCGCCATGCGGAGGCTGCTGAGACCCTGCGCCCGATTCGCGACGATTTCGATATCGTGGAGAACGAGAGCTACTTCCAGCTCATGAAGCATTACAGAGATGGCATCTCTCCGGCGGCTCTCGACCAGACGATCCAGACCGGCATCGGAACCCCCAGCAATGCGTCGCTGGCTTATGGCGTGGCGAACTGGTTCCTGTACACCGGAGACACCACGCGCGCGCTCAACGCATTCCGTCAGATCGTAAAGACCGACCAGTGGGCATCCTTTGGCGTCATTGCGGCCGAGGCAGACCTGGCCCGGCTCAGGCGGCGGTAGTCAGCTCCGGAGTGCGGCCAACGCGTACGGAACCATGATGTCGACCCACCGCGCATACATGGCGGCTGTTGGATGCAGCCCATCGACCGCGACGAGGTCGGGATCTGTCTGCATCGCGCGGGATGCCTCCGTGACGTCGATCCATGTGACGCCCGCTTTCGTTGCGAGCGTTTCGCCACAGGCGTTGTACGCCGCAATCTCGCCGCCGATGAGGGCGCGGTCGCGTCCTTCTGAAAATGGAGTCGCCCCCCAATCCGGAATGGAGAGCGCAAGCGTTTTTGTTGCGCGGTTTCCGGAGAATCCCACTGCCCGCTTCAATAGTCGCTGGAACTCGGACTCGTATTCGCGAACGGGGCGGCTTCGATACTGATCGTTGACGCCAATCATGAGCGTCACCAGGTCGAAGGGGCCCTTGGGCTTCTCTGCATCGATGGCGTCGGACAGCTCATCCGTCGTCCAGGCCGTGCGCGCAATGATGTGCAGATCCGTGACGACGATGCCGTTATCCCGAAGCCGCGCGACCAGCTGATCGGGCCAGCGCTCGGCATCAGCGACCCCTTCGCCTATGGTGTAGGAGTCGCCGAGGGCGAGGAACCGCGTCACCTACGCCGACTTGTCGCGCCGGCGCTGGTCGCGAGGGGTCAGGACCGGCTGCGCTTTCCCGCCGGCTGCACTGGCCGGCGGGACAAATCCACCCTGTCGCAACTGTGCGAGAAACGCGGAGGGGCCGGCGTTGTCCGGAAGGGTCCGAAGCGCGCGCAGCGCGTCTTCGGGACGAAGCGCGAGCATCGCGCTGAACGTGTCAGGATCCACGCCCACGCGGCGGAACTCCGTCAGCAGCACTTCAAACGTCTGTTCGTCGGCCACTGCGCCCCCTCAGTACGAGGTCGATTCCCGGGGTCGGCCATCAGCCCCATTATAAACAAACCGCGTCTTATTCCTATATCGAACTTCGTGCCAACCCGGCTCGACTGCGGAGAAAAAACCGCGTTTGCGGCGCATAAGCCGTGATATGACAGCACTTTATGTAATTGTGATATAACGCACAAGCGGGTCGGCCCGTGAGGACCGACCCGCCTGAATTCGAGCCTGACTTCGTGCGGCTTATGGCGCCAGGAAAGCGACCGTGGCGGCAGCGGTGATGGTGATCAGCGCAGCAGCGACGGCGACAGCCGCCGACGGCTTGATGACGAACTCACGCTGATACCAGGGTGTGATGAGCTGCGGCGCATGGTGCGGCAGCGCAGACATGATCTGGGCTTCCACGTGCGCTGGGGTGCGCATGCGGCGCGCGCGATCCATCTGGCTGTTCACGTTCCGCCAGAACTCGACGTCATGGGCGGTATCGCCCTTTCGAACGGCGGCTTCCGGCAACTCGCCATCAAGCCACGAATGCACCGCGGCAGAGAGGGCGTGATCGGACTGCTGACCCAGGGGCACTTCACGCTCGACCACAGACCGGACTTCCTGGTCGCGATCGCGGCGCGCGCGCGCCTGCCCATCCTTCCGTCCATCGCGACCGTCGCGAGACGTTGGGGAACCGGTATTCAGATCATCAAGCATGTTATGCGTACTTCTCCTCGAGTAGGGCCTGGAGCGCCTCACGAGCGCGATGGACGCGCATCTTCAGTGCACCGACCGTTGTGCCGAGCAGATCTGCCATCTCTTCGTAGGAACGACCTTCGACGTGCTTCATGATGAACGCTTCACGCAGCGAAGCCGGAAGCGCGGCGAGCGCACCGTCGAGATCGGTCCGCAATTCGCTGCGGTCGAGCTCCTCGTCGGGCGTCGCATACGCCGAAGGCTGATCGTCTTCATCGTAGCTCAGATGCGAACGGCGGATGTTCTTCAGCCAATCCTTGCAGCCGTTCGCAACAATCCGGAACACCCACGCATCGAAGCGGCCTCGCACCTCGGCGAGGTGCTGGTACGCCTTGATGAACGAGAGCTGGAGGATGTCTTCCGCGACATCCGGGCTCCCGGTCATACACAACGCGTGGCGATACAGTGCGTCACTGTACCGTGAAATCAGCAACCGGAATGCATCGCGGTTACCGCCCAGGACCCGCTGGATGATCAGCTGATCCGCTTCCGGTTCAGCTGACGCCGCGCGCGGCTCCGTCTCCGTCGTTTTCACGACGGTAGAATAGTGCCGTTTCCGCGCATGGGACAGTGCGGATGGGGCAGGCATTGGTCTGAGGACGGTTGCCACGGTAACAAGACGAGGCATCCGGTCACGGGTAACGCCCGAATACAGACCAGCCGGCCCCCCTGATCAGCGACCCGTGTTCGTCGAGCCGCGGCGGGGGAAAGCGCACCCGGCCACCAATACTGGATGGCATGCCCATGAGGGGCGACGCATGAGCCGCGTCCTCGATGGCGTCGAGGACGCCCTTCACGATACCACAGGGGACGCGCGCCGCGTCAAGTTTCTGCTGCCATTCGGATGCCGATCGGCTCGCGACAGCGGCGCTGATTGCCGCGACCACCTCGGATCGGCGCGCGATCCGACCAGCATTCGTCGCCAGATCAGGATCGGCTCCCAGCCGCTTCAGATCCAGCACCTCCGTCAATGCCTGCCATTGGGCATCGCTACCGACCGCAATCACGATCGCGCGATCCTGCGCCTGGAACAGCTGATACGGGACGAGGTTTGGATGCGCGTTCCCCCACCGCGCCGGATGTTCGCCTGACACGAGCGCGTTCTGCGCGACATTCACCAGCGCCGCCCTCGCGCTGTGCGCGAGCGAAACCACGAGGCGCCGTGCGCTTGCTGGACTGGCGTCGCGACGCACCAGCGCAGCGAGAATGGCGATGACGGCGTCCTTCCCGGCGATGATGTCCGCCAGCGCAACGCCTGACTTCATGGGGTCGCCGGCCGGATCACCTGTTATCGCCATCCATCCGGCTTCTGCCTGAACCACGAAGTCATAACCAAGTCGACGACTGCCAGCCCCGAAGCCGGTGATGGTACACCACACCAGCTTCGGGTTTGCGTCGAGTAACTCCGCGACATGAAGTCCATGCCGCGTCAGCATTCCGGGGAGGAAGTTGTCGATCACAATGTCGGCTTCCGATACGAGCCTGCGAATGCAGTCGCGATCCCTCTGGTCCGCGAAATCCGCCGCAAGGCTCAGCTTGTTGCGGTTGACGCTCAGGAAGTAGGCGCTTTCGTTGCGCTCGTCGAATGGTGGACCCCACGCCCGGGTCTCATCGCCTTGGCCGGTGCGCTCGACCTTGATCACATCAGCACCGAGGTCGCCGAGCATCATGCCGGCCATCGGTCCGGCGAGCACTCTGCTCATGTCCAGAACGCGAACCCGATCCAGTGGAAGTGGCTTTTTGCTGTCCCGGTGATGTTCCATAGTTGGCGTTGTTAGAGCCTGTATTACCACGCTTCGGATGCTTCCCAGTGGCTTGACTCCTTGCGTCTTACTGGCCCGCTGGCTGGCTCGTCCTATATCTTACCGGCGCTTGCGTAGCTTGCGCTCAATCATATACTTGCCGCTTGCAAAGCCCATCTTTCGTCTCGTGCGCAACACCCCGCTCGAACCCACCCTTTTCGCCCTTCATGGCTGAGAACGCGCTCGTGACTGCTTCAAAACCAGGCTCCAACACCACGGCGCCAGTAGTAGTGAAGCGCGGCCCCGGACATCGGGCAGTTGACGCACGCGATGCGATCGCTGAGCTCACCGAACGCGCGCAGGAAATCAGCCTCGAGGCGGGAAGCAAAGTCTCCGCGGCCATGAAGGATGTCATCTCGGCGGCGGCTGGAATCGCTGGATTTGCGGTGGAGAGCGCGCGCGACCTCGTACAATACATGGTGCGGCGCGGACAGATGACCTCCGCGGAAGGGGACAAACTTCTTCGTGAAGCTGAAGCCGCCCATTCAAAGCGCCCTGCCGCCGAACGCAAACGCCCCACGGCGACGGAAGTTCAGACGAAAGAGCGTGTGATCAAGCGCGCGAAAGCGGCGGCCGCTCGTGAGGAAGCAATGATTTCGCAGCATGCTGCGCGCGTCTCGGCGAAGGCCGCACCGGCGAAATCCGCGGGCAAGGGGGCAAAGAAATCCCTGAAGACGGCCAAACCAGCCAAGAAAGGGAAGCGCTAGCGCGCATCGGCCGGGTTCCGGCGCTTGGCCAGCCACGCCAATAGCTCGCGCACGTCATCGGTCCCGCCGACCGTCCATTCGGCTGCGGTTGCGGATGCCCCGTCCCCATGCACGACGCGGATGGTGACGCTGAGCGGCAGCGCCTTCCGTAATGCACGGAAAGCATCTTCATCGGTCAGATCGTCACCAACGTACACGACGGATCCGTTGGCCGGGCCCACGTCGAAACGCTCCGCCAGCGCGACCGTCGCGGTTCCCTTGTTGACCTCCACGTCAGGGCGCAACTCGACGATCTTCTTCCCATCCATCACCCGGAGTCCGTGCTGTCGCGCGATCTCAGTCGCCCGCCGCCTGAGTCGCTCGACGTATTCGTCGGCAACGAGTCGGTAATGGACGCTGATGGTCCATCGCTTGTTCTCGACGATTGCACCGGATACGCGCGCGAGTTCGGACGCCAGGACATCCGCCGCCGCTGCGATGGCCTTCTCGTGCCGCAGGACAAATGATGACACTTCGATTTGACCATTGGGCATGCGCAACTCGACACCGTGGTTCCCTGCCACGATTGCACCCTCAACACCTGTCATGCGCCACGTGTCCTGAGCGGCGCGTCCTGAAACGAACGCGAGGATAGTCCCGGGCGCGGCGGCGATTCGCCGCAGCTGAGCGAGAGTGGCCGGCGGGATCGCCGCCTGTTCAGGGGTGGGAGCGATCGGAGCCAGCGTGCCGTCGACGTCCAGCATCACGAGCAGCGGCGTTCCCTTCAGCCGCTCGCCGACGTCGTCGATGATGTCGTCCAGTTTCAAGCGTTACAGTCCTGCCCAGACGCCGGTCGCGGGAGGGCGTGTGGTCATGATGTCTGCGCCGCGAGCGAGGATCGCGTCCAGCCAGTCGAAAATCGTGTTGTTCTGCAGCCGCCGACGCATCCGTCGCATCCGTCGTCGGCGTTCCTCGGACGGCATGTCGAGTGCGGTTCGAATTGCCGATACAAACCCGTCAATGTTGAAGGGATTGATCAGCACTGCCCCCTCGATTTCCTCGGCGGCGCCGGTAAAGCGACTGAGAAGGAGCACGCCGCGTTCATCGGCCTGCGCCGCCACAAATTCCTTCGCGACGAGATTCATACCGTCCTGCAGCGATGAGACCATGCAGATGTCCGCGGCCCGATAAACCGCGGCCAGCAGATCGGCATCCACGTTTTCATTGATCAGCACGATCGGCGTCCAGTCGCCGGTGCCGAAGCGCCGGTTGATCGCGAGCACCGATTCGCCCACCTCACGCTCGAGCTGCGTGTACGCAGGAAGATTGGTGCGGGATGGCGTGCAGACGAAGATGAAGGTGAACCGCTCCCGCAACTCGGGATGTTCGCTCCACAGCAGGTCCAGTGCGCGCAGCCGTTCCGGGATGCCCTTCGTGTAATCGACGCGATCCACGCACACGCCCAGCTGCCGGTTTCCATGCGCGTAGCGGGCGCGCAGGGTGGTCGCCTGACGCTCGGCGTCCGGTGTGACCGCCATTGCATGGTACTTCTCGTAGTCGATGCTGATCGGAAACGCCGCGACCTGGACCACGCGGTCCTGGAAGCGGATGGTCTGATCTCCGAGGTCCACCTGTGCATCGCCCACGAACTCCGCGACGCAATCGAGGAAGTTCAGCGCATGGCGGTCGATCTGGAATTCCATGAGGTCATTCCCGAGCAGGCCGCGCAGCAACGCTTCATGAGACCCACTGGGCAACAACCGAAGAATGTCCGGCGGTGGAAAGGGAATGTGCCAGAATTGATGAATGAACAGGTTCGGGCGCATCGCGCGGAGATATTCCGGCACCAGCGCGAAGTGATAGTCCTGGATCCACGCCATCGCGCGGCCACTGCACCGCTCTGCTTCATCAGCGACGGCGTGCGCGAAGCGCAGGTTCACGGCGCGATAGCGATCCCAGTACTCGGTGCGATACTCGAAGTAGTGAATGAGCATGTGGCACAGCGGCCACAGCGAGCGATTGGCGAAGCCGTGATAGTACGCCTCCACCTCCGAGTCTTCGAGCCAGACCCGGCGCAGTGTGTAGCTCTCTTCGCCTGGAGGTACCGCAACTCGCCCCGAATCATCAGATGTTTCCCGATCGGCGGATCCGGAGCCCCACGCAACCCAGGTCCCGTGAATCCGTCGGAGTGTAGGATCGAGGGCTGAGACGAGCCCGCCAGCAGGCTGCTTGACTTCAATGCCTAGCGGCCCGCGAATGTGCTCGTATGGCTCGCGGTTCGAGACGAGAATGAACTTGCAGTCTTCGAGGTACTGGAGGAAATCGGGCATGGGGAGCGCTCAAGGCAGCAATGGTCATGCCCTGTGGCGACCTTGACGTTCGCGCAGTTCGCGCGTTGGCGCTACTCACGAAGGGGGCTACGTTTACCGTCGCTCACGTCCATCGGAGTACCCAACCAACATTGCATCGCGAAGTCATCGCGCGCGCGCCGACGCGCATTGATCTTGGGGGTGGCTGGACGGACGTGCCGCCGTACTGCGACCGTGAAGGCGGGTTCGTGTGCAGCCTCGCGATTACCAGGTATGCCCTTGCGCGAGTGACTGACGCGGGAGGCGCACCGCCGGTGGGACAGAACCCGATCCTCCGCGCCGCGCTCCGACGTTCGGGGACGAATGGCGTCAACGTGCATCTCACAAACGACTTTCCAACGGGTGCCGGCCTGGGCGGTTCGTCCAGCGCCAGCGCGGCAATCCTGGGAGCACTGAGCGTGTGGAATGGTCGTGCGATCGATCGCGTTGCAATCGCTGAGGAAGGCCGGCGCATCGAAGTCGAGGAACTCGGTGTGGCTGGCGGACGCCAGGATCACTATGCAGCCACGCATGGAGGGGCACTGGCCCTGACATTCACCACGGGCGTCGCCGTTCAACGCATCCCACTCGGGGCGGCCACGCGCCGCGAGCTGCTTGCTTCCTGTACGCTTATCTACACGGGAGAGTCCCGCGTGTCCGGCGAGACAATCAACGCCGTGCTCGATGCGTACGGTGCTGGTGAGCCCCGAGTGCTCGATGCGCTTTGCCGCATGCGCGAAGTCGCCTCTGACATGGCAACCGCGCTTGCCGCCGGAGACATCAATGCGCTGGGTGAGTTGATCGGCGAACACTGGTTCCATCAGCGGGGGCTGCATCCCACCATTCCGACACCGAAAATCGACCAGATTGTCGCGGCCGCAAGCACGGCCGGTGCCTTGGGGGCCAAGGCGATGGGTGCATCCGGTGGCGGCTGCGTACTGATCATGTCACGCGCGAGCAGGACCGCGGAGGTTCGAAACGCCGTTCGCGGCCTCGGCGAATTCATCGACTTCGATATCGACGAGACGGGCCTCACGATCGTGAGCGAGAACGCATGACCATCGCCCTCGGAGACGGCGTGGCATTGCTGCGCGAGCTGGTCCGAACGGACTCCCGGAACCCATCGCTGGTCACCGGCGCCCCGGGCGAAGCGGCGATTGCACGTCGTCTTGCCGACGTACTCGACGGTTGGGGGTTCAAGACACGCCTCGAGGAAGCTGCGCCGGGCCGTCCCAACGTCATCGCCGTGCTGCGCGGTAGGTCCGGCAGTAGATCGCTGATGTTCAATGGCCATCTCGACGTTGTCGGTGTCGAAGGGATGGTCCATGCACCGTTCGAGGCAGTGGAACGAGACGGGCGCATTTACGGCCGTGGCGCCAGCGACATGAAGGGAGGCGTCGCGGCAATGTGTGCGGCAGCCGCTCGAATGAAGGGGGCCGTGCGCGGCGACATCGTCATCGCCGGCGTCGTGGACGAAGAGTGGGAAAGTATCGGCACATCGGCATTGATCGCCTCCGGCCTTCGGACCTCGGCAGCGATCGTCACTGAGCCGACGAAGCTCGCAATGATGCCAGCGCACAAGGGCTTCGCGTGGATCGAGATCGTCGTCCATGGGCGTGCCGCACACGGGAGTCGGTGGGACATCGGCGTCGACGCGATCCGACAGGCGGGATTGCTCCTGGCAGAGCTCGACCGGATCGACGCCGAGGAACTGCCGCGGAATGTGCATCAACTTCTCGGTCGCGCGTCGCTGCATGCATCGACAATCGAGGGAGGGCTTGGCCTCAGCACCTATCCCGACCGCTGCGTGCTTCGCATCGAGCGCCGCACGATTCCGGGCGAATCGGCTCAACAGGTCGCGCGGGAGACGCACGAGGCATGTGAACGAGTTCGCCAACAGCGTCCTGAGTTCCAAGCCGAACATCGCGTCCTGTTTGCGCAGCCCCCCAGCGACGTCCCGCGAGATGCGCCGATCTGTGCGGCCTTGACCGATGCGCTCACGTCGCATCGTCTGCCGGTCGAACCCATCGGAATGAGCGCGTGGACCGATGCTGCATTGTTGAACGACGCCGGAATTCCTGCCGTCTGCTTCGGACCAGGCGACATGGGGTTGGCGCACGCCGCTGAGGAGTACATTGCGATCGCGGAAGTCGAGCGTGCGACGGAAGTGCTCAGGACGCTCGCGAGCAACTGGTGACATGGCTCAACTGACGTATAGCCAATACGACCGGATCGAACGCGCCGTGGTACGCGGCGACCGCATTGCGGTCTATCGCCGCGGAACGGAATACATCGTGGTGCCACTGGCGCTTCGCGTCCGCAACGGACGCGAAGTCATCGAAGCGCGGAATCCAACCACGGGCGATGATCTCAACCTGTATATCGACGAGATCGAATCGATCGAGGTGGTTGGGTGACGGAAACGCTGCCGTTCGTCGCGATATTCGCCGACGAGTCCTGTCTTGGAAATGGCCGGGACGGTTCGAACCCCGGCGGCGCAGGTGGCCTGATTGAGTACGTGGGACCGGGCGGGAAGGCGATCCTGCTCGATTATTGGATATCGGAGCCGTCGACGACGAACAACCGAATGGCGCTTCGGAGCGGAATCGAGGCGATGAACATCCTTTCCCGAAAAGGCCGCCGCCTGAGCGTACGGTTCACCAGCGATTCCCAGTATCTCGTAAAGGGGATGAATGAGTGGGTTCGCGGCTGGAAGGCCCGCGGGTGGAAGCGGCGGGATGGTGAAATCGAGAACCTCCTTCTATGGAAGGAGCTGGACGCCGTCGCACAGGCGCACGTCGTTGATTGGCAATGGGTTAGGGGCCATAACAAGCACCCCCAAAATGAATACGCCGATCACCTGGCAACCCGGGCGGCACGGGAGCAGACGCAATCCGACGGCCCAGTACCTTCCTTATATGTGGACTGGCTCGCGGCGCAGCGCGCCAAGGGCCGTCTCCCCCAGGATTCCGCCACGGGATGAATGACATGGACGCATTAGACCGGATGTTTCACGTGCTGGTGCGCACCCTGCGCGCCAAGAATCCAGCGTTGCTTCACGCGCCATTCACAGTCGGTGAACTGCACTCACAAATCCTGCCGTATCGGCATTTCCGTCGGGAACTTGGCCTCGAAAGCAATCAGGAGTACGAGTTGATCCTGATGGAATTACTGACGGGCGCGCGCGGGTATCTCGATGTCGACGAACGGCTTCGCGATGAGCTCGGGAAGGAACTCGTCTCGCCAACACCGGAACCGTCGCGGGTGCGTGAATTTGTGGACGCCCACGTTTCCGTGAGCAACACGGCGCAGGCGCAGGTGCCGGAGGCTCCGCGTCCCTCGACGCCAACACAGGCGGTGCGCTCCACCGATCCCGCCGTCCTGGTGCCACCTATCGAACGGATTTCGGGGAGCAATGCTGAAGTCGCGCCAAACCTTGCCGATACGCGGTGCCGATACTGCGGAGGGGATCTTCCATCCGGGCGCGACGCAAGGTTCTGCCCGCATTGTGGACAGAACTTGCAAGTGCTGAATTGCCCCGCCTGCGGCGCCGAGGTTGAGGCCGGATGGCGGTACTGTATCACCTGTGGCAAATCGGTCGCGTAGCACGTACACGGAGAAAACGAATGACGATGCATCGGTGGATCGCAGGCGCAGCGCTGGCATTTGCGGCAGCGTGCGCCTCGACGCAGGCGGGAAGCCCCTCAACAGACAACGCGTCGGCGCAGCCCACGCGTATCTGGCCCGTGATCACACGCAATCACGTAGACCTCTGGTTGCACGGTTACGCGATGTTGCTGCGTGATACGGCGACGGTGCCTGTCTTCCGCCGAGGGTATCGCGACCGGGTGCAGTCCGTGAAGTCGCAGCGTGGCATCTCCACGCTGCTCGATGCGAATCGCGAGCGGCTGCAGAGCAGGCTCGCCATCAGTCCCGCCCTGGTCAATGGACAGTTCGCGCCGCTGTACTTCGCCTCGTTCGAGCAGATGCGGCAGGTGATCGACTTGTTCCTCCGCGCGGACGGCAATCCGAACGCGACGAACGACGCGGTGTTGCGGCAGTTCTTTGCGGTGCTGGCGTCGTCGTACGGCTCTGCGGCTGACCGCGACTGGTTGCGACTGTTCGTTGAATCGGTCGAGGACGAGCGCCGGAAGTTCTACCAGGAGTACTGGGCGACGGAGAACGGCGGCCGGATGGGATATGTTCGGGCGGCCGACTCGATATGGCAGAATACTTACCTCCCCAAGCTCCGGCGATTCCTGAACAACACGCAGCAGGAGAATGGCGAAATCGTCCTCGCGCTGACGATTGGTGGTGAGGGACGCACAGTGAACTTCACCGCGAGGCAGAATGCGGTGGCGTCCACAATGCCCGATAGTGATCCAGCCGAGGCCATCTACGTGTTCGCGCACGAGATCGTGAATGCCATCGTGAGCACCGCGGTGAATGACAACACGACGCCCAACGACCAGCGGGCAGGCGTGGCTGGCCGATACATCACCACCGGCACCGTGCGGGCAGGGGCAATGTTGCTGGCGCGTGCGGCACCGGAACTCCTGGCGGGTTATACGCGTTATTACCTCAGCCAGGCTGGGCAGAGCACAACAGGTGATATCAACGCGCGATTGGCGTCCACATTTCCGCTACCGACGAACATCGTTCAGGCTATCGAACGCCAGCTCGAGGTGGTCCTCGGCGGTATCTGACCACGTCGCCTGCGTCGCGACCTGAAATCCAAACATGCCCGATCGCTCCAAAGCACTCGTCTCGCGAAACCAGCTGGAACGCGTCCTGGCACGCGCCGCCGAGCTCCAGGGATCCGCCGCGGACGACGGAGGGGTCGGAGACTCACTGACTGAGGAGCAGGTCGAGCAGCTCGGCAAGGAAGTAGGATTGTCGCCGGCCAACATCCGGCAGGCGCTCGCGGAAGAGCGCGCGCGGATCGTTACCAGCGATACCGGGAGTGGCCTCGCCTATCAACTGTTCGGAGGCAATCGCGTCGGGTCCCAGCGGAAGATCCGGGGAACCCCCGCGCGGATCCTGGAAACGCTCGATCGCTGGATGCAGCGTGATGAGTTGCTGCGTGTCGTGCGGCAGCGTCACGACCTGCGCGTCTGGGAGCCGGGGCGTGGGCTGATCGATTCGCTGCGACGCGCATTCGGCAGCCGCGACTATGCGCTGTTTCGCGCCAGCGAGATCATGGCGACGGTCGTTGCGGTGGACGAGCAGACGTCGCTGGTCCGCGTGGAGGCAGACTTCAGCGGCCTGAGAAGTTCCGCGGCCAAGTCGTCCATCTTCGGCGCCGGCCTTGGCACCGCCGCCACGGGTGCAGCGATCGTGATGAACGTGATGCTCCCGGTTGCCATCATTCCGGCGATCGGTGTCACCGCGTTGGCGTATGTGGGATCGCGACGCCGGCAGCAGCACGCGCTTCAGCGAGGCCTCCTCGCCATCGAGTATCTGCTGGACCGCCTGGAGCGAGGTGACCAGGAGCCGCCATCGTTCATCCGTATGATCGAGTCGGCGCTCCCGCCGCGCTGACCAGTGATCCCGAAACCACCGGCCGGCTTCCGCGGGACGTTTCGTTCCGATGATGAAGCCCGCGCCGTGTATTCGGAAGCGGCGGGGATCGGTCGCATCATCCCGCGGGCAGTCGCAGTTCCCGCGGACGCAGATGACCTGTCCACCCTCGTGCAATGGGCGTCGTCGGAGGGTGTGCCGCTGATTCCTCGCGGATCCGGCAGCAGCATGGGGGGCGGAGCCATCGGCGACGGACTCGTCGTCGACGTCAGCCGCCTGAAGCAACTCGAGGACCCCGACGTGCCCGGCCGAGCAATTCGCGCGGAGACCGGGGTCGTTCGCGCAGAGATCGAGCGTGCCGCGCGTGCTGGGGGGCTGCGATTCGCGGTGGATCCGTCGAGTGGCGCATTTTGCACGATCGGCGGGATGGCCGCGACGAATGCCGCCGGTCCTCACTCGCTCAGGTATGGATCGATCCGGCCCTGGGTGCTGGCGCTCGACTGTGTGTTTGCCGACGGTAGCCGCGGGACCGTGCGACGCGGTGCGCCACCGTCGCAGGAGATCGCCGCCCTTCGGCGATTCTCACAACGCGTCCAGCCGGAATTGCTCGCGCCATTGCCTGCGTCGCATCCTGCGGTGCTGAAGGACTCCTCCGGATATGCCGTCGGCGCTTACCGCAGAAGCCACGAGCTGGTAGACCTGCTCATAGGCAGCGAAGGCACGCTTGCCGTCTTCACAGCGGTCGAGGTCGCGCTTATCCCGCGCGCGGGAGCGACGGCGAGTGTGCTCGTGGCGTTTGCTGATCTGGAACGCGCCGTTGAGGCAGCAGTAGGCTCTCGTCAGGCGGGCGCCGCCGCCTGCGAGCTGCTCGACCGCACGTTCATCACGATCGCGGCACGCGCGGGGAAGCCGTTTCCCGTTTCCGCAGACACTGAAGCCGTATTGCTGGTAGAAGTGGAAGGTGATACGACTGCCGGAGCGCTGGACGCTGCCAACAAGCTGCGGGTCCTGTTTGCTGGAATGCGGGCGTCGCAGGTCAATGTCGCCATCGGCGAAACCGAAGAGTCGGTTCTATGGATGCTGCGCCATGCCGCCAGCCCGGCAATCGCGCGGTTTGACGCGAGTTTCCGGTCCATGCAGTTCATCGAGGACTGCGCGGTGCCCCCGGCTGGTCTGGCGCGCTACGTCCGGGGAGTTCGCGAGATTCTTGAGCGACACGACACCCCGGGAGTCATCTTCGGCCACGCGGGGGACGCGCACGTTCACGTAAATCCACTCGTCGACACGAGACGTGCGGGTTGGAGAGACCGCGTGGAGGCAATACTCGTGGAAGTCACCGACCTCGTCGCCAGCCTCGATGGCACCATCACCGGCGAGCATGGCGACGGCAGGTTGCGTACGCCATTGCTCGATCGGGTGTGGTCCGACGCAGAGCGACGGGCCTTCGTGGCGATCAAGGACGCCTTCGACCCGAAGCGGATTCTCAATCCCGGGGTGAAGGTGCCACTCGACGGCCAGCGGGCCATCGAGATGGTAAAGTACGACCCGTCGCTGGCGTCCCTGCCACCGCGAGCAGCCGATGCGCTGGCTGCCGTGGAGCAAGAGCGAGCCTACGCGCGGCACAGATTGGATTTTCTGCGCTAACTTTCCCGCCCATGGAACTCTTCTACGAACCGCGGCTCACGCTTCTTTCCCGTCCTGATTTCGCCGAACCGGCACATCTGCCGGTCACCTGGCTGGGCGAAGGCACCGGCGGCGAGCGACTCGCCGAGTTCGCGGGGCGGCTCTGCTACATGAGTCAGGCGAATCCGGCGAAGCGTCCGACTCGTGAATACCTGGACAACATCAAGAAGCAGGGACACGGGAGCGTGCTGGAGCACGCCAACTATTCCGTGCTGGTGGAAGGCGTGAGCCGCTCGCTCACCCATGAGCTGGTGCGCCATCGCGCCGGATTCGCCTACTCGCAGCTCTCCCAGCGTTATGTCGATGAGTCCAACGCCTGCTTCGTCGTCCCCCCGGCGGTCATTGGCGACGAGAAGCTGGAGTCTACCTGGCGGGCGCAGGTCGAGAGTGCGCAGCAGACGTACGTCGCCATGGTCGAGCAGCTGATGGAACGCTATGGCTGGGTCGCGGATCGCGTCCATCGCCGGAAGATGGCGCGGGAAGCCGGCCGCGCCGTTCTCCCGAATGCGACGGAGACCAAGGTGGTGGTCACCGGGAACGTCCGCGCCTGGCGCACGATGCTCGAGCTGCGTTCGAGTGAAGCCGCGGAGCTGGAGATCCGTCGATTTGCGGTCGCGACGCTTCGCCTCCTGCAGCGGGAAGCGCCAGGATTCTTCTCGGACTTCGTGATCTACGTCGCCGAGGATCGCCGCGAGGCGGCGAGAGTGGAGTACCACAAGGTCTGACGCTCGGTCGCGGCGAAAAAAATCCGCGACGCCGATCGTGATCGTGACACGCGCGACAAAAAAAAAATCGAAAAAATTGTGTTGCGCTTGAAAAAACAAAATCCTATCTTGACCGCGTCGTAAGCGCATGGCATTGCTCTTGCCCGCCTGACGAGGCGAGCGACGAGCCCACCGGTGACCGGGACCGGATGACGCGCATCGGATTCTGCTACAACCAAAAACCAGACGCCGCGAGCACGAACGAAGGACAGCGTAATCCTTCAGCGGCAACTTCAGGGTTCGACGTTGAACCGTTGAGTTTCTCGCGTTCGAATGGAACGCGCGGCGGATCGGCAGTCGCTCTGAACACGACCCCCGTCGTCTCTCCGACCGACGACATCTACGCCGAGTGGGACTCCCCTGAGACGATTGCCGCCGTCGAGCGCGCGCTGAGTGCCCTGGGTGACGTCATTCGCCTCGAGGCGACCGCAGACTTTCCACAACGGCTGCGTGATGCCCGACCGGATATCGTCTTCAACATGGCCGAAGGACTGGTGGGGCAGAATCGTGAAGCCCACGTTCCGGCCATCTGCGAGTTCTACGGCATTCCGTACTCTGGAAGCGACCCGTTCACGCTCTCGCTCGCGCTTCACAAAGCGCGGACGAAGCAGATGCTCCAGTTCTATGGCATCCCTACCGCTCCATTCGCGCTCGTGGATTCGATCGCGGAGACCAAGGCAGTGCGCCGGGCGAACCTGCTGAGATACCCGCTGTTCGCCAAGCCGGTGCAGGAAGGTTCGTCCAAGGGGATCACCGAACGGAACTACATCCGGGATGGCGAAGAGTTGATCGCCGTCGTCACTGAGCTGCTGGCCACCTACCAGCAGCCCGTTCTCCTCGAAGAATTCCTTCCCGGCGCCGAATTCACCTGCGGGGTGATCGGCAACGGCAAGGACGCGCACGTCCTCCCGCTCGTGGGCATCCGCTTCGATGTCCTCCCCGAGGGCGCCCTTCCTATATATGGCTACGAAGCCAAGTGGATCTGGGACCGGCCGGACCAGCCCCTTCGGATGTTCGACTGCCCGGCGCGGGTGACGGAGCCGCTTCGCCAGGCGATTGAGGAAGTGACCCTTCGCGCCTATCGCGCGATCGGCTGCCGCGACTGGTCGCGTGTCGACGTGCGTCTCGACAGCCGCGGGATCCCGAACATCGTGGAGATCAATCCCCTCCCCGGCATTCTACCCAACCCGGAAGACAACTCCTGTCTCCCCAAGGCCGCCCGTGCGGCAGGGATGAGCTACGACGAATTGATCCAGAGCTGCCTTCTCGCCGCGGCCAAGCGCCACGGCATTCGTATCGGACGCCCACGCCGGGGGAAGAAATGAGGATTGCCCTGCTCTTCGACGGAGCGTCAGCGCTGGCGCCTTCCCCTGACTTGCTCATCCTCGAAACCGTCGAGGCCATCGAAAAGGCGCTCGAGATCGAGGGAAACAGCGTCGTCCGCATTCCCGTTTTGATGGACGGCAAGTGGATCGACCGCATCCGGCGCGGAAAGTTCGACGTTGCCTTCAACATGTGTGAAGGCATTGACGGAATCGCGGAGCTGGAGCCGCCTGTCATCGGTGTCCTCGAGCTGTTCGGTGTTCCGTATTCCGGCGGATCGAGTTACACCACATCGCTCTGCCTCCGAAAGCACGTCGTCAACGCCTTGCTGTCGCACGCCGGGCTGCCAGTACCCTCATGGATCACGCTCCGCCGAGGCAGCCGCATCCGCAGCGTGGGCTATCCCGCCATCGTAAAGCCGGCTGCCGAGGATGCGTCCATCGGCGTCGAGCAACGATCCGTGGTCCGCAGCGCCCGTGCGCTCAAGTCCCGGGTCGAGGCCATGCTCGTCAGCTTCGACGAGGTGATCGTCCAGCGCTACGTGGAAGGACGCGAGCTCAATGTCGGGATCGTCGGCGATACGGTCCTTCCGATCGCCGAGATCGACTTCACCACGATGCCGAAAGGGCTGTGGCCGATCGTGACCTACCGCTCCAAATGGGATACGGGGAGTGCAGAGGACCTCGGATCGGTACCGAAGTGCCCCGCAGAATTGTCGGCGCGCTCGGCGGGCGAGGTTCGACGCGTGGCATTGGAAGCCTGGCGACTCGTCGGAGGCCATGGATATGGTCGCGTCGACATGCGACTCGATCCGCATGGGCATCCGTGGATCCTGGAAGTCAACGCGAATCCCGACATCGCGCCCGATGCCGGCCTGGCCCGGATGGCTCGCGCGGCGGGGATCGAGTATTCCACCCTGGTGCGGACAATCTGCGAACTCGGGATCGCCCGTCGCCGCGAACAGCAACTACAGCCGGATGGTTGGGCACTGGCCCAGCAGCTGTCGGGGATGCCTGCCGGACCGGAGCTGCAGCTTTTTGCCAGCGGGGATCGGTGAACGCGATCCGCGTCGACCGACTTCTTCCAGAACATCGCCCCCGTATCGAGGCTATCGTCCGCGCCACCGGCGTCTTCTCGGACGACGAGGTTGGCGTGGCACTCGAGGTATTCGACGCCGAGGATGACTACGAGTTTCTCGGAGCCTTCCATGACGGCGATCTCGTTGGATACGTCTGCTTTGGGCCGACTCCATCCACGGACCGAACATTCGACGTCTACTGGATTGCGGTGCATCCCGACGCACAGCGTACCGGGGCGGGCGCCGCATTGATGGCAGCCGTGGAGCAGGAGCTGGAGTCGCGTCGCGCGCGGATGGTGGTGATCGAGACATCCTCGCGCGACGACTATGCACCGACGCGGCGTTTCTACCAGAAGCACGGTTACCAGGAATCAGCACGACTCCGTGATTTCTTCGCGCCCGGCGACGATCGCGTCGTCTTTACCCGCCGTATCGCAGTTTTCGAAGTTCTCCCACACCCCGCCTGACCTTTATGAGTGACTGGCAGAAGACCCTGCATCAAAGCGTCGACAGCCTCGACAAGCTGAAAGCATACGTGACCGAGCGGTTCGGCCCGGAGGTGGCCGAACGCGAGATCGACGTGAACGCGCTGCAGCCCGCCTTCGACAATTTCCAGATGCGGATTACGCCGGCGGCGCTCGACCTCATCAAGGAGCCGGGCGACTCGATGTGGAACCAATACGTCCCCACGATGCAGGAGCTGGACATCGTGGACGGCGTCATTGACTCACTCGACGAGGACGGCGATTCACCGGTCCCGAACATCACGCATCGGTATCCCGATCGCGTGCTGTTCCTGGTCAGCCCGGTCTGCGCGTCCTATTGCCGGTTCTGTACGCGCCGGAGAAAGGTGGGCGATCCGGAGAAAATTCCGCTCAACCAGTACGACTCGGCGTTCGAGTACATCGCCGCTCATCCTGAGATCCGGGACGTGATTCTCTCGGGCGGGGACCCGATGATGCTGTCCGACCGGCGGCTGGAGTACATCTTCCAGAAACTGCGGGCGATCCCGCACGTCGAGATCATTCGCCTCGGGAGCCGCATTACCTCCCATCTCCCTGAGCGGATCACGCCAGAGTTCTGCGAGATGGTGAAGAAGTATCATCCCGTGTACATGAATACCCATTTCGATCATCCGAGCGAGCTGACCCCGAGCTCGGTCGCGGCGCTTGGGCGTCTTGCCGATGCCGGCGTGCCGCTCGGATGCCAGACGGTCCTTCTACGCGGGGTGAATGATGACCCCGGCATCATGAAGGAGCTGATGCAGAAGCTCATGAAGGCGCGCGTTCGCCCTTACTACATCTACATGGCCGACCAGGTGGCGGGAGGCGAGCACTTCCGGACGACGGTCGAGAAGGGCCTCGAGATTGTGAAGGCGCTTCGCGGTTGGACCTCCGGACTGGCTGTGCCGCACTTCGTGATCGACGCTCCGGGAGGTGGCGGGAAGGTGCCGCTCCTTCCCGAGTACGTGGAGGAGATCACTGAGGATGAAGTGGTCTTCCGCAACTACGAGGGGAAGCGCTTCACTTACAAGCAGCCCCGTCAGCCCGCCGCTGCTGGCTGTGACACGGGTGACGTCGTACCGATCCGCGTCGCGTCACGGGCGGGCACGAAGAAGAAGGCCGTCGGCCAGAAGCGCAGGAAGACCGGCTCCTGAATCAGCCCGTCGGATGCGTCAGAAAGGAAAGGCCCCGTCTGTGACGGGGCCTTTTTTCGCGCGGTGTCGATCGCTCAGCGGGTGACGATCTCGATCACACCGCCGGAGTGATCGGTGCCCCACTTCTGCGTCGCTTCCGTGGCGCCGAGGTATCGGATTTCCTTGATGTGCATCGTCGCAAACTGCCTGAGCACCTCGCGCGTCCCGACGCGCGCGCCATCCAGATAGACGACCACCTCGGGAACACCCGCATCGAACGACGTGGCTCCGCGTCCGCGGAGCCAGTCGGGCCGCAGGGTCTGTATTGCCCCAAGCGCGTCGCGGGCAGTGCTCTGCTGCAACTCGTCCCGCGTGATGAGAGTGTTTGAACGACGAACGGGACGCGGTGCGGTGACGGCGGATTCGGCCGGCGGGGGGGCGGGCGCGCACGCGGCGCCGAGCAGCGTCAGGCTCAGTGCCCCGATGATCCAAATGAGTGTCCTTCGCATGAGCCGAATATGGCATCCGATATGCCTTTCCCGCCAATGCACGACATCAGGTTCACATGCAAGGACAATCGATGGGCCGGGCCGGACCGGTGAATTCCGGTAGAGGAGGCAGTATGTGGCGGCGTATCTCGTTGGTATTTGCGGGCCTGACCCTGACGGCCTGCGCTGCATCGACGCCAAACACACGTCCGTTCATCGCCGGCGCCGGACGCGAAGTGCTGACGGCAGCAGAGATTGTTGCTGCGCGGGTGACAGATGTTTACCAGGCGGTCACCCAGTTGCGGCCGGAATTTCTCCGTCGACGACCGGCGGCGATGCCGTATACGCCGTCCACCATCGCGAACGTCATTGTCTACGTGGACGAGATGCCGTTCGGGAGCATGGAAGCGCTGCGCTACATCCCGCTCGATCGCGTACGTCTCATTCGCTACGTTCGCCCGAATGAAGCGAACCTGAAGTACGGTGGTTCGCATCCGGGCGGCGCCATCATCGTGACGACACTGAAGCCGAGGTAGGACCGCGTGTCCGCTTGTCCGCTTGTCGTGTTATCTGACAAGCTGACAAGCTGACAAGCCGGCTTCACGCGCCGACGAGTTCTTCCTCGCGCTCCTTCGCGTGCTCGACGATGACCTTCTGCGCGACCTCGTTGGGTGTTTCTTCGTAGCCACGGAATTTCCGAACGAAGGTCGCACGACCCTGCGTCATGGACTGCAGCGTCGATGCATAGAGATGAAGTTCGGCCTGCGGGACCACGGCGCGGATCCGGGTGTACCCGGTCATCGCTCCCAGGCTGTCTTCCACGATTTCGGTGCCGAGGATGTGCCCGCGACGGGAAGAGAGGTCACCCAGGACATCTCCCATGTACTCATCGGGGAGCAGGACATCCACCTCGTCGAGCGGCTCGAGGATGACTGGCTTGCACTTCGACGCGACGGCCTTGAACGCGAGAATGCCAGCCATCTTGAACGATTGCTCGTTCGAGTCCACGGTGTGATACGAGCCGTCGTACAATTCCACCTTGAAATCGACCAGCGGGAAGCCGGCCAGGACCCCGCGCACCGCGGCTTCCTGGATTCCGCGATCCACCGCGGGGATGAACTGACGCGGAATCGAACCGCCGACGATCTTGTCCTCGAACTCATAGCCTTTTCCGCGAGCGAGCGGGGCAAATCGAACCCAGCAGTCGCCAAACTGGCCGCGTCCGCCGCTCTGTTTCTTGTGTCGGCCCTGACCATCGGATTTCATCTTGATGGTCTCACGGTACGCAATTCTGGGCTTCGTCAGCTCGGCAGTCACCCCGAACTTGCGCTTCAGTTTCGACATGGTGACTTCCAGGTGCCGTTCGCCCATCCCTGAGACGATGGTCTCGTGCGTCTCGGCGTTGTAGTGCATCTGGAACGTGGGATCTTCGTCGTGGAGCTTGTGGAGTCCGGCCTGCAGTTTCTCCTCCTCGGCACGGTTGGAGGCATGCACCGCCAGCTGGACGAGCCCTTCGGGGAAATCGATGAGCGGAAGACGGACGGGATGCTCCTTCGTGGACAGCGTGTCGTTCGTATGCGTGTTGCGCAGCTTGGCTACGCACCCGATATCGCCGGCGTGGAGCGCGGGCACCTCCGTTCGCTCACGTCCCTGACTGATGCACAGGTGATTCAGTTTTTCGACCACGCCGCGCGTCGCGTTGTAGACCTCCGTGCCGTTTGCCACGGACCCTGAGTACACCCGGAAATAGCTGACGTCGCCGACGTGCGGCTCCGAAATCGTCTTGAAGACGTGCGCGGTGAACGGCGCGTCGTCCACGGCGTGAATCTCGACCGTATGGTCGCCCTCAGCGCCCTTGAACGCGTGCACTTCCTCCATCTCATACGCGTTCGGCATGAGCTCGACGATGGTAGAGAGCACGGCCGGGACGCCGATGTTCATCTCGGACGACACGCAGAAGAGCGGGAACAGCTCCATGCGGGTCATCGCGTCTTTCATCGCCCGCACGGCATCCTCACGGGGGATTTCTCCCCCTTCGAGATACCGCTCGAGCAGAGAGTCATCGGTGGCCGCGACAGTCTCGATGAGCTCCTGGTAGTACTTGTCGAAGATCGGTTGATACTCGGCCGGGATGTCCGTCTCGTCGTACTGCCCGTTCTTCGTTCCGGGACGGTAGAGGTGTGCCTTGCGCGAGAAGAGGTTCAGCACGCCACGGAACGAGGAGCCGGCACCAGCCGGGATCTGCACCGGGATGACCTTGGACGTGAGCTTGAGCTTGATCTGTTCGTACGCGCGATCGAAGTCCGCATGCTCCTTATCCATCATGCTGACCACGAAGAGCACGGGATCCCTGCGACGGATTGCCTCGCGGAACTCGCGTTCGGTTCCGACTTCAACCCCGGAATGCGCATTGACCACGCAGAGCGCGCCATCGGCGGCGGCGACACCGGCGATCGCGTCGCCCAGGAAGTCGAGGAATCCCGGCGTGTCGATCAGGTTGATCTTGGTGTCCATCCATTCGGCGTAGGCGCAGCCCAGGTTGATGGAAAAGCCCCGATCGATTTCCTCGTGTGAGTAATCGGTCAGGGCCGTTCCGTCTTTCACCGAACCGTGTCGCTTACTGGACCCAGACACGAAGGCGAGCGCATCGACCAGTGAGGTCTTGCCGCTCGCCCCGTGTCCTACCACCGCGATGTTCCTGATTTCCGAGCCGCGATATTCCCGCATCTCTCGTTACTCCATCGAGGCGTCAGGTCAATCTGCCGATGCGCGGAGCCGCCTCGAGCCACGCGCGCAGAGTTTCATCTCCCACGTCGCCAACCTCCTGGGGCAGCTCGATGACGATCGCCCTCCCCGATTGCCGCCCGTCGTTGATGCACGTGAAGATGACCGTGATGCCATCGCCCTCGCTGTGGGATGCAGCGCTCCAGAGACGCCCGAGGGAGTCGGTGAAGACACGTTCGCCCCCGGAGGGGCGAAGATTCAATTCACGTTTTGAGGTTCTGGGCATCGACAATTCCGTTACCCGTAGCGTGGCGTCTGGCCCCCGGTTCCGTCAAGGGGCGCAACCCGGACAAGAAGGCGGGCTCGTCCTGATTGCCAGCAGCACATGAGTGGGACGGGCAAACAAAAGGGCGGCGCATCTCTGCGCCGCCCTTTGGATTACGGGATTTGGTCAGTCGCCGTCGTAATCGAACGCTAGTCCATCCGCTTCGCGCCACGCTTCCAGCGCGGATTCCAATGGGCGGAACACTGGCGCCGTCAGGCCGACGATGGGACCAAGGGTGATGTTGATGGCGCGACGAGCTCCCTCCGGCCAATCCGGCATCGAGAGACCGACGGACAGCCTGCGGATGA
>DASPMP010000311.1:0-17034 GCA_035626995.1 Gemmatimonadaceae bacterium
AAGCCGCGGAACAGTTCAATGGTCGCATTGCGGACTGCACGGTACTCCGCGAGGAGGCCGTTCATTGAACGACGGCCGGCGTTCGATGCGGCCGCCCAGGCATTCTCGTCGAATGGCGGCAGCGGCGTTGCGTCGCCGCGCGCGAAGGTGACCGCACGGTAGGTGAAAACGCGCTCCGCGTCGGTGATGTGCCCGAGAACTTCGGCGATGGTCCACTTGCCTTCGGCATAGCGGTGGCGTGCCTTCATGTCGTCCACCGGCGTGAGCAGCGCCGTCGCTTCGTCCCGCTGCGCCTGGAGCAGCTCGATGAAGTCGCCCTCGGGGACGGCGTTCACATACCCCGCATAGAATGGCGCGTATTCGGTTCCAGACGGACGGGCGACGATCATGGATTCTCCGATCGGGGTTCAGCGCGGCCGGATGGCTGCCGCGATGCTCATGTTTCCGTTGCGATCCACTGCGGACACATTCAGCAGGTCGATGGCACGGGCGTCGTCGCGGATTTCGAGGCGGCGTTCCACGCCGGGCAGAATGTGTGTTGTCCAGCTGCCGTTAGCGCGCGCCTGCACCACCCATCGGGCAACGGGCCGCTGCGCCTGGGGCGCAAAACGTACATCCACGAGCCCGGACACACTGTCGCGGGCGGCGGCGGCAATCGGCCGATCCGGACCGATCTTGTCGAGCCATGGCGACGCGGGAATCAGCGCCGGCTCCGCGTACACCGCGGCGAGGCTGTCGGCGATCCCCTGGACGTTCTGCATGAGCACCGCCGTGTTGAAGTGAATGTGACCGGTTGCTCCGGGCGTATCACGGGTGATCTCGATCTCCTGGACGATGTCGCGTGGTGTCATCCGACGCGGCCCGGTCAATGGAATCTTGTACAACGCGAGCCCGGGCCAGACATGCCGGTTCGTCGGATTTTGCTCGATCCACCATTGAAGGATGATGGGATAGCTCTGTTCGGGCGGCTGAACGGGCCAGTACAACTGGGGCGCGATGTAGTCGAGCGATCCGTCGAGGAGCCACTTCCGCGAATCAGCATACAGCTCGCTATAGGTGTCGATGCCGGCGTGAATCGACGGCGGATACGCGGGTCGCCAGATGCCGAACGGACTGATGCCCACCTTCACCCACATCTTCTCGCCTTTCACGCCCGCATACAGCTCACGGATGAGCTGATTCACATTCTGTCGGCGCCAATCGGCCTTGCCCAGTCGCCCACCCTGCCGCCGATACGCCGCGTAGCTGCGGCTATCCGGGAAATCCACCTTCTGCCCCGACCTCATCTCGGGATACGGGTAGAAGTAGTCATCGATGTGAACACCGTCGATGTCGTAGCGCTTTACGACATCGAGCACGGTGCGGAGCATCAAGCGACGCACCTCGGGAATCCCCGGGTCCATCCACGCGAACTGGCCATAGGGAACGACGAGATCCGGACGGCGCTTGGTGATGTGCGTGCGGGACGTCTGTTCCGTGCGGCGATACGCTGCGCGATACGGATTGAACCAGGCGTGCAGCTCGAGCCCCCGCTTGTGGGACTCCTCCACGGCGAATTCCAGCGGATCCCAGCGTGGGTCGGGCTGCTTTCCCTGCGTTCCGGTGAGGTACCGGGACCAGGGCTCGAATGACGATGCATAGAGAGCGTCCGCTTCGGGTCGCACCTGGAAAATGATGGCATTCATCCGTAGCTGAACGGCGCGATCGAGGATCGCGAGCAGCTCCTGACGCTGTTCCTCGGGCGTCAGGTTCGGACTGGAGGGCCAGTCCATATTCCGGACGGTGGCGACCCAGATCGCCCGGAATTCCCGCATGGGTTCCGGTGCCCGCAGTGAGTCCGGGACCACCTGTGCCCCGGCTACGTGTCCCCCGACGATGGCCTCGACGAGCGCCATGGCCAGCAGTGCAACGGCGATACGCATTGACGCAAGATATCGCGACCCGGTTGCCCGGCAGGTCCCGCAAGCGTCCATGCTGCTAGGAGCGCGGACTTCGCCCGCTCTATATTGAACACAACTTCTGACTCGGAAGGCTATGGCCAGGCAGCGTGGCGGGGGCCCCCCGAGAAAGCGCGGATCGCGGCGAGGCGGTCGCCCCCAGGGGAAGAAGCCCGCGGCGACGTACTACATGCAGCCCGGAAAACGTGGCACCGTGGTGATTCTCCATCGCCCGGTGGGCAATCGCGTGTCTCCGAAGGTCTGCGGCGTCATGCCGAGCCGGACACACGCGAAGGCGCTCGTGGAGCAGCTGGAGCGCGCCGAGTCGGCCCTTCAGGACCTGTTTTACGAGGCGACCGACGACGGCATCGAGGCGCTCGAGGCGATTCTGGCCGCGTGCCGCGATGCGGTGCTATCACGGACACCGCCTGGCAACGGGATGAGCGTCGAGGAGATGGCCGCGGAACGCGCGCGACTGCAGAGTGAACTCGACAGCCGCGCGACCCAGCAGCGCGCGGTGTCCTAGGCAGCGTCTGGAACGCGGCTCGATGCGCGCCAGTACAGTGCCCCACCGATCGCAATAAAAAAGAGCGCACCGCCGACGACCTTCGCGAAGAAGAGCTCGGTATGACCCGCCCCCGATGGCGGAATGGTCGCGACGACCATCGCGAATAACGTCACGCCGGCACCGCAGCCGCCGATCAGCAACGCCGATCCAATGCCGCGTCCCTCCTGCGAACGCGCCTGGCGACGATGGCTGATGAGCGATGCGAAGAGATACAGATACGGGATGAAATAGATCAGCAGCTGGGTGTCGAGGAGCACGAGATACACCGTCTCCACCGACGTGCCCCGCCCCAGGACAGACATGAGCAACGCCAGGGTGGCCAGCGACGCCTGGACGAGAATCGCCACATAAGGCGTTCCCCATTTCGGATGCACCTTGCCGAATGCCGGAGGGAAATACCGATCCAGCCCGATCACGAACGCGACGCGCGCGGGCCCGCTCAGCCACGCGCCCACCCCGCCGATATTCCCCAGCGTATACGCCGCTGCCGCCAGCGGAGCCAACCAGAAGAATCCCGGCGCAGCGTCACCGAGCCCGCGCGAGATCCCCTGCAGAAAGCCGGACACGATGTTCAGCTCACCGACGGGAACGAGCCATAGCAGGGCGCCAGTGCCAAGGATGTACATCGACGCGATGAGCGGCGCCGACAGCAACACGGAGCGCGGAAGGGTGCGTTCCGGCTTCTCGACCTCGCCGCCCATGGTGGCGGACAGCTCCAGCCCCGCGAAGGCAAAGGCAATCGACGCCCAGAGATTGAGGGAGCCCAGGTCCGTGAGATCGGGAATGAATGAGCGCGCCGGCATCGCGTTCGCGCTCGGCACACCCCGGAGGAGCGCCCAGAGCCCAACGCCGATGAGGATGATGCCGGTGACATACGTGCCGATGCCTCCGACGTTCTGCAGCCATCGTCCTTTCGCCAATCCCACGATGTTGAGCGCGACGGCGAGCCACAGCGCGCCGAGGGTGACACTCAGGACGTAGCCCCAACTCGACGCAAGTCCGCTCTCCCCCTGGCCAAACACATACGTCCCGATGACTGCGGTGCTGATCAGCAGGTTGGGGTAGTAGAGGACGTTGCAGATCCAGTAGCACCAGCCGCACAGGAAGCCGTGGCCTTCCCCGAAGGCGCGCTTCGTCCACGCGTAGATGCCCCCTTCCTCGGGAAACCGCCGCGACAGCTCGACGACGGCGAGTCCCTGCGGAACGAAAAAAAACGCGGCGGCGAGCGTCCAGAGGACGATCGCCGCCGGACCTGCCTTCGCGGAGGTTGCCAGCCAGCGCAGTCCGATCACTGCGACCAGGTTGAACAACACCAGGTCGCGAACGGTCAGGACGCGCCGGAGCGTCGTCACCGCTGCGTCACGGCGCGCGCGTCGGTGCCGGCGGGAATGGGGAGCGCTGGTCGGCGAATTCCTTCACTGGGCTTGGCGTGCGCTGCACGGGCGCACCGTCGATGATGACGATGGGCAGGTTTCGCATCGTGGCCGGCGAGTTGACCATGAAGTTCGCGCCGCGCACGGCACTCGCGCTCTTGAGTGTGTTGGGCGTGTAGGCCGTGTCCACCTGTACGAAGTAGATCTCCCAGAGATCCGGATAGGTGCCACTCACCGGGATGGAATCCACGATGCTGCTCTGCTGGTCGAGCGGCTGCGGCTGGCCGCCGGCATCCGTGCCGCGCGCGAATCGCCACATGGGGACCGGCGTGACACTGGTGGGACCGAAATCGAAGAACTGCACTTCGCGCCCGGCAAACCAGCCAGTCATCCCCGTTCTCGCCGAGTCGCGCGCGAGACGCGAGCCCCGGGGGACGATGGGCAGATTGTAGGTCACGTCTGTTTCACGAATGGACGCGCGTCCGCGTCTGACCATGTCGTCGATGGACGCGATGTCCCGCAGCTGGTTCGGTTGGGCATGATCCGCGGTCACGACATAGGCGAGCTTGTAGACGCCGGAGTATCCCGCGACGCCAGGGATGTTCGAGAAGATCGGATGCTGGCCGCGGATCGCGACGGGATTGCCCGCGGCGTCGAAGCCGTGGATCGGCCAGAGGACGCGACCAGACGCGGCGCCCATGGGAACGGAACCGAAGTCGTAATACAGCACGGTTCGATCGCGGAACCACCCCTGCGTCAGCGCGATCTCCGAGGCGTATCGCGGCTCGAGCTCCGCAAGGGCCGCCGCGACCTCAGGCGCCAGCGCCGGAGGCACCGGAACGACGGGCTTGACGCGTTGTGCCGACAGTGGAGCGGCCAGGGTTACGGCAGCGATTATTCCGAGGACGATCTTGCTCATTCAAGCCTCCCTACGCGGAGTGCCAGCGGCCACACGATCTCGCGTGTGTCCTCCGGCGATCCCCAAAGTTTGACAATGCGCTCCACGAATGGAGCGACCGGATCGACGCGGCGGGCGCGGCGATAGTTGGCAACTGCAGACCAGCTACCGAGGTAGCCTCCGAGTTGACTGAGCGACCACCTCATCCGCAACTCAAAGGGAGGCATTTCCACCTCCGGGAACGGGAATGGGATGGTCCGGTACCCCTCGTCCACCCAGTGCCGGTTCGGGTGCCAATACGCGCCAAGCAGTCCGTCCTCGAATTCGCGCAGCGCGCCCTCGAGATCGTCGCCTGCATGACAGGCTCCATAGGACCATGCCGCGAACAGCCCTCCGGTCGCGGTCACGCGCCGCACTTCGGGATAGAAACGGTCGTGGTCCAGCCAGTGCAGGGCCTGCGCGACCGTCACCACATCGAGGCTGTTCGCAGGGAGCGAGGACTGCTCCGCGGTGGCAACGCGAAATCGCACATTCGGAGGACCGGCGGCGTGCCTGATCTGTTCGGCGCTCGCGTCGGTCGCGACCACCGTATGAAAATGCGGCGCGAGACCAGCGGCGGCCTGCCCATTCCCGGTTGCGCAGTCCCACGCGGTCTCCCGCCGTGTAGCCAGAGTGGCGAGTGCGTCGAACAGTGCCGTGGGATACGTCGGACGGGATTTCGCGTATTCGGCGGCCTGGCGGGAAAACAGGTCGAGATATGCAGACGGTTCGCTCAAGGCGCGGAGGACGGTCCCTTGAGGATGCTGGCGGCGGAAAAGGCCTGAATCGCTGCGGGGATCCACGGATCGTCCACAACGATGAGCCGAAAGAAGGCCGCATCGCCCAGCTTCAGCCGTGCGACAACAGTCCTGAGCTCTCGCTGGAGCTGGGCATCGGTCGCGTCCCCTGCCGGGATCTGCACTCCTGCAGCGGCGGCAGCCGCGCGGAAATCCTGGACATTGGACGGCGTGACCACCTGCGTAGTCAGGAACGAGTCAACAGACGCCGGCAACGACTCGCTCATTCGTGCCCCGGCCCATTTGAGCGCCACACCACTTTCCCGAACGCGGGTAAGCCAGAGTGGCGTCGGCGGCGACTCGTCCAGCACCACGTCCGGATAGATGCCTCCCCCTCCATACAGCGTCCGGCCAGACGCGCTGCGGCACGATGGTCGCCCGGTCGTATCCGCCAGCGCGCCGGCCGCGCGATAGTACATCGTCGTATTCATCTGGCGGTACTGCCGCTGGATCACACGGCCACACGGGGTCTTGATATGCCCGACCACCAGCATCATCACCGATCCGTCCGTCAGGGGCATGCCTTGCATGAGGAGCGCCTTCCCGAAGCTGGGCCTGCCGACGATCACCGCGCGATCGTGATCCTGCAACGCGCCGGCGACTAATTCGGACGCGCTGGCGGTTCCGGCGTTGGTCAGAACCACGACGGGATACGACCGCTCGCCACGCCAGAACGATCGCGCGACTTTGACGGTCTTCCGCACAGATGCCTTGCGTCCTTCCGTCGTGTACATGACGGCGCCCTTCGGCAGGAACTCGCCGGCGACGTCGCCCGCCTGGGCAACCAGCCCGCCGCCATTGTCGCGCAGGTCGAGGAGCAACCGCTTCATGCCGCTGCGTTCCAGCCTGCCGATCGCATCGTGCAGGTCGTCCGCGACCTTCGCGTTTGCAAACGTGGTGATCCGTACGTAGCCGGTCATCGTGTCGAGCATGAACGCGGCGGGGACGGCTGTCGCCTCGTCCCCGGATTCCCGGAGCACGGTGCGGTCGAGTTGCGTGGTGGTGCCATCGAGACGACGACGGCGGAAGCGCAGGGCGACGGAACTTCCTTTCGCGCCCGCGAGCGACAGCTCCAGCTCAGCCGCCGACGCCGCAGACACGGTCTCTCCCGCGATGGAAAGCAGCTCGTCACCAGCGACGATGTCCTCCCGCGATGCCTGCGTCGCCGGGGCAATGCTGACCACCAGAGGAACGCCGCCGACGTACGCGAAGCTGATCGGGACAGTGGCGAGCTTGCCATCCTCCAGCGCCCGCTGACGCGCGGAGTCCAACCGCACCGCGGGGATGACATACGAATGCGGATCCACGGCCCCGACCAGCCCTTCAATCGCCGCCATCATCATCGCATGTGAATCCATGGAGTCCGGGTGATTCACCCGGATCTGGTTCAGCACCTGGCTGAAGAGCTGGAGGTCCTCTGCGAGGGTCCGCGCGCGCGTCGGGCCTTCGCGCGGTTGCTGCGCCGATGCGACCGCGGCGTGCGTCAGCCACACGCCGGCGCACAGGACCACCCGTCGGATGCTCACTGGGCGCTGAGCGATGCGATGCGCTGCTTTGCCTCGGACAAGCGGCTGTCCAGCCGGCTGCTCAGGCCGACGAAGCTGCGATACGCGTGCACCGACTCCTGTGCGCGATTCGTCCGGTAATACAGCTGGCCGAGCGTGAAGTACGGCAGCGCATACCATGGGTTGAGCTCCACCGCCTTCTTCAACTGCACCTCGGCTTCGTCCGTCTTCCCGAATTCAGAGAGCAGGTGTCCGTACAGGTAACGCATTCCCGCGTCACCAGGCTGCAACTGCACGGCGAGATCGAACTCACTCACGGCAGTCGTGGTGTCCTTCTGCTCGATGGCCATGTAGCCAAGGCGAAGGTGCGCTGGCGCATAGGCCAGATCCTCCTGCAGAGCACGGCCGTACGCCTCGCGCGCGGCTGTCGCGTTCCCCAGGCGTTCGTATGCCAGGCCAAGCGAGTGTTCGAACAATGCCTTGGATTCGTAGACGTAAACGAGATCCTTGGCATCACGCTTTCGCACTTCTTCGACCGCCAGGCTCAGTTCTGTCAGGGCGCTATCCACCTCACCCATCTGAAAGAACAGGCGTCCCCGCATGTTCCGGTAGTAATGCTTCACGCGGGCTTCCTTGATCGCGGTCGCATATGCGCTCAAGGCGTCGCGGAAGCGGCCATCCGTGTAGGCGCGAAAGGCGCGCTCGCCGGATCCCGCGCGGGCGAGATACTGCTCGATGTAATACTCCATCTCCGCCGGCGATCCGCGGCCGCCACTGGTCTCCTGGCGCACGATCTCCTCGATGACCGCGGTCTGCAGCACGCGCTCGAGCTTCTCGTAGAAGAACGGATTGAGCATCAACGACCGCAAATACAATGAGTCGATGGCACGGATATCGGCGCGACGCATCGTGTTCCGGTCCGCACGCCAGTACCGCATCAGGCGCTGCTTGTCGGACAACAGCAGCGCGATCCGACGGGCGTAGAGGGCGTCCGCGGAGAGTGGATCCAGTCGCGACGCCCAGTAGAACGACCTGGCCGCCGTAGCGGGATCCTTGGCGAGCTGCTGGAGGCCGAGCTCGTAGTAGCCCCGGGCATCGTTCGTGTCGGCTCCGGCAAACATCGGGGGTCGCTTCGGTTCACCGTCCTGTCCCTTCTGAGCCTGCGCGTCGAGGGCGAACGCGAGGAGTGCGGCGGTCAGGAGAAGGCGCATATGTCGAAGTTCTAAGGTGGGGGATGGCCCCGCGCGTCCGGTGCCGACCTCAACTTTGCGAATTTGAATGTGCCTCGGCAAGCCCCCCGCTAGTCGCCGGCAGAACCCATGTGCATCCGCCGCTCATGTTGGGCATTCTCCGCGTCTGTGCTGCGTACGGATGTGAGCAGCGACACCACAATCCCCACGGCAAATGACAATGGAATGGTTACCAGTGCGGGATTCTTCAACGGAAACCAGGCGGAGTCGTGGCGGAGGATGTCTACCTGGACGGTCGGCGACAGCCAGATGAGGAGCAGGGTCCCAATGGTGCCGACCAGCATGCTGGCGACCGCGCCGGCGGTGCTGAAGCCACGCCAGAAAATCGCCATGACCAGCGCGGGAAAGTTCGCGCTCGCTGCGATCGCAAACGCGAGCGATACCATGAAGGCGACGTTCTGCCCCTTGAACGTGATCCCGAACAGGACAGCGGCCACACCAAGGACGACGGTCGCCACCCGTGCGACTTTCAGCTCTTCGGTGCCGCTCGCCTTCCCGTGGCGCACGACGTTCACCCACAGGTCATGCGACAGCGCAGATGCACCGGCGAGCGCCAGGCCAGCGACGACGGCCAGAATCGTCGCGAATGCCACCGCAGCGATGAACCCCAGGAATGGGGTGCCGCCGATCAACTCCGCGAGCAGCGGGGCCGCCATGTTCCCGCCGCGGTCCACCGCGCGGATGGCGTCCGGGCCAACGAGGACCATCGCGCCGAAACCAAGCACGAAGGTGAGCAGATAGAAAAAGCCGATCAGCCCCGTCGCGTAGAACACAGACGTGCGCGCGGCCTTCGCGTCGGGCACTGTGTAGAAGCGCATGAGAATGTGCGGCAGTCCCGCCGTGCCGAACATCAGCGCAAGACCGAGAGAAAACGCGTCCCAGGGATTCGACACGAGCTGCCCCGGCGCGAGCACGGCGTCCCCGTAACGCTCGGCGGCCGCCCGGAAGAGCGCGGCCGGGTTGAACCCGAACCGCGCGAGCACGAGCATCGCCAGCAGGAACGCGCCGCCCAGGAGCAGCACGGCCTTGACGATCTGCACCCATGTGGTGGCGATCATGCCGCCGAACAGCACATAGGCAATCATCGCTGCGCCGACGATCACGATGGCCGTCTCATACGACAGGCCGAACATGAGCTTGATCAGGCCCCCCGCGCCGACCATCTGCGCGATCAGGTAGAAGATCACGGTCGCGAGCGTCCCGATCGCCGCCGCAATGCGCACCGGTGTCTGGCGCAGCCGGAGTGCGACGACGTCGGCGAAGGTGTACTTGCCAAGGTTGCGCAGGGGTTCGGCGATGAGAAACAGGACAACGGGCCACCCCACGAGCCAGCCCGTCGAGTAGATCAGCCCATCGAAGCCGGTCGTGGAGACGAGTCCCGCAATGCCGAGGAAGGACGCCGCGCTCATGTAGTCGCCGGCGAGGGCGAAGCCATTCTGCCCGGGACTGATCGTGCGTCCCGCGGCGTAGAAATGCTCAGTGGTTCGCGTCCGGCGTGCCGCCCAGTACGTGATGCCGAGGGTGATTGCGATGAACACGAAGAAAAACGCCATCGCGACGACGTTGGGCTGCCCGATGCGCGTCTGTGCGGCCGGCGCCGCGGCCTGGGACAGCAGGAAGACGAGGCTCATCGCCCGGCGCCCTCGTCACGACCGATCGCGTCGAGTGCCGCATCGTAATGCCGGTTCGCCCACCGGACATACACCCAGGTGAGCAGCCAGGAGGCAACGATGACCAGGGCACCCAGCACGATGCCCACGCTCAGGCCGGGGGTGAGCCGATGCGCGAGCAGCGCGCGATTGAACGCGATGAGCGCGATGAAACCGAAGTAGATGAGCACCATCGCCACGGTGAGGATGATCGCGATGCGCCAGCGCGCGGCGGCGAGCGCGCTGATGCGCGATGCGGCATCCCCCGGATTGTTCGGCATCTGTCTCGACGTCACGGAGTTGAAGTGGACGTATGATGGGCCCGCATCCGCACTCGCGCGAGGTCTTCGACCGTATCGACATCGGCGGGAGGGAGTTCGTCAATCTCTACAACTGCCACCCGTTCCGGGCTGCGATCGATCACCGTCCGTGCACCTCGATCCCCGGCGAGCTCCCGCAATTCGGGAAACACCGACCGCGCGAACAGCACCGGGTGACCGCGCACCGAGCGGTATTCCGGCACGACGATCTCCACGTCGTCCTGCCGGTAGCGCGTACGCAGCGCCGCGATGACCGTCGCCGGCAGCCGTGGGATGTCACCAAGGGTGACCAGGGCTGCGCTTGCATAGGCAGGCATCGCCGCGATCCCGGTCGCGAGCGACGTTCCAAGACCGGACGCGGCCTCCGGATTCACGATGAGGTGCGCATCGGTTCCATGCAACGCATAGGCGATTGCCGCGTGGTCCGGCGCCACCACGACGACCACACTCCCAACGCCGCCGGCGTGAAGGGCATCAACCACACAGCGGATGATCGGTTTTCCGTCGAGCTCCTGCAGGAGCTTGGGCTCATCCCCGAACCGGCGCCCCGCGCCAGCAGCGAGGACCAGTCCGGTGATCACGCTGGGGAAAGGGCTGACAATGCCTCTCGCAGCGCCTTCAGCGGCAGCGTGACGCACACGATGCGACCAGCCGGCAAGGTCTCTCCGATTGCACCGACCATGTCCGCGTCGGAGATGGACGCTGCATCGGCGGTTGCAACACCGTGCAATCGCTCCGTCAACATCGACGCTGACGCGGTGCAGATCGCGCACGCGTTCGCCGTGAATGCGGCGGCCACGATCCGCCCGGCCGCAACCTCGAGCTCCATGCGCACGCGGTCGCCACACAGCGGGTTGTAGCCGTCGCGCACCACCGTGGGGCGTTCGAGCGCGCGCTGGTTGCGCGGACGTCGAAAATGTTCGAGAACCGTGGCGCCGTACGGGGCGGTCATCGGCGCGCGAGCGGCTTGCGTTCGCGGACCGCGATGAGCTGCGCCGCGATGCTCAGCGCAATCTCCTCCGGCTCGCGCCCGCCGATATCCAGGCCGATGGGGGAATGCAGGCGCGCCAACGCGTCGTCCGGCATTCCCTCATCCCGCAACAGCGCGCGCACCGCGTCGGCGCGCTTTCGTCCCGCCAGCATCCCGATGAATCGCACGGGAGCGCGCAGCGCGTCGCGCAGCACGGGCAACTCGTAGCGATAGTCATGGCTGGTGAGCACGACCGACGCCCCGTCTGTGAGCCAGGGACGGACCAGCTCCGACGGCATGCCGACATGCACTTCGGTGCCCGATGGGAATCGTTCTGCAGTCGCGTATTGCTCGCGACCATCCACGACCACCACGCGCATGCCGAGGATGCGCGCCATGCGCGCCAGCGCCACGGCAACATCCGATGCGCCGACGACCACGAGCACCTGTGGCGGCGCGATGCGCTCCACGAAAGCGCCTGCGGGTGCATCCGCCTCGGCGTCGATCACGACCCGTCGCACTTCACCCTGCGTGATGGTCGTTGCGAGAAACACGTCGCGGCCAGCGCGGCTGCGCTGCGCGGCCTGCGAGTACGCCGCGATGGCTGGATCATCGTCGTCCAGCGACAGTGGCTCGATGAGGAGATCGAACTCTGCGCCGCAGGCGAGGCCGAGTTCCAGTGCTTCCACGTCGTCCACGGACACGGTCACACGCTCTGCGCGAGTGCCCCGCAGGAGGCGTTCACCATGTTCGACGACTCGGGCGTCGACGCACCCGCCGATCGAGACGGAGCCGAGCAGCCGCCCGCCTTCCCCGACGAACAGTTTCGCTCCCAGCGGGCGCGGGCTTCCACCACGCGCGGCGAGGAGGGTCGCCATCGCGACCCGTCGCTCGCTCTCCCGCAAGCGCTGGATCTGATCGAGGAAGTCCGCCATCCCTCAGTCTTGGGCTGCGTCGTCGAGGGCGTCAAGCCACCGCCGGCGGATCTCGCTGGCGCCCACGGCGCTGGGCTCGATCCATGACCGCTTCCAGTACCAGCGATCGGCAGCCGCGGCGGTCACCCCATGTCCGAGAAAGTGCGCATACGCGTCAGCGAGCAGCGCTTCAGGGTACCTCTTGGCGATGGCGCGGATGCGGTCATTCAGCTCGTGCAGTGACTCCAGCGGAAGCTTTCCCGCACCGTCAAACACCCCCGGGATCTTGCGGGTGTCGTCTGACGGGTCGTACACCGTGGTGAGAATGACCTGTGAGTTCGGACGCGCACGACGCAGCGCTTCCACCAGGAATTCGTACCCCTCCGCAATGTCGCGCACGATTCCGCGAAGCAAGGTTGCGTCGGGACGATTGGCGAACGCGCTGAGCAGGTCATTGCCGCCCACCGAGAGCGTGATCAGCGTCGCGTCCTCGTTTTCGTCGAGCTGCGACAGCTGTGAGCCGAAGACATCGCCGATGGTCGCGCCATCTTCGGCAAGATTGAGATGCACGAGCTTCGGGTACCGCGACAGCAGGTCGCGGCCGGTGAACTCCGGATACCGCGCGTCGTCGTTGCGGTAGAGGAGCGACGCGGCCCCCAGCGGCGCGACGGCGCCCGCGCGGGCGTCCCATTCCAGCGCGACGGGCACATCGGTCTCTCCGGCGTCGAGTGCCGGATACAGGTCGATGGACATGCTGTCGCCCAGAGCGATGTACTGCGCAAACCGCATCGTTATTCCAGCTCGGGCAGCTCCAACCCTCGCGTCGCGAGAATCCGGATCACCGCCTCGCCGATCTTCGAGTTCGGCGTGCTGGCGCCCGCCGTAATGCCGAGCTGAATGCGTCCCTGCGGCAGCCAGTCTCGACGCTCGGATTCCCGGTGCTTCAGTCCCGGGAGGCGGTAATGAATTACATGATCGTCCGGCTCGATGCCTTCCGGGGACTCCACGTGATACGTGGGAACCTGTTCCGCACACAACGCAGCGAGGGAGATCGTGTTGCTCGAGTTGAAGCCGCCGATGACCACCATCGCATCGAGATGCTCCTCCAGCAGCGCCTTCACGGCATCCTGGCGCTCCTGCGTGGCGCTGCAGATGGTATCGAACGTCCGGAAGTCGCTGGCCCGGGCATTTGTGCCGCGCGCACGGCCAATGGCTTCACCCACCGCTTCACCGATGGCCAGCGATTCGCGCGCGAGCATGGTGGTCTGGTTCGCCACGCCGATGCGCCGCAGATGAGTCGCGGGATCGAATCCTGGCGATACGCCATGGCCGAGCACGGCCATGAGCTGCTCGCCCGTCGCGCGTCCTTCGATGAAATCGCAGACGAGCTTCGCCTCGGCCATGTCGCGCACGACGATGTAGTGGCCGCCCTCGTACTTGCGCACCTGGGACGCCGTGGCGCGCGTCTCCTCGTGGTAATGCTTCCCATGGATCAGCGCGGTGAAGCCATCCTTCGCATACGACTCCACGCGCTTCCAGACGTTCAGCACCGAACCGCAGGTGGTGTCGACGAGGATGCAGCCGATCCCACGCAGCTGCTCGAAGTCGTGAATGGTGACGCCGAAGGCGGGAAGAATCACGACATCATCAGGTTTGACGCCGCCGAAGTCGAAGCGGCCATCCTTCGCCATCAGGATCTCGATCCCCATCTCCTGCAGGCGACGGTTCACATGCGGGTTGTGAATGATCTCGCCCACGAGATAGATGCGCCGGTCTGGGAACTTCCGGCGCGTCTGATAGGCGTACTCCACCGCGCGTTCCACCCCGTAACAGAACCCGAATTCCTTGGCCAGCCGGATCGTGACGTCCCCTACCGTCAGGGTGTAGTCCTCGGCCCGCATCCGGTCCACAAGGCGACCGCTATAGTCGGCGGCGAGCTCGTCCTGGACCTGGGCCTTGAGGCCGAAACCCTTTCTGAAATAGGTACTTGGGTCGGGTGCTGCCATGCCGAAACCTAGCGATTTGCAGTGCTTCGGGTGGCGGCCGCGGCGGTTCGTTCGCCGCCTCCCTGAGGGACCCGTAGATTCCATGGACCATGGCGCTGCTCATCGAATCCCTCGTCTCACCGCTGCAATCGGCAACGACGCCGCTCCTGCGCCCCCCGGCGCTGCGAAAGGGCGATACGATCGGCATCGTGGCTCCGTCGTATTCGCCACGCGAAGGCTGGCTGACGCGGGGCGTGAAGGCGCTCGAGCGGGCGGGATATTCGGTGCTTCTCGACGCCGAGCTGATGACCTTCCGGCGCTTTCAGCGCAAGGAAGATGAGCGCCGCGCCGAGAACTTCATGTCGATGTGGGTGGATCCGCGAGTGACGGCCGTCATCGGCGGGACTGGCGGATATGGCGCGGTGCGGATGATTCCCTATCTCGAGCCGGAGCTGTTCCGGATGCACCCCAAGTCGTTCGTTGGCTATTCGGACGTCACGGCACTGCATCTCTGGCTCAACCGCCGTGCGGGACTGCGCACCTTCCATGGGCCCACGGTCGATGATCTGGCTCCCGGGCTGCGCGATCCGACGTTCGCGTCTCTCATGTCGGCGCTGACGGAACCGCGGCCGTTGACCCGCATGGGGCGGGGCGTGGCGCGAGCGATCAAGCCAGGGCGCGCCGTCGGACGACTGGTCGGAGGCAATCTCTCCCTGGTCCAGCAGTCCATCGGGACACCCTACGAGCTCCAGGTGGACGATGCGATCCTGTTTCTGGAAGAAACCAAGGATCCCATGTCGGTGGTGGACGAGCGACTGCTGCATTTGCGCGCGTCGGGCTTGCTTCCGCGCGTCCGCGGTGTGGTATTCGGGCACCTCTCGCTCGACCGCTCCGAAGAGGACGAGTTCGAGGACTTCGTGCTGGACCTCGTCTCCGACCTGGACGTGCCCGTGCTCATGGATTTTCCGGCTGGCCACGAAATCCCCAACCTGACGTTGCCTCTGGGGACCGAAGTGGAATTGTGTGTCGAGGAGGAGTCGGGGTGGATCCAGTACCATGAGGACGCCCTTACCCTTCCCGACGCGTGATGCGAGATCACTTCGACCTGGTTGTCATCGGCGCCGGCCCTGCCGGCGAGAAAGGCGCCGCGCAGGCCGCGTACTTCGGCAAGAAGGTCTGCGTCATCGAGCGGGCGCCCAAGCCCGGCGGGGCCGCGGTCAACACCGGAACCATTCCCTCCAAGACGCTCCGCGAGACGGCGCTGTACTTCAGCGGGCTGCGCCAGCGTGGGCTGTACGGCGTCGACCTGCGCGTGAAGCACGACATCACGATCAGCGACTTCATGTTCCGGGAGCGGGCCGTCGTCGAGTCCACGTGGGCACTCATCGACGAGAACCTGAAGCGCCATGGCGTGACCGTTGTCCAGGGTTCCGCGAAAGTCGTCGGCGCAAAGGCGGTACAGATCACCCGCTACGGCCAACCGGATCGTACGATCACCGGCGACGTGATCCTGGTGACCACCGGGTCGCATCCACAGCAGCCGGAGGGCGTGGCGCTGGACGGCAGCGTCGTCGTCGACAGCGACTCGCTGCTCACCCTCCAGAAGATCCCGGCGCGGATGGTCGTCATCGGCGGCGGGGTCATCGGGTGCGAGTATGCCTGCATCTTCGCGGCGCTCGGCGTGAAGGTCACCATCGTGAATTCGAAGTCGCGTCTGCTCGCGCACCTCGACGGTGAAGTCGGCGAGGCGCTGCGACGCCAGATCACCGCCCGGCTCGGGATTGCGGTGCACACGAACATGGAAGCGACGGAAATCGCGGTGGAAGGGGAGCACGCACGCGTGACACTGTCTGACGGGAACACCCTGTATGCGGACGTGGTGCTGTACAGCGCGGGACGCGTGGGAAATACCACGGCGCTGGGGCTCGAGGAGCTTGGCGTCCGGCAGAACCAGCGCGGCTTCATCCAGGTCGACCGGAATTACCGCACGGCCGTTCCCACCATTTACGCCGCGGGCGACTGCATCGGCTTCCCCGCCCTCGCGAGCGCCGCGATGGAACAGGCGCGCGTCGCCGTGTGCCATGCGTTCGACCTGAAGTACAAGCAACAGGTGTCTCCTGTGCTTCCCTACGGCGTGTGGACCATTCCCGAGATCGCGACGGTGGGAGAGACGGAAGACGCACTGATGACCCGCGGCCTGCCGTACGAGGTCGGTCGCTCGCCGTACCGCACGAACCCACGCGGCCAGATCATCGGCGACACCGATGGGTTCGTGAAGCTCATCTTCAATCCTGATGACCTTCGCGTGCTTGGTGTTTCGGTCGTGGGCGAAGGCGCCTGCGAACTCGTGCACCTGGCCGCGTCCGTCATGAGCTTCGGCGGGACGATCGACTATTTCATCCAGGGCGTGTTCAACTATCCCGCGCTCTCCGACACGTTCAAGTACGCCGCGTACGACGGCCTCCAGGCGTTGGCGAAGCGGCGCGCGCGCACGCCCGGACTGCCCACGACAGGTGACCAGCGCGCGGTTCGCATCTGATCCAGTCTGCGCGCATTCGCGCTGAACGACAGATCACGACAGCGCAAGACCCACAAAAAAAAGAAAAAAACGTTGCCTAGCGGACGTTTGGTTCGCGCGATATCCTAAGCGCGCAATGCTGACGACCGCGACGACGCACTCGACCGCCGACCTTTCTCCCCCGCCCCAGCTCCAGGCCCGCGTGCATCGCGCGCCCTTCGCTTTCATCGCCGAGCGGCTGTGGCTGGACTTCGTGAACACCGACGGTGGTACGCACTCCGCCGATGTGGTCGGTGATTTCGACAGCCTGG
>DASPMP010000312.1:0-14207 GCA_035626995.1 Gemmatimonadaceae bacterium
CGCCAACCTGAACGACGATCTGAAGACCCTCTTCGAGCTGACCAAGCTCGATACTCTGTTCCAGATCGCGGATACGCGCGAGCGCGCGCTGCAAAGCTTCTGAGTCCGGCCCGCGAGCGTCGGTCCGCGTCCGATTCCGCCGATCGCGGCGGAACGCGCGACGTCCGCACCATCGAGCTCGAGATCCCCAACGACGTCCGCGAGATCGAGCGGGTCGTCGAGTTGATCCGCCGGGAGTGCGCGGCGATGCACTTCGCCTCGCGTCAGCTCATGCTGAACGTCCCGGTCGCCCTCACGGAAGCTCTGTCAAACGCGATCCTGCGCGGCAATTGTGAGGATCCCGACAAGCGGGTACGGGTGAATGCGCGCGTCGATGAGGTGACCCTCGTCGTCGAGGTGCAGGACGAAGGGCAGGGCTTTGACTTCGATGGATGCACGCTGGACCCGACGACTCCCGAACACATCATGCGGGAGGACGGACGAGGGTTGTTCCTGATGCGCAAGCTGATGGACCGCGTGGAGCAGATCCCCGGCCGAGGCGGCAACGTCATTCGTCTGACGCTGCGGCGTGCGTCGTGACCAACCTCGTCTCACTGCTCGGGGCCTTTAAAGCGGTCACTGGCAGTGAAACCGCGGTCTGGACCCAGGCGGCAAACGGGACGCTGAACTGGGAGGCCGCGACTAATCGCGCGCCGCCGCCGGCCGCACTGCCCGCCCTCGCCGACGGTCCTGTCCCACTCGACACGAACGACGGATCCTTCATTGCCGCGCTTCCGGGTGCCAGACGTGCCTGGTTGGTCATCACACCAGCCGGTGCTGCCTCTGCGGCCGCGGACGTGAGCAATCAGCTCAAGTTCCTCCTCCCCGTGGTCGGACAGTTCCTCCAATCCGCACTGGAGGTGGAGCACGCGGCCAACGAGCTGGCGGAGCGGTACGAAGAGATCAACCTCCTCTACACCATCTCGGAAATCCTGGGGCGCACGGTGGCGCTCGAGGAGGCCACGAGCCGGATCCTCGTCGAGATCTCCGAGACGGTCGGAGCCCGCAAGGCGGCCGTCCTGGTTCACGACGCGACGGCGAAATCGTTGATAGCAGTCGCGGCGCTGGGTGTCCCGGCGCAGGACGTTCCGCCAATTCCGGTGGATGACGAGGCGAGCGTTTCCGCGAAGGTCTTTCGCACTTGCCACCCGACCATTGTTGAAGCCGACCAGATGCTCTGGGACGGAGAGAGCGCCTTTCGGAAAGGCGCGATGCTCTCGGTCCCGATCATGTGGACGTCACCCCGGGGTGGCGCGCAGCCTCTCGGCGTGGTGAACCTGTCGGACCGGCGCTCCAGGCAGCCGTTCAACGCCGGCGACCAGAAGCTCATTTCCGCCATTGCGACGCAGATCGGAACCGCCATCCAGAACGCGCGTCTCGTGCGCGAATCCCTCACGCAGCAGCGGTTCCGGCAGGAAATGCAGCACGCGCACGATCTCCAGATGCGCCTGCTGCCCAACGTCGAAGCCGTGGCGCCGAATGCGGTCGTCGCCGCTCGCGTCGTTCCGGCGGAAAGCGTTGGTGGAGACCTCTACAACCTCTTCCGTCTCGGCCCGGGCAAGACCGGCGTAATGATTGGCGACGTGTCCGGCCACGGCTATCAGGCTGCACTCATCATGGCGCTGGCGATGAGCGCATCCGCCATCCACGCGCAGACGACTGCTGACCCCGGGGAAACGCTCGCCGCGATGTTATCGTCGATGAAGGACGAGCTGGCCACGACGGAAATGTTCATGTCGTTGTTCTATGGCGTGGTGGATCGCAACGCCGGCCGGCTTCGCTACGCGAACGCCGGTCACCCGCATGCATTCGTGATACCAAAGAGTGGGAAGGTCGAACGCCTGCCCGCCCTGGATCCGCCGCTCGGAATGGGCGCGACCAATCCCGCTGGCAGCAGCCGGCCATGGACCACCGGCGACATGATCCTCCTTTTTACAGATGGCGTCAGCGATGCGCGCAACCGCCACGGCGAACGTCTCGGGGAGGAGAAGATCGTGGAAATGGCGCGCGCACATCGCGAGGAAACGCCGGCACGGATTCTCGATCGCATCTTCGACCTCCTGGATCAGCACACCGGTGACACCCGCCGACGGGACGACCTGACGATCGTCGCGCTCCGGAGCTGATCATGGCGCGTGGCGCCCTGCCACCGGTCCGGAAGAGCCTTGGCCAGCATTTCCTTTCGGACAAGCGCATCCTCACACGCATCGTCGATGCACTCGATCCACGTCCGGACGAAACCGTCATCGAGATCGGGCCGGGACGCGGTGCGCTGACGGACATCCTGAAGGAGCGCGCGGGACGTGTGGTCGCCGTCGAATACGACCGCGCGCTCGCCGAGCTGCTCCGCCAGCGTTATGCGGGCTCCAATGTGGAGGTGGTGCAGGCAGACGTTCTTGCGTCGGACTTCGCACAGCTTGCCGGCCCGACGTTCGCCGTTGTCGGCAACGTCCCGTACTACATCACCACCCCCATCCTCTTCCACGCGCTGCAGCGTCCGCGCGCCGAGCGAGCCGTATTCCTGGTCCAGCGTGAAGTTGCGGAGCGCATGGCAGCTCCCGCGGGGAGTGATGCGTACGGCGCGCTATCCGTGAATCTGCAGGCGCTCGCGCACGCAGAAATGGTTTTTGGTGTGCCGAGGGGTGCGTTCCACCCACCGCCGAAGGTGGACAGTGCCGTCGTGCGGGTGATTCCACTGCAAGAGCCCATGGTGCGGCCTGACGAAGAGCAGGGGTTTCGCGAGTTTGTTCAATCCGCCTTCGGGATGCGCCGGAAGCAACTGCGTCGGGTGCTTCGTGGAATGCGTCCGCTTGATGCGGCTGGTGCCGATGCCCTGCTTTCGTCAGTCGGCATCGATCCAACCGCGCGTCCGGAGACGCTCGATCCTGAACGGTTCGCGGCCCTGTATCGCCGCTTCCGTGCCTAGTCCCGGTTGGTGAGGGCGAACGACAGCCCCTCGAGCTCCATCGCCATGTTCACATTCTTGACGGTGACCTCGGCCGGTACCTGCAGCTGGATCGGGGCAAAGTTCAGGACGGCTTTCAGCCCGGCGCGCACGATACGATCTGCCACGACCTGGGCGTTCTCCGCGGGAACCGTGATCACCGCGATGTCGGGCGCTTCCTTCAGGACGTCCTTCTCCAGTTGATCGATGTGCCGGACGGGAATGCCCTCCAGCGACGTACCGACCTTGTCTGCATTGGAATCGTAGGCCGCGAGGATGTGGAACCCGCGCTGCCTGAATCCGCGGTATGCGACGAGGGCCGCACCAATCTTGCCGGCGCCGAGGATGATGACCTTCCACTGGCGCTCGAGCCCGAGGATTTCGCGCAGACGCCCAGCGAGTTCGGGAACGGAGTAGCCCAGCCCGCGCTTGCCGAAAGAGCCAAAGAACGACAGATCCTTGCGGACCTGCGCCGACGTGGTCCCGCCGCGACGCGCCAGCTCATCCGAGGAGATGGTCGATAGCCCTCTTCCCTCAAAATCCTCGAGGAACCTGAGGTACGCCGAAAGGCGTCGAACTGTCGAATCGGCAATGCGTTTCAAGGGCGGGCCAGAGCTTGTGAATTGATTCACAAGTTAAAGTCGGGCTCGTGGGCTGCAAAGCTCCCCGGGGCAGACCTTCTGGCTATCTTCGGGTATGAAAGTTCAAGTCACCTCCGAAATCGGGGCGTTGCGGGCGGTTCTCGTGCATACGCCGGGACCGGAGCTGTTCGCGGTGACCCCGCGGACGCGCGAGGACTTCCTGTACGACGACATCATTGAGGCCGAGACGGCGCGCCGGGAGCATCAGCGCTTCATGGCGATCCTGGAGCGCTTCACGAAGGTGTATCAGGTGAAGGACCTGCTCGAGGACGTACTCCAGCATTCCGAGGTGCGCGACCTGCTCGTCCGGGAAACGATGGACATCGTGCCGTCGGAGCCGCTCGCCAAGGACATCTCGGAACTGGAGCCATCCGAGCTCGCGCGGATGCTGATCGAAGGGAAGGAGGAGACGGCCGGGTTGCTGTCGCAGGCGCTCAACGAAACGGGGTATGAGCTGCCGCCGCTCCCAAACCTGTTCTTTACGCGCGACAGCTGCATTCCAGTCGGGGAGCACGTGTTGATCGGCTCGATGCGTTACGGCATTCGGTGGCCGGAGGAGCTGATCATGAAGTCGATCTTCATGCACCACCCCGATTTCCAGAGTCGCGGACTGCTGTACGACGGCTCGATCGAGCGACGCCATCACTACACGATCGAAGGAGGCGACGTCCATCCGTTGCGGGAGGATCTGGTCGTAATCGGGTTCTCCGAGCGCTCCAGTCCGTCCGCGATCGATGGACTGGCGTCCCTGCTGTTCGACAAGACAAAAGTGACGGATGTGATCATCGTCGTGATGCCGGAGCACAAGACGGCGATCCATCTCGACATGATTTTCACGCAGTTGGATCGCGAGCTGTGCATCGTGTATCCGCCGCACTTCATCGGGCCGGAACGGTTGCGGGTGCTGCACTGGAAAAAGGGCGACAAGTCACTCCGCGAACCGGCGACGTTGTTCGACGCGCTGAAAGCCGTGAACCTGCCCCTCGAACCGGTGCGGTGCGGCGGTGAGAAGCGTTCGCTGCAGGATCGGGAACAGTGGGCGTCCGGGTGCAACTTCGCGGCAATGAAGCCGGGGATGGTGCTTTCGTATGCGCGCAATGAGGCCACCCTGCGCGAACTCGAGAAATTCGCGTATCAGATCGTCCCCGCGGTCGCATTCCTCACCGGCGAGGCGCGGTTCAAGAACGACGACAAGGCCGTCATCACCTTCGAAGGCTCGGAGTTGGTGCGCGGCGGGGGCGGGCCGAGGTGCATGACCTGTCCGGTGCAGCGCGACGACCCGTGGAGCTGACGGACCTTCGCTCACTCCGTTTTGCCGTCGTGGATACCGAAACGACGGGCGGACGCATCAATGGTGGCGATCGCGTCATGGAAATCGCCATTGTCCATGTCGAGAACGGCGTGGCCACCACGGCGCTCGACGTGCTGGTGAATCCGCAGCGGGACGTTTCGCCCCAGGTTTCCAGGCTCACCGGGATCCGGTGGGAGATGCTCCACGAGTCGCCGACCTTTACCGACATTGCCGATCAGGTGGTGGACGCGCTCGACGGCCGGATTTTCGTCGCCCAGAATGTCCGTTTCGATTGGCGCTTTCTTTCGATGGAACTGCAGCGGTGTGGCAGGCCCGCACTTCGGGGAGACCGCCTCTGCACCGTGAAATTCGCCCGTCGGGTGCTCGCCCACCTTCGGCGGCGCAACCTCGACGCGCTCGCGTGGCACTACGAGGTGCCAATTCTCGGTCGGCATCGGGCGGGTGGCGACGCACGCGCGACGGCGCAGATTTTCCTCCGCATGCTGGCGGACGCCCGTCGTGCCGACGTTGACACCTGGGCAGATCTGCAGGCGTACCTTCGCCAGGCGCGGCCGCGTCCAGTGCGGTCGTACCTGCCGCAACCCATGACCGGAATGGAAGCCATCGCATGACCGCTCCTGCCGGATGTCCCCTCGTCGAAACACGAAAAATCGGCCGGTGGACGGTCCATGCCATCCAGGCGGGAGGACAGAAGCTGGATGGCGGCGCCATGTTCGGCGTCGTGCCTCGGCCGCTCTGGGAAAAACGCATCGCACCGGATGCACGTCATCGCATTCCGCTCGGGATGCGCTGCCTGCTTGTCGAGCACGAGTCCGGACTGGTGCTCATCGACACTGGTGCAGGGAACAAGGAGAATGAAAAGTTCCACGACATCTATGGTGTCGAAAATGCGGGGACCGATGGGGCAACGCAGCTCGAGGACGGGTTACGCCAGCTTGGCCTGGCGGCCACCGATATCACCCTCGTGATCAACACGCACCTGCACTTCGACCACGCCGGCGGCAACACGACCCGGCGCGCGGACGGGGTGATCGTTCCCACGTTCCCGAACGCGAAGTATGTGCTCCAGGATGGCGAGTATGAGTACGCCACCCACACGAACGAGCGCACGGCGGCGAGCTATTTCCCACACAACTTCGTTCCGGTGCACGATGCGGGATTATTCGAGCTGGTCCGCGGTGAGAAGGAGATCGTGGCGGGAATTTCCGTGGTGCCTACCCCGGGCCACGTCCCGCATCACCAGGGGGTAAAGCTCGAGAGCGATGGCATGGTCGCCTTCTACGCGGCCGATCTGGTTCCCACCGTGGCCCACCTGCCGCTCCCCTACATCATGGGATACGACGTGGAGCCGCTGGTGACACTCGAATCGAAGCGCCGGATCCTGAAATCCGCGCTCGATGGGCAGTGGCTGCTCGTTTTCGAGCACGATGCCACGATTCCGTGGGGACGGATTGCCCACGACGGCAAAGCCTACCTCCTGGCGTCTTGACCTAACCTGCCGTCAGGTCTAGCTTTATGGCACAACTCGTCAAGTGAACCGACATCGTCGGTTCCACCCTTCGGCCCTCACGTCATGTGAGGCGTGCTGCTGGAGTTTTGTGGTTTGAGGCGCCACGCGCACTGCGTGCGCGGCGCCGCCATTCGCGGACTCCTTCGGTCGATAGGGTCCGCGTTTTTTTGTCTTTCAATAGAGGATTACAAGCATCCAGGACACCACGAAGCGAGTGCGGGTCAACCGCCAGATCCGTATCTCACCGGTTCGCGTCATCGGCGCCGACGGAGCACAGCTCGGCATCATGGACGTGGACACGGCGCTCCGCCAGGCGGAGGACGCAGGTCTCGATCTCGTCGAAGTGGCACCGACGGCTCGCCCGCCCGTGGTCCGCATCATGGACTACGGCAAGTACAAGTTCGAAATGGCGAAGCAGGCGCGCCAGGCAAAGAAGAAACAGCACGTGATCGAGCTGAAGGAAGTGAAGTTCCGACCGGGCATCGGTGAGCACGACTTCGAAACGAAGACCGGTCATGCACGGCGGTTCCTGGAAGAGAAGAACAAGGTGAAGGTGACCATGATGTTCCGTGGTCGGCAGGTTGCGCATCCGGAGCTCGGACAGGCCGTGCTGGATCGCGTCGCCTCCGCGCTCGCCGATGTCGGCAAAGTCGAGAGCTCGGGGCGGTTGGAAGGAAAACTCATGACGATGATCGTCGCGCCGAAGTAGTGGCGCGAATTACAGGGAGTCAGACATGCCCAAGATGAAATCACACAAGGGCGCGCGGAAACGGTTCAAGGTGACCGGGAGCGGTGAAGTCAGCCGCGGACGCGCGTTCAAGAGCCACATCCTTACCAAGAAGACGTCCAAGCGGAAACGCCGCCTGCGTCGCAGCGCGCTCATCGCCACGCGTGGCGAGGTGAAGCGCATCAAGCGTCTTCTTCAGGCATAAAGGAGGACTGACCCATGCCTCGCGCCAGATCAAACGTTCCGCGCCTGAAGCGGAAGAAACAGATTATGAAGGCGGCTCGCGGTGCGTTCGGCGCCCGCAGCAAGCTCTGGAAAGCTGCCAAGGAAAACGTCGAACGCGGCTGGAAGTACGCGTACCGCGATCGCAAGAACAAGAAGCGGGATTTCCGCCGGCTCTGGATCACGCGCATCAACGCGGGCGCACGCCAGAACGACATGAGCTACAGCACGTTCATGAACGGCTTGAGCAAGGCAGGGATCGAGGTCGATCGCAAGATCCTCGCAGACCTGGCCGTGCACGATCCGTCCGCGTTTACCGCGCTCGCCGAGAAGGCGCGCTCCGCGCTGACCGCCGCATAAAAGTTCGGTCCTTCGCATCACCCGCGGCGGCAGTGCATCCATCGAGGCACTGCCGCCGTTTCTTCATCGTGGCTACTCATCGTTCATGACGACGCTAGACCAATTTATCGCCAGCGCGAACCAGCTCGCGGACGACGGGATCGCGGCCTTCGACGGCGCAGCGACCCGCGAGGAGCTTGAAGCCGCGCGCGTTCAGTTCCTTGGCGATCGCAGCGGCCTCCTGAAAGGCATTCAGGTCGCGCTGGCAAAGTTGCCCAGGGAGGACAAACCGGCCGCCGGTCGGGCGTTCAACGAAGTGAAGGCACGCCTGACCGCGGCGTTCGAGACCCGCGAGCGCAGCATCCGCACGGTCGCGGACGACGCCGGGTCCCCTGATCTCACGATGCCGGCACGCCATCCCTGGCGCGGCGCGCGGCATCCCGTCACGCTGGTCATCGAGGAGATCGTCGAGATCTTCCGCGAGCTCGGCTTCACCATCGCGCTCGGCCCACAGGTGGAAAGTGAGTGGTACAACTTCGGCGCCCTGAACTTTCCTCCGGACCATCCGGCGATGGACGCGCACGATACGTTGTATCTCGAGGACGCGGTGCTGCTGCGCACGCATACATCGCCCGTGCAGATCCGGACCCTCCAGTCGTATCCGCCGCCGATACGAATGCTCGCGCCGGGCGACGTCTTTCGGCGCGACTTCTTCGACGCGTCTCATGCCCCGATGTTCGCGCAGATCGAAGGGCTGTGCGTCGACGAAGGCATCAGCTTCGTCGATCTCAAGGCGATGTTGAACAACTTCGCGCGCCGGTTCTTCGGCGCGGCAAAGACCCGGTTCCGTCCGAGCTACTTCCCGTTCACGGAGCCCTCCGCCGAGATGGACGTGGAGTGCCAGCTGTGCAAGGGCAGGGGCTGTCCCGTGTGCAAAGGCACTGGATGGACCGAGATCCTTGGCAGCGGCATGGTGCACCCGTCGGTCCTGGCGGCGGCCGGCGTGGACGGTGAGAAGTACACGGGATGGGCATTCGGCATGGGCCCGGCCCGCATCGCGCTGCAACGCTACGACATTCCGGACATTCGCATTCTGTATGATTCCGACGTGCGATTCCTGGAGCAGATCGCCCGATGAACGCATCCTACGAGTGGCTGAAGGCGTTCATCGATATCGAGGCCGATCCGTATCGGCTGCGGGACCTGCTCACGTCGCACACCGCCACCGTCGAGGACGTCGTGCCGCTGCGCTCGGATCTCGCGCCGATCGTGGTCGCGCGAGTCGTGGAAGCCGGCCCGCATCCCGATTCCGACCACCTCTGGCTGACCCGTGTGGATGCAGGCGGGGAATTGCTCGAGGTCGTATGTGGTGCCCCGAACGTCGTGCAGGGGGCGTTGTATCCCTTCGCGCCGGTGGGCACCACGATGCCCAACGGCATGAAGATCGAGCGCCGGAAAATCCGCGGCATCTACTCGAACGGCATGCTCTGCTCCGCGCGGGAGCTTGGCCTCGGTGACGATCACCAGGGCATCCTGCAGCTGCACATCGACGCGCGACCGGGAACGCGATTTCTGGAAGTGATGCCGGCCGGCGATTCGCGACTCGTCATCGACGTCGGCGCAAACCGGCCTGACCTGCTGTCGCATCTGGGACTCGCGCGCGAAATCGGCGTGGTGACAGGTCGTCCCTGGCAGTTGCCCGAGATCCCGGGCATGGTGCCGCCGATTCCCAAGCCCACGACCGTTTCCGGCAACGGAAGCACCGGGGGGATTGACGTCCGCGTCGACCTCGATACCCGGACACGCAGGTACATGGCGGCGGTGATTCGCGGCGTTACGGTGCAACCAGGCCCGGAGTGGCTGGCCAGGCGGCTCGAAGCCGTGGGCGTGCGGCCCATCAGCAACGTCGTCGACGCCACCAACTATGTCCTGCATGAGTTGGGGCAGCCCGTGCACGCGTTCGATTCCACCAGGCTTGGGAAACGCGTGCACGTACGGAAGGCGCACGCAAAGGAGAGTCTTCGCACGCTGGACAACGTCACACGAACGCTGAACGCCGACGTTGTGGTCATCGCCGATGGCGAGCGAGCCCAAGCCGTCGCCGGGGTCATGGGAGGTGGAGACAGCGAAGTCTCTGCTGCGACCACGGATCTCTTCGTGGAGGTCGCATCGTTCGATCCACGCCTGACGCGCGCCGCGCGCCGCGGACTTGGGCTGAGCACGGACGCCAGCTATCGCTTCGAGCGGGGCGTCGACGTGAATCTCGCGCCACTCGCGCTGGATCGCGTGGTGCGACTCATCATGGCCGTCGCGGGGGGAACGGTGGCCGACGCGCCCCTCGATGTGCTTGCTGAACCTGCGTCGCCACTGGAGCTCGTGCTGCGGCTCAAGCGTATCACGCAGGTCCTGGGCGCAGAGGTGCCTCTCGACCGCGCTCGTAAATACCTCGAAGGCGCCGGGTTCGAGACGGTGTCGAAATCCGACCGCGAATTGACGGTACGCGTACCGTCGTGGCGCGGCGACGTGTCGTCCGAGATCGATCTCGTCGAGGAAGTCGCCCGCTTTCACGGATACGACACCTTTCCGGACGACATCCGTCCGTTCCGGCCGACGACGACGCGCGATGATCCCCATTGGACCCTCGCGAACCGGTTGCGCGAGCGGCTCGTGGGAATGGGACTGCACGAGGTGCGCCCCATGCCGTTCGTCAGCGGAAGCGATGAGACACACGTGCGCGTGGCGAATCCACTCGCGGAAAACGAGGCACATCTGCGCACGTCGCTGCTGGAGACGCTCAGCCGTCGGGCAGAATTCAATCTCTCGCATCGCACGGGAGATGTGCGTCTGTTCGAGCTTGGATCGGTCTTCACCCGCGGAACGTCAGCAATGCCGCGAGAGGAGTTCCGTCTCGGCGCCGTCATCATGGGACGTCGCCGGCCGGCGCATTTCACCGAGCCGGATCCACCAGCGTATGACGAGTGGGATGCGAAGGCGATCGCGGAGGCCGTGCTGCCGGTCGTTCGTACGGACGGCGCGGCGACGCTGGCGGGTGCAGAGGGGGGACTCTGGAACATCTCCGCCGGTGGGGAGATCATCGGAACCGTGCGTCGCCTGAATCTCGATGCGCCGGTGTGGGCTGCTCCGGCGTACGGCATCGAGATCTCGTTGGGCGACGTTGCCACCACTCCTGTGGCAGTGCAGGGGAGCCACGACTACGTCAGGCAGGCATCCGCAACGGCCGTCGTGCAGCAGCCTCGTTATAGCGCCCTGCCGACGATGCCCGCGGCGGAATTCGACCTGGCGCTGCTGGTTCCTGCGCGCACGCCGGCCGCGGAGGTCGAGCGTGTCATTCGCGAGTCGTCAGGAGACCTGCTCGAGCAGCTCACCCTGTTCGACCAGTACGTTGGACCTGGCATTCCCGACGGGTTGCGAAGCCTTGCGTGGCGATTGACGTTCCGCCACCCGGAGCGCACTCTACGCGACAAGGAAATCGAAGGGCGCCGTGGCAAGATTCTCGGCGCGCTGCAACAGGAGCTGAATGTCCGCCAACGAACGGGCTGAAGTCACGGCGTTTAAAGAGCTGGAATCGCTCGTCCGAAACCTGGGCGAGGAGCTTGCGGCATTCCGGCGCCGCGCGATTGCCGCGGAAGCACAGCTGAAGGAGACGGGACAGACGCCGCGCGTCTCCAGAACTGGCGAGACCCTCGACCGCGCGACGGAACTGGAGCTTGAGAACCAGGCGCTGCGGGAGCGTGTCACACGAGCGGAAGAACGCATCCGCGGCATGCTGGATCGCGTGCGTTTCCTGCGACAGCAGTTGCAGTCTCAACCCACCATTCCCGCTGGTCGTTCATGAGCACAAAGAAACATCTCGTCCGGGTGACCATCCTGAACGAGGAGTACGCCATCCGAAGTGATGCGACCCCGGAGGAGACGCGCGCCGTGGCATCGTATCTCGAAGACGCCATCCGGCGGGTGCTGGAAAGCGGGTCCGTGGTGGAATCCCATCGCGCGACCATCCTCGCGGCGCTGCAGATCACCGGCGAACTGTTCGAGGCCCGTGAGGGTTCTGACATGACGCGCAGAATCCAGGGGTTGAGCGGTGAGGTGCGCCGCCTTCTGCCCCCGGCGAAGCGCGGCGAAACGGTGGCCTGACCGTTTGCCTTTTGGTACGGCGGGAAATACTTTAGCGGTAACTAGCCAGGCGGGTCCGTAGCCAGTCGCGCTCACGGCACCCTCCCATCCGAAACCCTGCGTCGGAGTCGGATCGGAGGTGTAAGCCGCGTGATCAGCACGGATTTCGAGCGGTTCTACCCGTCTCTGCGGCTTCCACCGCAGTGGAGCATAGATCCATATGAACGTTACCGTGCTGTATGCCGTGCTTGGCGTGCTCGCTGTCGCCGTGCCGGCTTTTTTCTTTATTGGAACGAAGACAGGGGTCGCCGCGGAACGGCGTCGGCAGGCAGAAGCGAAGGCGACCGCTGAGGAAACAGCCAAGCGGATCGTCGCGGATGCCGAACGTGAAGCCGAGAACGTCCGCAAGAGCGCCGTCGTAGCCGGCAAGGAAGAGCTGATGAAGCTTCGTGAGACCCACGAGGCAGACATCCGCGGACGCCGTCTCGAGGTCGAGAAGGACGAAAAGCGGCTGGGGGAGCGAGAATCCACCCTGGACCGGAAATTCGACGTCCTCGACCAGCGGGATAAGGACATCAGCCGACGCGCCAGTGAGTTTGGTCGCCGCGAGAAAATCGTTGCCGAGCGCGAGGAGGAGCTGAAAAAGCTCATCGCCGAAGAGCGGCAGCGCCTCGAGCAGATGGCTGGAATGTCGGCGCAGGACGCGAAGGCGGAGCTGATTCGCCGATTGGAGGAAGAGGCGCAGGCGGATGCAGCCAACCGCCTGCGTGAGGTTCGCGAGCGTGCACGGCGCGATGCAGAACGCGAGGCGAAGAAGATCGTCGCGCTCGCCATCCAGCGGATTGCGGCAGAGCATACGGCAGAGTCCACGGTGTCTGCGGTGTCCCTCCCCAGCGACGAGATGAAAGGCCGGATCATTGGCCGCGAAGGGCGGAACATCCGGGCGTTCGAGCTCGCCACCGGCGTCGATGTCATCATCGACGACACCCCCGACACGGTCGTCGTCAGCTGCTTCGATCCCATCCGACGCGAAATCGCGCGCCTGGCGCTGGAGAAGCTCGTGACCGACGGCCGGATCCATCCCGGGCGCATCGAGGAAGTGGTCAACAAGTCCCGCCGCGAAATCGATCAGCAGATCGTCGAGCTTGGGGAACAGGCTGCCTATGAAGTGGGTGTGCACGGCCTGCATCCCGAGTTGATCAAGCTGATCGGACGCATGCATTGGCGTACGAGCTATGGCCAGAACATCCTGCAGCATTCGAAGGAAGTGGCGTGGCTCGCGGGCATCATGGCGTCCGAGCTTGCCCTGGATACCGCCATGGCGAAGCGCGGAGCGCTCCTGCATGACATCGGCAAGGTGCTGACGCACGAGCACGAAGGCACGCACGTGCAGCTCGGCGTTGAAGTCTGCACCAAGTACGGCGAGAACCCGCTGGTCGTGAACTGCGTCGCGGCGCACCACGACGACGTCCCGCACGAAACCGAAGTGTCAGTGCTCGTGCAGGCCGCGGATGCGATCTCCGGCTCGCGTCCGGGCGCGCGTCGCGAAGCGTTCGAGACGTACGTCAAGCGCCTCGAAGGGCTGGAAAAGATCGCGTCGAGCTACAAGGGAGTGGAAAAGGTGTTCGCAATCCAGGCAGGACGCGAAGTCCGCGTCATCGTGACACCCGACGACATCGACGACGTCCGCATGGGCACGCTCACCGAGGAAATCGCCAGGCGCATCGAGGCGGAGCTGCAGTATCCCGGGCAGATCAAGGTCGTGGCAATCCGCGAGACGCGGGCGGTGGACTTTGCCCGCTGATGTGGTGGGAGCGCCTCCGGGGCGCGGAACGTTGATGGACGGCAAGGCAGTCGCCGCGCGGATCCGCGAACGCGTCGGCGATCGGGTACGCCCGCTCGCAGCGCAGGGAGTAATTCCCGGCTTGACTGTGGTGCTTGTTGGAGATGATCCGGCAAGCGCCGTGTATGTGAGCTCCAAGGCGAAGGCGTGCGAAGAGGTGGGGATGCGGGGGGCAACGATCCGCATGCCGGCGACGACCACCCAGGCGGAGCTCATCGCCGTCATCGACAGCCTGAACGCCGACCCCGCTGTGAACGGCATCCTCGTGCAGATGCCGCTCCCTCGGCAGATCGAAGCGGATACGGTGTTGCGGCGCATTGACCCGGCGAAGGACGTCGACGGCTTCCACCCCGTGAACGTCGGCCGAATGCTGGTGGGCGACGCCGAGGCGTTCGTGCCGTGCACTCCCGCGGGCGTGATGGTGCTGCTGCGTGAGTACAAGGTGCAGACCTCCGGCGCTGAGTGTGTCGTGATCGGGCGCAGCAACATCGTGGGC
>DASPMP010000313.1:0-10880 GCA_035626995.1 Gemmatimonadaceae bacterium
GCTGCAGGATCTGGCGGGGCAGCCGGTCAGCCCCCGGGCGCTGCCGCTTGGCGCGCAGGCGCACCAGCGCTTCGTCGCGCAGCGCGGCGACCTTGTCCGGCGACACCGTCTTGGCGACGTTGCCGAACGTCTCGAGCGGGCGAGCCCGCGCGAGGAGCAGATCGCCTCGCACGAGGTGCGCGAGATTGAAGTTCGGATGGTCCCGGATCAAGCCTTCGACGCGCCGCAGCGCCTCGTCCAGGCGGTTTGCTTCGATGGCCTGGAACACCTCGGACAGCCGGTCCTCCGGCGTGGGCGACGCCGAGGCGCCGAAGGCGGCGGCGAGAAAGGCGAGCAGGACGACCAGTCGCCCCATCAGCGCCCCGATCTCTCCTGCTGGATTTGCCAGCGGCCTTCGTTGCGGACCATGACCATGGTTTTCGTGCTTGTCGATTTGAGCCGGTCAGACCGGTAACTTTGCCGGAAGGTCACGGTCGCCTGATTGTTGTCGTTCATGGTTACTTTGGGAGAGGCGATGGACACGGAGATCGACTTGGGCGCGTCGATCCTCGAGCGCCGCAGCTTTTCCCATTCGGCTCGTGATTCTCCGTCCGGAGTCCTGAAGTCCTTGGCATAGAACGAGAGATACGCATCCGCGTCCTTCTTGGACCACGCCTGGGCCCATGCGTTTAAGGCCTTGAGCACGTCTCCCGGCTCGGCCGCGGCCGGCTTCTCGGCGACCGGGGCCGGCTTCGGCGCAGGCTTCACCGCCGGCTTCTCTACTGGCGTCGCCGGGGGCTTTTCGGGCGGTTTCTGAGCGAGGACGACCGGCGGCTTCTCGGGAGCCGCCGGCTTCTGGGCGACCACGGCTGGCTTTGCCGCCGGCCCGCCTACGAGCTCGCGGACCAGCGAAAGCTTGTTCTGGGCCCCGGCATTCGAGGAATCGAGCTGCAGCGCCTTGTCGTACGCCTGGCTCGCAAGCTTGGCGTAGACGTCGCCGAGGTTTTCGTATGCGGTCGCGTAGCTCGGATGCGTGCGAATCGACTGCTCGAGCGCGTGGCGCGCCTTGTCGTACTGGCCCTGCGATGCGTAGATGACCGCGAGATTGTTGTAGGGCTCTGGAAGCTCCGGATAGTCCTGCGTGAGCTTGGTGAACACATCGACCGCCTCGCGCGTATTTCCCTGCTCGGTGAGGATAAGTCCCTTGAGGAAGCGTGCCTGCGCGTCGCGCGGCTTTTGCGCGAGCACCTTGTTCACGCGCTCGAGCGCTTGCATGTGCTGCCCGGACTTGAGCAGCCGAGATGCCTCCTGCAACTCATCCGCGTGCGCAGCGCTGGCGAAGCAAAGGGCCCCGAAAACAGCCGCCCGCAGGCCCGACTGGAGCATGGTCCGCGAAGCGAGAAATTTCAGCATTGTGTTAGTATTTTCAAGGCCCTACGAAAGCGTCGCATTCTAGACCAACCCCCGCTGCTCCACAACCGGCGCGCGTCCATGGCGAGCGCTTGCGCATGCTGAAGATCTACAACTCCCTCGGCCGCGCGATGCAGGAATTCGTTCCGTCGCGTCCTGGCGAAGCGCGCATGTACGTGTGCGGCATCACCGTGTACGACTACTGCCATCTCGGGCACGCCCGCATGTTCGTAGTCTTCGACGTCGTGCAGCGCTGGTTGCGCGCAAGCGGCTTCCGCGTCACCTATGTGCGCAACATTACCGACATCGACGACAAGATCATCCGCAGGGCCCAGGAGAACGGCGAGGCGGTCGAGGCGTTGACGGAGCGATTCATCCGCTTCATGGATGAAGACGCCGCGGCCCTCGGGGTGCAGAAGCCGGACCACGAGCCGCGGGCGACGAGGTTCGTTCCGCAGATGCTCGCGCTGATCGAGCGACTCGAGCAACTCGGGCTCGCCTATCCGTCGTCGTCCGGCGACGTCAACTACGCGGTGCGCCGCTTCGCCGGGTACGGAAAGCTTTCCGGAAAGTCGCTCGACGAGCTGCGCGCCGGCGAGCGCGTCGAGGTGGACGCGAGCAAGGACGACCCGCTTGATTTCGTGTTGTGGAAGCATTCGAAGCCGCAGGAGCCGAGCTGGCCGTCGCGATGGGGTCCCGGCAGGCCCGGCTGGCACATCGAGTGCTCGGCCATGTCCACGTCGCTGCTCGGGGAGGAGTTCGACATCCATGGCGGCGGGCAGGACCTGCAGTTCCCGCATCACGAGAACGAGATCGCGCAGTCCGAAGGCGCGAGCGGAGCGCGCTTCGCCCGCTACTGGATGCACAACGGGTTCGTTCGGAAGGACGAGGAGAAGATGTCGAAGTCGCTCGGCAACTTCTCGACTATCCGAGAGGTGCTCGAGAAGTACGACGCCGAGGTGGTGCGGTTCTTCATCGCCCGGGCACACTATCGGAGCCCGCTCAATTACTCGTATGCGCATCTCGACGATGCCAAGCAAAGCCTGACCCGCCTGTACACGGCGCTGAAGGCGGCGGGACCGGTGGAGCCCCGCGAACCCGAATGGACGCGGCCGCACGCGAGACGCTTCAAGGAGGCGATGGACGAGGATTTCGGCACCCCCGGCGCCGTCGCCGTCCTTCACGAACTGGCGAACGAGGTCTTCCACGGTGATCGCGCCGCAGCCGCGGAGCTTCGCAGCCTCGGTGCGGTCCTCGGGCTCCTGCAACGGGACCCCGTGGAGTTCCTTCGCGGCGGGCGCTCGGAAGACGGATGGATCGCGGAACGCATCGCCGCCCGGCAGGCTGCGCGCCTGCGGAAGGACTTCCGGGAGGCCGACCGCATTCGCGCCGAGCTCCTCGCGGCGGGCGTAGTCCTGGAAGACAGCGGCGACACGACGACTTGGCGCCGCTCGTAGCGGGCTCAGGGTTTTCCCCCTGATTTTCTGAGGTTTTCCCCGATTTCCGCCCCGGTGCCGGCGGACTATTGTCGGTCGCCCTTGGGAGAACTTGTCCCGGTATCTCGAGTCCCGGTTGAGGTTCGATTCCTAAGTCTTTGCCAAGCTTGGATTTTCCATCGGTCTATCATTACTAAAATTGGCAATCCGCGACGGCCTTGCACGAGAGAATCGCGGTGGGTAACTGCGTTCACGCAGGCTCTCTGAAAGAACAGGGGAAGACAAGGGGATTAATGAGTAAGCCGAGCGCGCAGCGTTCTGCGTCGGGCGCAAAGGCGCCGGACGCCCGCTTGCCAGCGATGCGGGAGGACCTTCGCCTATATCCGGGAGCGAGCTCGCGCGACGGCTCGCCGACGTGGCGCGTGCACGACGCGCTACGCAACGCCTTCTTCGAAATCGGCTGGCTGGAATTCGAGCTGCTCGCTCGCTGGCGCGAAGTGCCGAACGCGTCGGTATTGATCGCCCGCATCTGCGCCGAGACGCCGCTGGTGCCGACGGGCGAGGATGTCGAGCGTCTGGTCAAGTTCCTCGCAGAGAACCAGCTGCTAGCTCCGGGCAGTGCGGTTGCCGCCGAAGCGCTCGGGCGCCGCAGGCAGGGCGCCAAGCGCTCCTGGTTCAAGCAACTCCTGCACAACTACCTGTTCTTCCGGCTTCCGCTGGTGCGACCGGATGCCTTTCTCGCGCGCACCGTAGGGCTGACCGACATCTTCTTCACGCGCGGCTTCGTGCTGCTGGTGATCGTGCTGCTCGGGCTGGACCTCTACCTCCTTTCAAGGGAGTGGTACAGCTTCACGGAAGCCATGGGGCGCATGCTGACGCCGGCGGCTTTCCTCTACTACGCCGTCGCCGTCACCTTTTCGAAGATCGTCCACGAGCTTGCGCACGCTTACGCGGCGCGTCGGTACGGGGTGCGCGTTCCGACGCTCGGTGTGGCCTTCCTGGTCCTCTGGCCATTCCTTTACACCGATACGGGGGAGACCTGGAAACTGGGCGACCGCCGCAAGCAGCTGGTCATCGCTTGCGCGGGGATGGGCGCAGAGCTCGTCCTCGCCGTGTTCTCGACGCTGCTCTGGGCGCTCGCGCCGGAGGGCGCCGCGAAGAACATCTTCTTCGTGCTGGCGAGCACGACGTGGATCATGACACTCGCGATCAACCTCAGCCCGTTCATGCGCTTCGACGGGTACTTCGTCCTCTCCGACCTGCTGGATTTCCCAAACCTTCACGAGCGCAGCGGCGTCCTCGCGCGCCGCTGGCTGCGCTCGACCTTCTTCCGCCTCGATGAACCGCAGCCTGAACCCGCCCTCACCCCGCGCCAGCGCGCCGGATTGATCTTCTTTGCGTATGTGACGTGGCTCTACCGGCTGGCCGTATTCCTCGGGATCGCGCTCCTCGTCTATCACATGTTCTTCAAGCTCCTGGGCGTGTTCCTCATGGTCCTCGAGCTGGTGTGGTTCATCGGCAAGCCGGTGTTCGAGGAGGTCGCGTACCTCTGGAGCCGGCGCAGCGAGCTGCGCATTGCGTGGCGGCCGGCGGTGGCCGCTCTAGTGGTCGCGGTCGCGCTGATGTGGATCATTCCCATCTCGAACACGGTCACGGCGCCGGCGATCCTGCGCGCCCAGCAGGAGCACGCCGTGTACGCGCCGTTCCCGGCGCGCGTGGTCGCGGTCAAGGTCAAGGACCAGCAGCACGTCGGCGCCGAGACGGAGCTGGTCAGCCTGCAGGCCGTCGACCTGGAAGTGCGGGAGAAGAAGGCGGAGATCTCCATTGCCTCCGCGCGCGCCGAGCTTGCGCGCATGCCGGCGAGCGTGCGGCTGCAGGAGAACCACCGGATGACGCAGGAGAAGCTCGCGCAGGCGCTTGTGGAAAAGCAGGCCGTCGTCGACGAACATGGACGACAGCAATTGCGCGCTCCGTCGGAAGGCCGCATCCGCGACCTTGCGCCCGATCTCGTCGTGGGGCGGTGGGTCAGCCCGCGCCAGCTGCTCATGCGCGTCGTGTCCGATTCCGACCGGGTCATCGAGGCGTTCGTGGACGAGCGGCAGGTGGCGGCCATCGAGCCCGGCCAGGTGGTTCGGTTCTATCCGCGATTGCCGGACCGGCCGGTCCTCTCCGGCACCGTGATCGCCGTCGACAAGTCGCCGCACAAGGAAATCACGCGTCCGCTTCTCGCCTCCGTGCATGGCGGGGACATCGCGGTGGCGCAAGGCCCGCGCGGCGCGCTGGTCGCGCAGGACGCGGTGTTCCGCGTCACCGTCAAGCCGATCGGCGCGGCAAGCGGCGCCGACGCGGTGGTGCATGGCAGCGTGCGCATCGATACAGGGTTTCGTTTCCTGGTGGAGAACTTCGTCTACAGGATTCTTTCCGTGCTGATCCGCGAGAGCGGGCTCTGAGGAACCGAAGATGTCCAAGAAGAACGAGCTGAAATCCGCAAACCCGAAGCGCAGGACCGGCGCCTCCGCCGTCCCGCGCCGGCGTACCCGCATGATCGCCCTCGAGCCGCGTATGCTCTTCGACGGGGCGCTTGCCATCGACATCGCGACCGCGGCGGCCAGCGAGCCGCCCGCCCCCGCTCCGGCGACCGAAGCGCCCGCGCCCGTCGCAGAGCACCTTGCAGAAGCGCAGCCACCGGCCGGCGCGGAATCGGAGCAGGCCAGCGACCAGCCGGCTCCGGGCGCGGCGAAGGAAATCGTATTCATCGATGCGGCGGTGTCGGGGCGGCATGCGCTTCTCGAGAGCATCGGGGCGGCGAACGCGCGCGTCGTCGTGCTCGAGCGGTCGGGGGACGCGTTCCAGCAGATGGCCGAGGCACTCGAGGGTCAGTCAGGCGTCGAGGCGATCCACATCATCAGCCATGGCAGCGAGGGGCGCCTCATCCTGGGTGGCCGCGCCTATAGCGCCGCCTCGATCGGCGTGCATGCCGAACAGCTCGGCAGGATCGGCGCGGCGCTTTCCAGCGACGGCGACTTGCTGCTCTACGGTTGCGATATCGCGAAAGGCAGCGCCGGCGAAGCACTCATCCAGGCGCTTTCGGAGACCACGGATGCCGACGTCGCCGCCTCCACCGACGCGACGGGCGCGGAAGCCAAGGGCGGGAACTGGGTCCTGGAAGCGACGACGGGCGACATCGATGCCAGCCGCATTCTCGAGCGGCTCTATGCCAGCGGCTACGAGCAGGTCCTGGCCGCTCCGCCGATCGACGTAGGCGGCATCACGCTCAATTTCGACAACCCGGCGCTGCAATCGGGCACCGCCCTGCAGGCGGGGGCGGTCTACAAGTACACGGACGTGGCCACCATCGGCGGGATCCAGATCGATGCGTACATCACGATCGACGGCATTTCCGGCGCCACGCTGACCACCATCGACAATCCGAACCCGACCAGCTACGACGGGAGCGTTCCGGGAAGCGAGGTCTGGGCGCCGGAGGTCAACGTCACGACGGCGAACGGGCGCGTGGATTTCTCGATCTATTTCCGAGACAGCAACGGGAACACGCTGACGCTCCTGAACTTCGTCAACAACACCATCGACATCGATCAGGTCAGCGGCACGGCCCGCGAGTTCGTCGAGTACGGCGGGTTCAACGCCTATACGCTGTCGAACAACACCCAGCTGGCCGTGTCGCAGGGCGGTGGAGACCGCCTGCGCTTCACCGGAACCGGTTCCTACAACGGCCTACTCGTCGACGAGCGCGGTCGTGTCCAGGCCGAGTTCGACGCCGTCTCGACGCTGCAGATCTCGATGGGCGGCACCGCCAACCTGGGCAACCGGCAGTACGGATCCATCTTCTCTGCGGTGTCCTTTACGGGCGGTGGCAGCACGACCAGCACGCCGACGGTCGATCTGCTGACCACGACGGATACCACTCCGCTCCTCACCGGAACGATCGGCACGACGGCACTCGGCTCCGACACGTTCAGCGTCACCGTCGACGGCACCACGTACACCACGTCGAACGGCCTGGTGATTTCCGGGACCACATGGAGCCTGCAGCTGCCGAACACGACGGCGGGAACCTACAACATCACGGCCACCCGCACGTTCACCGCGCCTACGCCCGATTTGGATGTACGCGACCAGACCAGCGGGGAGCTTGTCATCAACGACGCGCCGGTTCTGTCGGACACGGCGCTTGGCATCACGACGCTTGAGGACGCGGGCGCCCCGGCGGGCGCCGTAGGCACGCTCGTTTCGAGCCTAACCGGGGGCATTTCGGACCCGCAGGGCGCCGGCGCGGCCAAGGGCATTGCGATCATCGGGTCCGACGAGACGAACGGGACCTGGTACTACACCACGGACGGCGGCGCGACGTGGACGGAGCTCAACCAACTCGACGGCGCCGTAAGCACCTCGAACGCGCTTCTGCTCGCCGACAACGCGCAAACGCGGCTGTACTTCCAGCCCCACCCGAATTGGAACGGGTCCATCCCCGCCGGGCTGACGATTCGAGCTTGGGATACGACGCGCGGCACCGCAGGAACCAAGCTGGACCCGGGTTCCGGCGGCGTCGCGACTGCGTTCTCGGTGGCGAACGACACCGTCACGCTCACCGTGACATCCGTGCCCGACGCGCCGGTCAACACTGTGCCCGCGGCGCAAGCGGTCAACCAAGGAGCGCCGCTCGCCTTCACCGGTGCGCGGCAAATCAGCGTGAGCGACGCGGAAAGTGACGTGGCAACGACGCAGCTCAGCGTATCCAATGGCACGCTGGTCGTGACGCTCGCCGGCGGAGCCAGCATCACCGCCGGGGCCAATGGCTCCAACACGCTTACGCTGTCCGGCGGCCAGGCCGCCATCAACGCTACGCTGGCAACGCTCGTCTACACGAGCAATCCGGCGTTCACGGGCACCGATACGCTCACGGTTCTCTCGACCGACGCCACCAGCGTCACCGACTCCGACACGGTTTCCATCCTCGTGGACAGTGCGCCGGTGAACCAGGTGCCCGGCGCACAAGCCGTCAACGAGGACTCGCCTCTCGCTTTCACCGGCGCCCGCCTGATCAGTGTTTCGGATGCCCTGAATAACGTAAACACCGCGCAGGTGTCCGTCCTGCATGGGGCACTTTCCGTGACGCTTTCGGGAGGTGCGTCGATCAGCGCAGGCGCAAATGGCTCGGGCTCGTTGACCATTTCCGGTACGCAGGCGGCCATCAACGCCACGCTCGCGTCGCTCGTCTATCAGGCGAGCGCGGACTACGCCGGCGCGGATACGCTCACGCTCACTTCCACCGACAGCGCCGGGCTCTCGGATACTGACACCGTTTCCATCACGGTCAACCCGGTGGCCGATGCGCCGGTCAACGTGGTCCCCGGTGCGCAGACCGCGGCGCGGAACGCGGATTTTTATTTCGGTGCCGCCTACGGCAACGCCGTGAGCGTGTCGGATGCCGACACGGCCAACCTCACCGTCACCGTGAGCGTCACCAACGGAACGCTGTCGCTGTCCGGGACATCCGGGCTCAGCTTCTCCGCCGGCGATGGTGCAGGCGACGCCTCTATGACGTTCTCCGGCTCGCAGGCCGCGATCAATGCCGCGCTGGAAGGCATGCGCTACACGCCGACCACTAACTACACCGGCGCCGCGACGCTGACGATCAGCAGCACGGACGGAACCCTCAGCGACCTCAACGACACGGTGGCGATCACGGTGTCGGCGAGCCTTCCGCCGAGCATCGACCTGGACACCGGTTCGCCGGTCGTGGTCGCGCAGGACGACTTTTCCTCGGATAACTACTCCGGTGGCAGTGGATGGAGCGGCAACTGGACGGAAGTCGGCGATACCGGCGGCGGCGGTGCAACGGGCGGCAACGTGCAGACTCTGGATCCCGCAGGAGTTGCAAGCGGGGGTGTGTGGCTCGCGATGGAAAACGACCAGAACGCGTATGTGTGGCGCTCCGTCGACCTTTCGGGGTACGTCAACGCCTCGCTGAGCTTCAATCTTGCCGGCGCTTCGCTGGACGCGGCGGACCGTTTCGCCGTCGACGTGTGGAACGGCTCGAGCTGGGTCGAACTACAGACCTTCGCTGGCAGCAACGGTGTTACTTCGCACACCGTCAGCCTGGCGGGATACGAGTCCGCGGATACGCGGATCGCGTTCCGTATCGACACGAATTTCAGCAACAACGAGTTCCGCTACGTCGACGCCGTCACGATCTCGGCTGAGCCGGACGCAAACTATGTCGGTGCGGTTTACACGGAGCAGGGTGCACCGGTATCGATCGCCGCGGCAGACGCGATCGTCGTGGACGGGGACAGCACCAATCTTTCCAGGATGGTGCTCGCCGTGGACGGTTATGTTGCAGGCGACCGGATTACCTTCGATGGCACGGCGATTTCACTCGAGCAGGGCGCCACCGGAACCACGGGCAGCGGCTACGCGTATGCCGTAAGCATCAGCGGCGACACGGCGAGCCTTACGCTCACGCGGACCACCACGCCCGCGAACTTCCAGACGGAGCTCCGGGCCGCGACCTTCGACTCGGCCTCCGACGATCCTACGGCCGGCGGCGCGAACACGACGCGCAGCATTTCCGTCGTGGCGTACGACTCGAGCGGGCTGCAAAGCAATACGGCGGTCTCTACGGTGGGCGTCGCGGCTGTGGCGGATGCGCCCACGATCGATGCGCCGTTTGTTCCGGTGAGCGACGATTTTTCGTCGGGCTCCTATGCCGGCGGCACGGGCTGGTCCGGTCCGTGGGTCGAGTCGGAGAGTGGAACGGCGACGGCCGGCGACGCGCGCGTGACAGGCGAGCGCCTTCGACTGGAAACGGACACCTGGGCGGCGCGGGAAGCGGACCTGTCGGCGTACACGTCGGGCTACAGCGCGCGACTCAACGTCGACCTCAGCTTCGCGGCAACAACCTACGAGGCGGCGGACATCGCCTATGTGGAAATCTCGAACGATGGCGGTGCTACGTTCACGGTGCTGGAGCAGTTCGGCAACCTCGGATCCAATCCTGCCGCGCTGTCCCGCAGCTACGACATTTCGGGGCAGGTGTCCGACCAGACGGTAGTGCGGTTCCGCGTCGAAAGCTTCGCATCCGGCGTGGAATTCCTCTACGTCGACGGCGTGTCGTTCAGCTTCGAGCCGCTCGCCTATACGGGCACGTTCACGGAAGACGCGGGGGCTGTTCCGGTCGTCGATGCCGACGTCGAGGTCGTGGACGTCGACAGCGCGAACCTCAACCGCGCGACCGTGACGATCACGAACGCCCAGGCCGGGGACGTGCTGACCGTCGCCGGGGTGCTGCCGGCGGGCATCAGCATCGATGCCGCTTCCACGTCCAGCACGCTGATCCTTACCGGCAGCGCCACCGTCGCGGATTACGAGGCGGCGCTCAAGCAGGTGCGCTTCGAATGCGCCAGCGACACGCCTGATACGACGGCCAGGGCGATCACGATCACGGTACGTGACGACACGAATCTGACGAGCAATATTGCCGCGAGCACCATCAACGTGGTTGCCGCCAACGACGCCCCCACAGTGGCGGGCGCTGGCGCGACCCTCGCCTATACCGAGGGCGCGGGCGCGCAGGTAATCGACGCCTCGCTCACCGTGGGGGACGTCGACGGCGCCAACATTACTTCGGCCACCGTCACCATCAGCGGGGGACTCGTGAGCACGGAAGACGTGCTCGCCTTCACCGCGATGCACGGCATTACCGGCTCCTATGACGCCGGTACCGGCGTGCTCGCCTTGAGCGGGACCGCGACTCTTGCGCAGTACGAGCAGGTTCTCGAGAGCGTCACCTATTCGAACAGCAATGCCAGCAACCCGGATGCCGGGGCGCGCACCGTCACGTGGGTCGTCAACGACGGCTCTGCGGGATCTGCAGGCGCGACCTCCACCATTACCGTCGCACCGGTCAACGATGCGCCCACGGCGGCGATCGTGCCGGCCTCCTATGCGGCAACCGAGCAGACCAACCTCGACCTGCACGGTACAGGCCTTTCCGTCGGCGACGTGGATGCCGGCGGCGCCGCCAATGTCGTT
>DASPMP010000314.1:0-5786 GCA_035626995.1 Gemmatimonadaceae bacterium
CCCGTCCTGCACTTCTTCACGAACCTGCACGACGACTACCACCGAGCCACGGACGACGCGGAGAAAATCAATGCGACGGGAACGGCCCGCGTCGTGGGCCTCGCCGAGGAAGTCATCCGGCGCATCGACGCACGGCCGTCGCGCCTGACGTTTGTTCGCGCGGCTGCCCCGCCGACGGTCTCTGGTGCCCGCACGGGTTCGAATGTGTATCTTGGGTCGATTCCCGACATGGCCGCGGGTGATGCGCCCGGCCTCCGCCTCACGGGCGTCCGCGCGGGCAGTCCAGCCGACTCGGCTGGACTCAAGGCAGGCGACGTTGTCGTGTCGCTCGATGCGAAGCCCGTGTCGGACCTCCAGACATACTCGGACGCGTTGTACGCGCGACAACCGGGGGATGTGGTGGAGATCGTGGTGTTGCGCGGCAATGAGCGCATGACGTTCAAGGTGAAGCTCGGCCGCAGGGGTTCCTGATCACGCCCAAACCAATCCCCCCGCCGCGATCGTCGGGCACCACCCGAACCACCGACGTTCCCCTGTATTGGTGCGAATACGGCCCGGCCGGCGCGGCGCGCGTGTTGCTGCTCCACGGAGGGCCGGGCGCGCATCACGATTACCTGCTGCCGCAACTGCTGGAGATCGGCAACCTCGCGGGTGGGCGCGATCTGCTCCTGTACGACCAGCGCGGTGGCGGTCGATCGCGAACTGACGCGCGGGACCCGATCACCTGGCAGACGCAGGTCGCGGATGCTGCGGCAGTGATGCGCGAGTTCGGTCTCAACCGCCCGCTGGTGATGGGATATTCGTGGGGCGGGCTCCTGGCGATGCTTTATGCGGCGCAGGCGGCGCGGGACCCTGCACTGCCGCAACCGTCGGCACTCGTTCTCATTGACCCCGCAGCCATCTCGCGCGAGTATCGATCGCAATTCGAGGACGAGTTTGCGCGTCGGCAGGCTGCGGCGGATGTTACCCGCATGCGGCAGGAGCTGGCCGCGTCCAACCTTCGCGAGCGTGATGCGGATGCCTATCGGCAAAGGAACTTCGAACTGAGCGTCGCTGGCTACTTCGCCGATCCGGCGTCCGCGAAGGATCTCACCCCGTTCCGCGTGAGTGCGCGTGTCCAGCAATCCGTCTGGGACAGCCTCGGCGATTTCGACCTGGTGCGCGACGGCACACTCGCGTCCATCACGGTCCCCACCCTCATCGTCCACGGCCGTCAGGATCCTATTCCGCTGGCCTCCTCTGAGGCGGCGGCTCAGGCCATGGGCGCGCACGCCAGCCTGAAGGTCATCGAGGAGTGCGGGCACGTGCCGTACGTCGAGCAGCCAGAGGCACTGTTTTCCACGATCGACGCGTTTCTCCGGGAGCTATCGTAGGAAACCCCCAACGCCGGGAGTGTTTCGATGGCACTGCATGACGTCATCCAGCCGCACGTTGCGACGATCGAGCATGACGGGCGGCGCCTCGACGTGACGTGCCGCATCGCCTTCGATGGCATCGAGTATGTCGGCAGGCTCTGGTTCGCAGAGTCAGACCTGGCGGATTCTGGAATCACGGACCGCGCCGCCCTCCCCGGGCGCAGCCGCGATGAGGTGCTCGCGCTCGCGCAGCGCCTGACGCCGCCGGAGCTTGCACTGCGATTTCGGCGTGCCGTCGCGGAGCGCCGGCGCTTCCTGAACCTCCGGCGCGCGACCGAAGACGTGCTTGGCAAGATCCGGTACCTCAATCAGGTATCGATCTCGATGCGCGCGGGATTGCTCGACGAAGAAGGCGCGGCGCAGGAAATCGACATTACTGAACGCCAACTCCATGACCTCGTCGAAAAGCTGCGTGACGCGGCGGGAGTGGAGAGCGACCGGTAGGGTCGTGGCCCGGCACGATCGGTAATTTCCGGCATGGATGCACGCACGGCAGCCCATGCGCTCTCCCAGATAGCGGCATACCTCGAGCTCGCGGGCGAGAATCGCTTCAAGGTGAAGGCGTACCAGACGGCGGCGAGGAGCCTGCTCGCTCTCGGGGTCGACGACCTCGGACCGATGCTTCGGTCGGGCGAGCTCGCGCAGGTGCGCGGCATCGGCAAGGCAACCCTCGCGGTCGTGCAGGAATTGGCCGAAGCCGGTGAGTCGTCGTACCTCGAGCAGCTTCGCGCGCAGATGCCCGAAGGATTACTCGAGCTCACTCGGGTGCCCGGCTTGAGCACGGAGAAAATCCACAAGCTCCACTCCGAGCTTGGGATCGTATCGCTCGACGACCTCGAACGCGCGGCATCCGAGGGCCGCCTGGCGAAGGTCAAGGGAGTCGGTCCGCGGACAGCGCAGCGCATCCTCGCGGGAATCACGCTGATGCGGGAATCGGGGCGACAACTCCTCTGGCACCAGGCGATGGCGGAGGCGCGTGGTCTTCTCGCGGCGGTGCGCGCGCATCCGGATGTCATTACCGCGGAGATTGCCGGCTCGATCCGGCGCCGCGTCGAGGTGGTGTCCGATGTCGACATCGTTGCCGCAGTTCGCGCCGCGCCGGAGGAGGTATCAGCGTCCTTCGCGAGTATTTCCGGGATCCGCAAGGCGACGACCGACGGCGGCAGGGTCTCGCTGGTGTATGTGGACGGTTCGAAGATGGACCTGTTCTGCGTCTTGCCGGCCCGCTTTGGCGTCGCGTTGTGGCGCGCGACCGGCAGCGCGACGCACGTGGAGGCGGTGACAAGGCACGCCGTCGACCACGGGTTCAGAATCGAACACGATGCGGTCGTGGACGAGAATGCCCGAATGTTGCCAACGCCGGACGAGGAATCTTTTTACCGCGCGTTGCGCCTGCCGTGGATTCCGCCGGAGCTACGTGAAGGAATGGGCGAAGTGGCGGCCGCGTCCCGCCATGCCCTGCCCCGCCTCGTCGAGCTCTCGGATGTCACGGGGGTTCTGCACTGTCATTCGGAGTATTCCGACGGGAAGCACAGCATCAGCGAGATGGCGCAAGCCGCACAGGCCAAGGGTTGGGAGTACATCGGGATTTCGGATCACTCGCAGGCGGCGTTCTACGCCGGTGGCCTGACACCGGAGCGTGTCCGTGAACAGCACGACGAAATCGACGCGTGCAACGCGGCCGGGAAGGGCGCCCGGGTGCTCAAGGGCATCGAGGCCGACATCCTCGCGGATGGCCGTATCGATTACGATGCGGCACTGCTCGACAGCTTCGACTATGTGATCGCTTCCATTCACGGCCGGTTCAAGATGGACGGCCCTGCTATCACGGAACGCGTGCTTCGTGCGATGGATGATCCGCACATGACCATCCTCGCGCATCCCACCGGACGGCTGCTGCTGTCGCGTGAGCCGTACGCACTGGACGTGGAGGCCGTCCTTCAAAAAGCCGCCCAGGCGGGCGTTGCCATCGAAATCAACTGCGATCCACACCGCATGGATCTCGATTGGCGCTATCTCCACCGCGCGCGTGAACTTGGGGTCACGATCGAGATCGGACCCGACGCCCATTCTCGCGGAAGCCTCGACTGGGTCGACCTTGGCGTCGGTCTGGCGCGCAAAGGCGGGCTTGAAGCCGGAACCATCCTCAACACGCGGAGCGCCGACGATATCGTGCGATTCGCGAAGGCGCGACGAACATGAAACGCGAAAACAGGGGCGGCAAACCGCCGGCGATCGGTCGCACGGTAAAACCCGCCGCGGGAAAAGTGGGGACGAAGGCGGGCGCCGGAAAAACGGGCGCAAAGCCGGCTGTCGCGAAACGCGCGGCGAAGCCGGTGATCCGGAAAACACGACGCATGGCGCCAGCCCTTGAGCGCGCACCGGAGATCTATCGGCGGCTCTCCGCGGAATACCCTGATGCGAAGTGCGCGCTGGATCACAAGAATCCGTACGAGTTGCTCGTCGCCACCATACTGTCCGCGCAGTGCACCGACAAGCGGGTGAACATGGTGACCCCCGCACTGTTCGCGCGCTACCCGAATGCCGAAGCGATGGCGCGGGCGAATCCCGACGAGCTGGAAGAACTCATCAGGAGCACCGGGTTTTTTCGCAACAAGAGAAAAAGCCTGCTGGGGATGTCCACCGCTGTCGCGGAGCAGCACCGTGGTGAGGTACCGCACAGCATGGAGGAGCTGGTCAAGCTTCCGGGAGTGGGACGGAAGACGGCAAACGTGGTGTTGGGCAACGCCTTTGACCTCAATGAAGGCGTAGTCGTCGATACCCACGTAGCGCGGCTGAGCAACCGCCTGGCCTTCAGCCGGGAAGGTGATCCGGTGAAGATCGAACAGGACCTCATCGGTTTGTTCCCGCGTGCACAGTGGACGATGCTGGCACATCTGCTCATCTCGCATGGTAGAGAGATCTGCGATGCCCGTCGTCCGCTGTGCGAGCAATGCGTCGTCAATGACCTGTGCCCCTCCTCGAGAGTATGAACACGAAACAGCTTGCTGCCGTTCTTGTGCTGGTCGCCGCCGCTGGTTGCGCGACCAGCGTAATGGAACAGACAACCAACGTTCGGCCCATGGATGCATCTGCTTCGGCGCTCACGTACGGTGACTGCGTGGAGGCCAATCGGCTGGCACAGGCGAAGCCCGATCTCGACGTGGACAGCGTTCCACGGGTGGTGACGCAGCGGCCTGCGCCATTCACGCGGATGCCGGATTCCGTAAAGTCGGCGATTAGCAGGAAAGGATCGTCGGTCAAAGTCGATGTCCTGGTCGATACGCTGGGCCGTCCGGTGATGAAGACCTTCACGGTGGTCGAGAGCTCACACCCCTGGCTGGCGGCAAGCGTGAAGTCCGCGATGCCGTCGTGGCGTTTTCGCGCGGCACGCCTGGCCGGCTGCAAGGTGCCCCGGGTCTACAAGTTCTCCGCGACATCGAAGCCGCGCGCATAGCTAGATTCGTGGCATGCCAAAACAAGCCACGTTCGAAACCAATCGCGGAACCATTGTCGCGGAGCTGTATGAGAAGGACGCTCCAAAGACCGTCGAGAACTTCGAGAAGCTGGCCAATTCCGGCTTCTACGATGGCGTGAAGTTCCACCGGGTCATTCCGGATTTCGTCGTCCAGGGTGGTGACCCGCTGTCGCGCGATCTTCCCGAAGGCGATCGCCGCGTCGGCACCGGTGGGCCGGGGTACAAGATCAAGTGCGAGACCGCGGGGAATAAGCGAACGCACGAAGTCGGCGCGCTCTCGATGGCTCACGCTGGAAAGGACACCGGTGGCAGCCAGTTCTTCATGGTGCTGAGCGAGCCCAATACCAGGCACCTCAACGGCGTCCACACGGTCTTCGGGAAAGTGCACACGGGGCTTGACGCGATGAAGCAGATCAAGCCGAACGACGTCATGACGAAAGTGCGGGTCGAGGACAAATAGGTAACTTCCCGCTCGCATTCCTACTTCATCATCACGGCCAATGGCTCACGACCACGCACACACGTCGCATGATCACAAGGGTGATGCGCGCGCCGCCTTTATGGGATTGATCATCGGCGCCCTCGCCCTTCTGGCACTCGTCTATGGAATCGTGAAGTGGACGGCGTCCCGGTTCGAGGGACATGCCGCTCCGCCGGCCGCTGGAGCGCCGCCGGTCCAGCACTAGCCTCCGCGCCGTCCCGCGGGGACGGCGCGAAAACCGCCACGGCTCGGCCATATTCCTGACATGCCGAACGACCTGCCGAGCCGCGCTGATGCCATTGCGCTGCAGCACGAGTACACGCGCAGCGAGTCTCTCCGGACACATATGCTCGCGGTCGAAACCGCTATGCGGGCTTATGCCGCGAAGTTCGGCGAAGACATCGAGCGCCGG
>DASPMP010000315.1:0-5771 GCA_035626995.1 Gemmatimonadaceae bacterium
ATGGGCGTAACCTGGAACACCCTTGGCATGCTTGGCGTGAAGGTGCTCCACGGCCGGGACTTCAACGCCGGAGATGCGACGCCCTTCAACCCGCCGCCGCAGGCACAGGGCGCGGGCGGACAACCGGCACCGGGCGCGGCGCCTGCGCCACCGCCACCGCCGAATATCGTCATCCTGAATCATTCATTCTGGCAGCGACGCTTCGGTGGAGACCCATCCATCGTGGGCAAGTCCATCGACATGGGGGGCCAGGTCGGACAGGTCATCGGCGTCACGCAGCCGGGATTCGAGGTCCTCTTCCCACCGAACACGAACATCACGACGAATCCGGACATGCTCGTCGCGATGCGCATCAACTACGAGCAGGCATCGCGCATCAACGTGTTCATGCGGGTCATCGGGAAGCTGAAGCCCGGTGCGACCGTGGCCGACGCGAACCAGGATGTTGAAGCCATCGCCATGCGACTGCGCGACGAGTATCCGATCATGAAGACCGCGGACACCCATTGGCGCGCCGAGGCGATGCACGATGACCTCGTCCAGGACGTGCGTCCGGCGATCTTCGCCCTCATGGGCGCCGTGACCTTCGTGCTGCTCATTGCGTGCGCGAACGTCGCGAACCTCCTCCTCGTTCGCGCCGCCGCCCGTGAACGCGAACTCGCCATCCGCGCCGCGCTGGGCAGCTCGCCGTGGCGCATCGTCAGGCAGCTCCTGGCGGAAAGTCTCGTGTTGTCGCTCGGCGGCGCGCTGCTCGGACTCGGGCTGGCGTTCGCGGGGATCAAGCTCCTCGTCGCGCTTGCGCCAGCCAACCTGCCGCGGCTCGATCATGTGAACATCGATCCTTTGGTGCTCGGCTTTGCGACGCTTGCTGCGATCGTCGCGGCGGGACTCTTCGGCATGGTGCCGGCGGTGCGTGCATCGCGTCCGGATCTCGCCGACGTGCTGCGCTCGTCCGGGAGGACGCCCGGCCTCAGCGGAGGAAAGCTGCTGCGCAGCGGCGTCGTCGTGGCGGAAGTGGCGCTGTCGTTTGTCCTTCTCGTCGGCGGCGGCCTGATGGTGCGCAGCTTCGTCGAGCTCTCGCGTGTGAAGCCGGGCTACGATCCGTCCGGCGTGCTGACCTTCAACGTCGGGAATCGCGGCGGACGCACGCAGCCGCAGGTGCAAGCCTTCAATAATGCCGTCGCCGAGCGCCTGGCCGCGCTGCCGGGCGTGGAAGCCGTGACGGCGGTGAATCCGTTGCCGCTGGACGGCCAGCTCTTCAACTCGCGCTGGGGGAACCTGGATGCGGCATCCGATCCGTCCAAGTTCCAGCAGGCAAACGTGCACGTCGTTCGGCCGGGGTATTTCGACGTCATGAAGACGCGGCTCATCGCGGGGCGCGTCTACACGGAAGCGGAGAACCGGCCGGACCATCTCGGCGTCGTCATCGACCAGGTGCTCGCTGCGAAGGCGTTCCCGGGGGAGAATCCGGTCGGAAGGACGCTGCTGATCCGGACGCGAACGCAGGAGCCGGAGCGACTCGAAGTCATCGGCGTGGTCGAGCACCAGCGACATGAGGGACTCGCCACCGAAGGACGCGAAGCCATCTTCCTGCCCGAGGCGTTCTTCGGTTTTGGCGCCGCGAACAACTGGGTGGTGCGTCTGCGCTGCCCTTCGGGGCGGACCTGCGATCCGTCGACGCTGGCAGCATCGGCGCGCAACGTGGTGAACGAGCTCGATCCGAAGCTCGCCGTGTCGGACATCCGCCCCTACTCGCAGATCGTCGATCGGGCAATGACGCCCACACGATTCGCACTCGTGTTGATTGGCGTCTTCGCCGGCGTCGCGGCTGTCCTGGCGGCGGTAGGGCTGTATGGCGTGCTCGCGACCGCGGTGCGTCAGCGGACAGCGGAGATTGGTGTCCGGGTCGCGTTCGGGGCGACGAACCGCAGCATCTTCGGGCTCGTGGTGGGCGAGGGGATGAAGCTGAGCATGATTGGTATCGCCCTCGGGTTGGGAGCGGCGCTGCTCCTCACGCGCGTCATGCGGACAATGCTGGTGGGCGTGCAGCCGACCGATCCGCTGACATACAGCGCGATCCTCGGGCTGTTCCTGATGATTGCGGTGGTCGCGTGTCTCGTTCCCGCACGTCGTGCGGCATCGCTCGATCCGGCTAATGCCCTTCGTTCCGACTGATTGACTGCGGACAGAACTGCGGACAGAACTGCGGACGTGACACCCGGACAGAAAGTCGGATCGTGTTTCTGTCCGTAGTTCTGTCCGTAGTTCTGTCCGTAGTTTGCCCTCCGCCTATTTGATTCGGACGAAGTTCCTTCGTAGCATCAACCGTCGATGTACACGACGTGCCTGCACTGTCACGCCCCGCTGGGGCAGAACGACACGATTGAGCACTTCACGGTCGGTCAGCGGCTGGCATTCGATGCCGCGAAGGGCCGCCTCTGGGTCGTCTGTGGCAAGTGTCGTCGGTGGAACCTCTCGCCGCTGGAAGAGCGCTGGGAGGCGATCGAGGACTGCGAGCGCGTCTTCTCGCTTACGAAAACGCGAGCGTCCACCGATAACATCGCGCTGGCCCGGCGCCCCGACGGACTCGAGCTGGTGCGTGTCGGTGCCCCGAAGCTCCCCGAGTTCGCCGCTTGGCGCTATGGGGCATCCCTCCACCAGCGCTGGAAGACACGCGGGCTGCCATGGGCGGCGGTGCCCTTTACCGGTTACGGACTGCAGCTCGCAATGCAGGCGAATGTGATTGCCTTCGCACCTGCGATGGCCGGCATGGCCGCCATGGGCGGTGTGATCTACCTGGTGCAGCGCAGTTGGGGACGCGTGAAGGTGCGCCTCCCCGACGGACGAGTCGCCACCGTGCGCCACAGCATGGGAAAGGAAGTGCAGCTGGCACCCGACGCCGAGCACGGCTGGGCGCTCAACGTCGCCAGCAAGGACACCGCGAGCGTCGCCACCGGGATGGCGGCAACCCACGGGCTTCGCGGCGTGCTCACCGCGCTCAACTTTTTCGGAGGAAAGCGCTCCGACGTCAGCGACGCGACGACCCTGCTGGCGAACGCGGGCGACCCGCGCCGGTTCCTCGAACAGGTCGCGGCAGTCAGCGCGAAGCACAAGCTGCCGAACATCGGCGTGCTCCCACCGGACGTCCGCCTGGGGCTGGAGATGGCACTCCACGAAGATTCGGAGCGCGCGGCACTCGAAGGCGAGCTGGAACGACTGCGCGAGGAATGGAAGCTGTCCGAGGAGGTCGCGAAGATTGCTGATGACATGTTCCTGCCAGCTGGCGTCTCCCGCGCCTTCGCGAAACTGAAGACGGCGGCAGGGTTGCCGTGAGCATCTGGAAACGAGGACTGTCCTCGGAGGGATTCGCGACCGAGCAAGTGCCCCTGGATCCGCCAGCGACGCCGACGGAGCTCAAGTGGTGGGCTGCGCAGCGGGATGCCTACAAGCGGAAGATCTTCCTCCGCATGGGTTTCCCGATGTTCGGGGTCGGAGTGCTGACCATGCTCCTCGCCAAGCCCGAAAAGTTCTTCTCGCTCAGTGGCCTCGGCACCGGATTCATGATGCTCCTCATCGCGGGCTTCAGCTCATTTGTGCACGGTCGGTCGCAGGAGAAGAATGCGCGAGAGGAGGCGATCCGATGGAAGCGGATTCGCCAGGACCTCCGATTAACGACGGACAGAACTGGGGACATGACACCCGGACAAGACAACGGACAGAAAGTCGGATCGTAGTTCATCCGGCCCTCTGTCCGTCGTTCGTGTCCGTCGTTCGTCTGTCCGTCGTTCTCTGTCCGCAGTTATTTCCTGGCTGACCACATCTGGCAGAACGACGAGTTATCCGTCCCGGTGACTTCGTCGCGGCCCATGACGTACACAGCATTCATGAGCGCCTTGGGAGCGTACTTGATATCCTCGACATTGATGCTGATGCCGCCGTTCTCGTCAACCTGCTGATCCTTTTTGGTGACGAAGACTTTGCCGAAATGGCCAAGCCCGAACGCATGACCCGACTCGTGCGCGATGACCGAGTACAAATCCGTCGTGCCAAATGGGCCATTGTCGGACCACAGGACACCGCCGTTGTAGACGATGATCGCCTGCGCGAGGTCCGCCTTACCGTTGCCATCGATGTCCGTAAAGTTGCCCGGCGTTCCGTAGACCGAGCTGAACGTGATGCCAAGAATCCCGGCGCCATCAGGGCCATAGTTGTCCGTAAAGAACGACATCGGCAGCCAAAGGGCCTGAATGATGTCGGCGTCCTCACCTTCAACGGCAACCACTGGCGCATTCGAACACGAGCGATTGCTCCACGTCTGCATCCCTTCCTGAAGGCGCGCGATCACTTCAGCGCCAGTCGCCGACCGGATGGACCCAGGAATGCTCGGATCGTATACGAACGGCAAGCCGCCCAGGGGAACGATCGACCAGGAAACGCCCAGACGTCCGCCACGACGCGGATCGCCCTTGACCCATTCCGCACCGATACCACGCGCGCGATCTTCCGCAAGAATCAGCGTGGGCGAAGACTGGCTGTACGCATTCGCTGCGTACAACAGCTCTGCCTTCAGAACCTGCCGGTCGGCACTCACGATGCCAAGCTTCGCGGCGATCGACGCCAGGTTCGGACTGATTGCGGTCTCTTGATCAGGTGTCGCGGAAGCGCGAGCTGACGCAAGAGCGGATGTTCCGGTCAAGCCGGTGGCCGGATCCGAAGGAATATTGTCTGCGCACGCGCTAGCGAGCAGGCACAGAGCGGCGGCGCTCAACACACTGGTCGTCTTCATTCAAGCCTCAGGCGGGATGGATGGCCCCGGGGCGCAAACTCGCCCAGGATGCCGGTCGGAAGGGGCCCTATAGATAGCGAAAAAACGCCTTAACCGCAACCCAAAATAAACGTTTGTTGCTCACCTATGGTGTTGCGACAAAGCAACATAGCGTATTCAGTCATTCCGCTCCGTGCGTCACGTCACCAGAACGGTAGAGTGTGCTTCAGCTCACCGGCTCGAAACGCCCGCGGATTGGTTGCTGGTAGCTTTAGGACCGAGTAACGCAGGATTCGGACACTCAGCCAGGAGACTCATGACCTACGGCGACAAGCACCTTTCGGCGGCGCTGTCCATCGGCGTCATTGTCGCGCTGGTCGCCTGCTATCGCGGCTCATCAGCCGCGGACTCGACCAGCACCACCACGAACGCGTCTCCGCCTCCGGCAGCTGGAACTTCTGGCAGCAGCAGCCCGGCGCCCGTCCCAGCGCCACCCGACTCCGTGACGACGACTTCGATCACCCTGCGCACCGACCGCACGTCGTATCGCGCGTCTGATCCGGTGACACTCTCCATCGTCAACGGCAGCGACAGCAAGTTCTACTTCAATCCCTGCACGCGCGTGCTCGAGCGCGAGACTGCCGGCGCGTGGACCGAGGTGCGCGAACAGCGCATGTGCACCATGATCGCGCACGTCCTCGACGCCAAAGCCACGCGCACCGAACAAACGGAGCTCGGCGAAGGACTGCAGCCCGGCCGGTATCGCATGATCGTGCACTTTACCGAGGAACCACCCAGCGGTGGCCAGGGCCGCGCCGTCCGAGCCGTGACAGCGCCGATCACCGTGACGCCCTGACCGAAGCCGAGAGCCGAAGCCGGGAGCCGAGAGCCGAGGCCGCTATGCGGCTGGCAGCACCAGCGTAAACGTCGACCCCGTACCACCACTTGCTGCACGCAGGTCGCCTTCCATCGCGCGGGCCAGGTCCCGGCTGATCGCCAGGCCGAG
>DASPMP010000316.1:0-2719 GCA_035626995.1 Gemmatimonadaceae bacterium
CCGGTGAGCCTGTTCGGGATGGCGGTGTCCGCGTCCGAGCTGCCGGAGATGTCCAGCGCGACGGGGACCACGCAACAAGTCGCGGATCACATTCGCGGGCGCCTGTCCAGTGGGCTGCGACGCGTCGCCTTCCTCGTCATCCCTTCCGCGGCGGCGTTTGCCGTGCTGGGCGACGTGATTGTGGCGGCGCTGTTTCAGAGCGGCCGTTTTACCGCCGCCGATACCCGCTTTACCTGGGCGATACTCGCTGCTGCGGCCGTCGGTTTGCTCGCGACGACGCTCGGGCGCTTGTACTCCTCCGCGTATTACGCGCTCGGTGATGCCCAAACGCCGCTGCGTTTTGCAATCGTCCGCGTCGTGCTGGCGTCAATCATCGGCTACTTCGCCGCTTTGCATGTACCCCAGCTGCTGGGGATCAATCGGGAGTGGGGAGCCGCGCTCCTGACCCTCTCATCGGGAATCGTCGGATGGATCGAGTTCATCCTGCTGCGTCGCGGGATCAACGCGCGCGTGGGCCGCAGTGCGCCGGCGGCACGGCTGCTCGTCACACTCTGGGGCGCGGCGCTCGTCGCCGCCGGCGCGGCCTACTACAGTCGACGGCTCGTGGACGATGCGCATCGATTTGTGGTCGCGATTGTTGTCCTCGGCACTTTCGGCGCACTCTACCTCGGCATCACCACCGCGCTGGGCGTGCCCGAAGTACGGGATCTGGTGCGTCGGGTGACAAGACGTGCAGGTAAAAACGAGGGGAAGGGAGCGGGCTAAATTACTGGGACAGCGCATGATGCGCCGCGTGCCACCCCGCAGTCCTGATGTCCACGCTTCCACAAGCTGTCGTCGATCGCATACCGACTCTGCCGGAGTCGCCAGGCGTCTATCTCTGGAAAGACGCCGACGGCACCGTGCTGTACGTCGGCAAGGCGAAACGGCTGAGGTCGCGGGTGCGCAGCTATGCGAACATGGATCGCATCGACAGCGTCAAGACGTATGCGCTGATGAAGCAGGTCGCCGCCGTCGAGACCATCGTCGTGCCATCCGAAGCACACGCGCTGATCCTCGAAGCGAACCTGATCAAGGAATACAAGCCGCGCTTCAACATCTCGCTCCGGGACGACAAGAGCTATCCGCTCATCAAGGTCACCGTGCAGGAGCCGTTTCCGCGGGTATATGTCACGCGCCGGCTCAGCAACGACGGCGCTCGCTACTTCGGGCCCTACACCGACGTCAGCCAGATGCGGCGCGCGCTCAACGTGGTGAAGCGGATCTTCACCGTGCGCAGCTGCAACTACGACTTGCCCACCGTGGCGCCCGACCGTCCCTGTCTGGACTATCACATCGGACGGTGCAAGGCGCCGTGCGTCCTGGCGCAAACGCAGATCGAATACGCGGTCATGATCGACGAGGTCATCCTCTTCCTCGAGGGGAAGACTGCCGAGGTCAGGAAGCGGGTGCGCGATCGGATGGAGCTGGCGGCCGAAGCGCTGGATTTCGAGCGCGCCGCCGAACTTCGCGATGCACTGAACCACTTGGAGCGGATGGAAGAACCCACGGTGGTGCAGGTGATCGAAGGCGGGGATCGCGATGTCGTGGGATACGCGCGGGATGGCGACGATGCGTGCGTGGCCCTGATGCGCATTCGCGGCGGCAGACTCCTCGCCCGCGAACATCAGCTCCTGGGCAACCTCTCCGAGGAAGCCGATCCCGCGGTGCTGGCCGCGTATCTCGCGGGGAGCTACCTCCAGCTCGACGAGCGCGCGCGCGAACTCTACGTGCCGTTCGACTTCGCCGATCGCGACCTGATCCAGGAGTCACTCGGGAAGGTGGAGGTGGTGATTCCGCAGCGCGGGCCAAAGCGCGAGCTGGTTGACCTCGCCGAGCAGAATGCCCGGCATCTGCTCGAAGAGGCATTACTCGAGGGGGATGAGACGGAAGAACGTGCTTCCGACCCGGTGTATGAACTTCAGCGTCAGCTGGGCCTGCAAAAAGTCCCTCGGGCCATCGTGTGCTTCGACATCTCCCACGCGCAGGGCACAGACACCGTCGCGTCGTGTGTGTGGTTCCAGAACGGAAGGCCATACCGGAGCGAGTACCGCAAGTTCAAGGTGAAGTCGGTCGAGGGGGTCGACGACTTCGCCTCCATGCGCGAGGTGGTCGAGCGTTACTTCCGCAGGCGGGTCGACGAGCGGAAACGACTGCCGGATCTCGTCGTGATTGACGGCGGCAAGGGGCAGCTCAGTGCAGCGCAGGAGGCCATGGTTGCGTTGCAGTTGGGTGAGATTCCCATGATCAGCCTTGCGAAGCGGGAGGAGGAGATCTTCGTGCCCGGTCGTGCGGAATCGCTGCGGCTCCCCCGACGCTCTCCCGCGTTGCGCATGCTGCAGCAGGCACGCGACGAGGCGCATCGGTTCGCGATCACCTATCAGCGTCTTCGCCGGGCCAAGCGTACCGTCACGTCGGAGCTGCTCAGCATTCCTGGGGTCGGAGCATCGCGACGCCGGCAACTGCTGACGGCGTTCGGGAGTCTGGAGGGAGTGAAGACGGCGACGCCTGCAGCCATTGCCGCACTACCCGGTTTCTCCCTGAAGACTGCGCAGAAGGTGCTGGATGCGTTGCATGGCAGGCCGGCGATTGCCGAGCCGGCTGCGAACACCACGGAGGTTGCAGTCCCATCCGAAGCAGAACGTCCGGAGCCCTGAGTGAAGACATGGAAGCTTGAATG
>DASPMP010000317.1:0-2437 GCA_035626995.1 Gemmatimonadaceae bacterium
TCCGGCAGCCACGCATGTAAGTTCGCTAGACGCGTGTTTGGGACGGGATGGGTCGACAGGAACTCTGGCGGGCTTTCGAGACGATCCCGAACGCCGTCAACGCGCTGTACGCTGGCGCGATCGGGCCTAACGCGGCCGTCACCAACGCGTCGGCGAAGATGCGGTTGCGACCATCGCTCGGCGCCGTGGCGCGCCAGCACGTGCGCGATCTCGTGGCCCATCACCGCGGCGAGGCCGGCGCTGTCCTCGGCGACCGGCAACAGGCCGCTGTAGACAATCACCTTGCCCCCGGGGAAGGCGACCGCCTCCGCCTCCGGCGCTTCGACCACCGTGAACTCCCAGTCGTAGTCCGGTCGCTCGGCGGCCGCCGCTAGGCGCTCGCAGACCTCGCGGACCAACGCCTGCTGCTCGGCGCTCGACACCCTAGCGCCTCGGCGCACTGCGCCTCGACTACGCCACCGGACCTACGCGCGAATCGGGGACGAAATCGTAAGTGCCTCTCTAGCCAGTGAGAAGCCACGCTCGCCAAGTCGTTCAATTCGCCAAATGTGGCGGGCCCGATGGATTGATGGGCGCCTGACACACTCTGCGAGCGCTCTTGGATTGTAATTGGTCGAGCGTACCCGCACCGCGGCGCCGCTTCTGCTACCGTGGGTCACGCGCAAACCGCTGCAAGCTCTCGCGTTGGCGGATCGATGGGACGCCCTGCTGGCCGTCGTGCAGTGGCGAACGGAGCGCCCAGAAGCGTCGGTGTATTTGCGTCAGATCGATGTCCCCGGTGTGCACGGCAAATTCATCGAAGAGCATCAGGCGGTGCGGCGGAGCTGTTCGCGCTCGCTCTGCCAGCAGATTCCGCGGCGGCCGCTCGGCCCGTGACTCGCGACTTCTCTCGACGCTTCGGTTTCCTCGTCAAGCCGACCCGCATTCGCTTCCGTGTGCTCGACGGGCGCACCCGCTTGCTGCCGGGTGCCGTCCGCTATCCCGACGTGACCCTCGACAGCGACAGCTTCGCCGCGCTCGAGCTCGCGCCCAAGCGGGTTTTCATCACCGAGAACGAGACCAACTTCCTCGCCTTCCCGTACTGCGAGGAAGCGATCGTTCACCATCCTCGATCGCCTACGTCTCCCGTTCCCGCGCGTTCAGTCGATCCTGATGGATCACGAGACGCTCTACGCCCACCAGTCCCATTGGGGTACGGAGCCCGACCCCAACCGACAAGATCTGCCGCGCCTGACCGCGAGCGAACGAGCCTTGTTCGACGACCTGCGCGACGACCGCATCCGCAAGAACCTCCGTCTCGAACAGGAGCGCATTGCCTTCGGCTGGCTGACCGCAGCCCTGGAGCGCCTCGGATGAGACGGCACTAAGAGCGCCGCGGCGTCGATCACTCCGCGCGCCGTCAATTGGTCGATCACCAGAAAATCCGAGATCGTCGACTTACGGCCCGCTGCTCGGCGTCGTTCGCTGCCGGAGGTTGATGCGATAGACGAGGACCGTCATCGGCAGACTCCTTTGCGCGACGGTCCGCACATTGAAATCGTCTACCAGGATAATGAATTCGGCAATGTGATTTCCCGACACACCGGGGTTCGGCACAAACTTCAAATAAAGTCCGTCCGGGTCCAGGTCCGAGCGGATCCCTACAATGACCGGGCCTGCGGCGAATGTTTTACAGTTCGTAGAGTCCACCAGCCTCGTCGTATGCGCGTCGAGATGGAGCAGATCGGTCAGTACCCCATTGGCGTCATAATCATTGGTGCGCGCCCCGTAGTCCGCGGGGCTCGGAAGATAGAAGCTGCCGTTCGTGGCATCGCAAGAAAACAGCGTCAAAGAACCCTGCGAAGCATCGTTCGGGGCGCCGGTTGGTGCATCATCGTACACTGCGGTGATGTCTTGCGATGGCCGCACGTGAACCCACAGCGGCTCGTCTTGGTACCCATCGGCGTCCATGAAAATATATCTCAAGGGAGTCGAGGTCTGGTAGGGCTGGACGAGGATGCTGCACTGTCCTGAAGGTGTGGCGCACGCTGGCTTGGGAAACGCTGGGACACAACGCCGGTCGCGCGTCTCGGCCTGACACTGGCCATCGATGCACGTCTCACCGAAGCTGCACGTGCCGCAGGTATTCTCACAGGGCTGGTTGATGTCGGTGCGGCCGTCGTAGATGTTGCCGCAAACGACCTGGCTCGCGACCTCGTGGATCGCGTCGGCAGCGGCGTCCTCCAGCGCGCCAGGGCAGCGTCCGTTGCAACACGGGCAATTGTCGTCGTCGAGAGTGCAAGCGAGCGTTTCCACCGCATGATCGACGCGGCTCTCGGCCGTCGCCACCGACACCTCGACGGGACAAACGGTCTCGGGTTTGGCGGCATCTTGCTTCGCTTCGACTTTCGCGAAGCACCCCTTCGCCGGGTTGGCGCCGCCATCGAACTTGTCTTGC
>DASPMP010000318.1:0-9635 GCA_035626995.1 Gemmatimonadaceae bacterium
GACACCGGCTTCAGGATTGCGCGCGATCCGGACACCGTGCGCGCACCGGATGCGGCATTCCTGGATGTGGAACGCTCGAAGCGGATCACGCGACGCGGCTACGCCGACGTGGCGCCGAATCTCGTGGTCGAGGTGCTCTCGCCGGACGATCGCCCCGCCGAGGTCCTGGAGAGGATCGCGGACTGGCTGAACGCGGGGGTGGAGCTGGCGTGGGTGGTTGACCCGGAGCGGCTCGAGGTGCGCGTGCATCGCGCGGATGGAAGCCTCGCGCTCCTGAAGGACGGCGACACGCTCGACGGGGAGGACGTGCTTCCCGGGTTCACGTGCGTGGTGCGCGACCTCCTCGACTGAATACGCCGGCCAGGCGCCGCCAGAGCGCCTTCGGAGCCAAGCCCGGGGCAATAACACCAATGCAGGCACCTGCGCCTGCTTAAGGTTCTACGCATGCGGCGATTGGTCTTGCTGGCGGCAACAGGCATGTTGGCGACGGGCTGTTCGACCGACGAGCCAGCCTATCGCGGGCGTGGGCTTGCAGCCGCAACGCTTCCCATGTCCGACGCAGTCGCTGTCTACCGCGCCGCGCTGGGCGGCTCGTTCAACATGAACGATCCGTCGCTCTGGATTGTCGTGGACACGCTCCTGCTGCCGCGCACCCCGGGACTCGAGGGCGGTGCACCCATGCCGGCCGAGCTGTTGTCCGCACTGCGCAATGCCGGTGTCGCAAAAGGGGTATGCACGATTCCAATTCGCCCCGAGCGCGCCCCGCTGCGGTGCAACGCCAGCCGGCCGGGATATGCCGTGCGTTTCTCCGAGCTCCTTTCCCTCGGCAAGGACTCCGTGCAGGTGTACCTGGTCGTCGAGCAGTACGCGACACCCGCGGGGCCAGCCGCCGAGCGGCTGCGCTTCGAGCGGGCGTATCATGTCTCGCGGCGCGGTTCGCGTTGGCGAGCCACGCGTGAGGCGCGCCTGCCCAGGCCTTGATTTGCGAGACGCGCTGTTCCACGGCAAAAAAAAATCGGCGCCCGGTCGAATGACCGGACGCCGATTCGTACATCTCCTACAGTACTACGCGACCTTCACCACGGGCGTGATGTCCGGCTCAACCACCGACCGTCCACCACTTGCGGGCTCCATGGGACGTTTCACGCTCTGCCATGCCGCCAGGAGATCGGGCTGACTCTCCAGCCTGGGCTTCACGATCGCGTCCAGCACGTCCACCGCGGCCACGCCGCGCTTCACCAGCGAGTCCAGGTTCTCGCGTGACGTTTTCCGCCGGCGCGTGCTCACCACCTTCACGCCCACGGCTTCCGTCAGCTCCGCGATCGCTGCACGCATCCGGGTCACGAACTCCGCCGGCAACCCTTCCTGCACGAACACCGCGGCGTGCTGCTCCGCGGTCTGCGCCATGCCGCTCGCCGAGCTCAGGATTCCTTCGTTGTCCGCCCGCTTCGGCGGCAACCCGAACTTCACCTGAATCTCCGGCACGCTGAACACCCGCCGGGCAATCCGCGAGATGGGAACCATGTGCTGGTTCCAGAGCGCGTCCCGCAACGCGCGCTGCCGCGCCGTCGCGCCCTTCGTCTGGCGATCGCTCGCGTCGTTCTCCTCGCCCTTGCTGGTCATCTCCCGCACGACCTGCTCGAGCACCTGCAACTTCACCTGCGTCCCCTCCACCTGATTGGTGGTGAGGAACTCGTGCACGCGACGGAACCGTCCGAGCGCGCTGCGCTGCTTCTTGTCCATACTGCCGTACCTCCAATGAAAAAAGTGAATGAATGACCTGCGTGTGGATTGCTTCCCGATGAAATTCCATCGCCGCCGGATGCCTGCGCGTTGCCGCCGGCTGCGAGGAGTTCGCACGGGCCCTGGCCTCCGTCGCCGCTCGCGCGCGGTGCGCCGCCGCGCCCTTGCAACGTTTCGGATGGCTCCCGGCGCGCGTCGACGACATCTCGACCTGTTTCGCGCCGGCCTCGGGGGACTTCGCTTGAGCCGCGCCCCGGTTCGCGGCTGTCTCGGGCTCTGCTGCCGCCCGGTCGCGACGCGTCGCATGGCCAATGCGCTGCGTCGACTCCGCCTGTGAGTTCTTCGCCTGAGCTCCGCGGTGGTTCGCCCGGCCGGCGCGGTTCGTCGCCGCGCCCTCACGTCCATAGATGTCCACATCGCGGTCGCGTGACTGGGTGTCACGGTCCGTCGCATGGACCTCGCGGTATTTTCCCTCCAGGCGCGCCAGTTTCGCGCGCCCTCCTACTTATATAATCCGGAATGCCGGGCGCGGAGGTTTCAGGGCGGCAGATTTCTCCGCCATGCCGGGTGCCACTGCCTCATTGGCATGCATCTACGAAGTGGCGCAAAGTCTTACGGAACATTCACTTGCACCGCCTGCCGATGGCAACCGGCAGGCCGCGCTCCCTGCCAGTTTGGGCTATGCGCATGGCACCCTTGCAAGTGTGTATAAGAGTCTGCAAACTCTTTCATGCCCAGGGTCAACATCTACATCCCCGATGACCTGCATCAGGAGCTCCGCGCGCTCCGGGGAGACATCAACATCTCGAAGGTGTGCGCGACCGCGCTGCGTGCCGAGCTCGCCGGAACCCGCGAGATACACGTCGCCGAGTCGATGTTCAGCGCGATCTTCCGCGGGCAGACATGGCTGGAGCTTGCGCTGCTGCGACGCTTTCCCACGCTGCTCGGCGCGCGGGCGGAAATCAAACAGACGAAGCGACACTCGTTCGCGGATGCCGTCGCCGACGCGACCACACACTTCCTCAATCGCACCCTGGTCGAGGGGTGCTTCCTCGGGATCGGCGGCGGGACGCACATGTGGGATGTCGTCCGCCGGCTGGATTCCCGCGACATCGGCATGCATCTCTGGGCGCTCGGCTACGGTCACGTGGACCAGCACGCGCCGCACCTCCATCCGAACGCCCTCGTGACCATGCTGTCGGTGCGGTTCGCGCCGAGGTCGAAGGCGCACCTCGTGGGCGCGCAGCGGCTGGATTGGGCCTGGCACTACCCCACGACATCTCCGGAAGAGCAGGGGCAGGTTCGGCGCTACATCATCGGCTCATGCTCCATGTTCGACCCCCAGTCGGTCTACGCAACGCTCCTGGGGAAGGAGATGACCGACTTTCTCGTCGAAGAGCGCGTCATTGGTGAATACCTCGGCGTCTTCTTTACTGAAGACGGCAGGGTGCTCGAGCCCTGGGCGCCGAGCATGACCGTCTCGCACGTACCCACCGCGGACCTGTGGAACCTCGCGAAGCGCACGGACACCAGCGTAGCGCTGTCAGTCGTCGGCGAGCACAAGGTGCGGCTGATTCAAGCCGTGCTCGAGGCGGGACTGTGCAATACGCTCATCACGGATATCGATACGGCGTCCGTGCTCGCGGGCGTCGACAAGCCGAGGATGGATGATCCGCTGCCATGACGAGCGGCGCTCCGCCGTTCGTCCCCGCGATCAGAGCGCCGCGCGGATGCGATGCGCGAGCCAGTGGATCAGCGCGCTGTGTCTCGGTAACAGGGCATTGAGCTCGCTCTCACGTTCGATCCACGTGCTTCGCGCCATCATATAGAAGAGATCCACCAGCCCGGCGGCCTGCGGCCCCGACACGATGAGCATCGATTCGCCGTCCGACATGAGGCCGCGCTGGTCCATGTTGTGGGACCCCTCCATGAAGTAGAAGCTCACCCGCTTCCGCTCGGCCTCGGGAATGCTCGCCTCATAGCCGCTCATCATCTCGTCCGCGCGACGGGTGGCTGCGGTATCGGGCGGCGGCGCTTCCTCCCCGAGACGGTCGGCGAAACGCGTCGTCTGCCGAGCCTGCACGCGCATCGCGTCCGCCAGCATGTCCTCCCAGTAGGGTTGCCGCACAAACGCGGCGATCGCGCCGGGACGCGCGAGCAGCTGCGTCTTCCGGTGCGGCTGCGGCGGGGTGGAAGGCTTGTTGTCACGGGGCATCGACGGCGGACGCCGGGCGCCTTCCTCCGCCGTGATGTTATGCTCGGCGCGGTCCATCGCCGCCAGCGTCCTGTCGTCGAATGGAATCAGCTCGCGGATCCACGGTGCGCGCGCCAGTCCTTCGCGCACCTCGCGCAGGCGGCCCGCGGCATCGTCTGCCTGGGCCAGCGCCGCGAACAACCCGACGCGAAGATCGCCGCCGCTCGCCTTCATCTGCGGCGCCAGTACGTCACGCAGGGTCAGCAGTCGGAGCAGCACGTCATGCGCGAGCGCCATCGCGATCGCGTCGGGCACCGGCGCGTTCGCCTGCGCCGGCGCGATGATGTGGACGCGGGCCCCGCGCGCCGCGGCGCCGGCGAGCATTCCGGCCCATGTCTCGCTCAGCCACAGCTGGTCGGGGACGATGACGACACTCCCCGGCTGCGCCAGGTTGTACAGCGTCGCCCGCGCCACCGACGACTTCTTGTCGCCGAAGCCGACCTCGTTGTGCACCTGCAGCGCGCGGCCCACGAAGTCGCCGACGTCCGCCGCCTGTTCCTGCGCCTCCTGGCTCGCGACGGCGCGCAGCGGCACGGGAATGTCGCTTTCTGAATATCCGTTGCGGAGGAGCGCACGGCGGAGCGCGGCACGCGCCTCGAGCGCCGCCGGCCCCCGCACGCGGAAGCCGCGATCCTCCCAGCTGGGGCTCGCGTACACCTCGCCGATGCCGATTCCCATCACGAAGAGCGCGCCGCGGTACGGATCCCCCTCGTGAATGTCGTAGATCACGAGCTTGCGATGGTCCCGCATCACGTTGTCGGGGGTGAAGGGTATCCCCGGGATGATGTGGCGGCTGCGGAAGGAAAAGTCCGACTGTTGGCCGACGTTCACCTGCACCCGAACGATGCTCCGGAGCCATCGCTCCGCGTCGCCGCTCGAGCGGGCGTCACGCTGCAGGCGCGCCGAGGCCGCGACGGCCGCACGCAGCTCGCGCTGGCGCTCCGTGAGGTGCCGCTCGCGCGTCCCGTCGTCGCCCTTGATGCGCATCGACGCGTGCAGCGGGTTGTCGAGAATGGTGAGCCAGAGGCGGCTGTCCGCGACTTCGTAGTAGTACTGGTCGTGCAAAATCATGAACACCGGCATCACGCCGGTGCTGTCGTAGCGCTTCACCGCGGCGGTGAGCGCGGGGAGGTACGCGTCAGCCACCATCTCGTAGCCCACGTCGTCGATGGCGCGGGTGGTCCAGTCGCGTCCCATGAACTCGTGCGTCCACAGCACGTGATAGTCCCGCGCCGAGTGGATCGAGCGGGCGATCTCGAGGGGGAGGTCCATGCTGCGCAGGTACGCGAGCGAGTTGCGGTCGGTGAAGGGGCGTCCCACGATGCGTCCGACGATCGAATCGACCTCCGCCTGCTCGTCGTACTCGTCAGGCATGAGCGCGAGATCCAGCGGCAGCCAGATGAGCCGCGAGTCGCGCTCGCGTGCGATGATCCGCTGAACAGGATCGGTCACCGCTTCGATCCATGTGGCGAACGCCGCACGCGCGTTGGCGGCGGCGTCCCCGGAGAAGCCGGACGAGTCCCGCACCCAGCGATCGAAGTCGCCAGTGGCGCCAGTGACAAGGTGGCGGATGTCGACGCGCTTCACCTGGCCGAAGAGCGAATCGACGGGGATGAGCATCCGGTCGAGCACCGCGACGCGTGCGCGTTTCGCGGCGGTGCGCGACTGCGCCGTATCGGGTGAGACGGAGGAGAAAAGCCGATCGAGCGCGACGCGCGACCGCTCCATCGCCGCGCGATAAGCGCTCGCCTGGGACACTCGAACGGCGTCGTCGCCGAACAGGTTCGAGTATGCGACGATGACCTCCGCTGCCTCGACGAGGTCGCGGGCATGCTGTGGCGATGTCGGGTTTTGCGCCGCGGAGCGTTGCGCCTGTTGCGGAAATGCAGGCAGCGTTGCCGATGTCTTTCGCGGACGCGTGCGACCGGCGAGTGGCTGGAAGAGGGGAGCTGTGACGCCCACACGCAGGGTATGATCGCGTCCGGGTAACCAGTCCGCGCGCAGCATTGATCCGTGGCCCAGCAGGCCGCCGCGACGAATGGCGCTCTGCCAACTGATGATGGCGTCGACGCTCCCGTTCCGGATGTCCCAGTCCGCGCCGACGCTGGTCGCCAACATCTGCGATGTGAGGAATGCGCGAACGCCGGCGTCGCCGGACTGCCCAAGGCTGCCATAACCGTCCGCGGTCGCGCCGATGATGCCGAGTACAGGGTTGAAGACGTTGCTGGGCGGCTTGCTGAATGGCCGGAAGACACCATAGGAGAGCGTGGCGCCGCCGGTCCTGCTGCTGTTGTATGCCGTACCCTGGACGGCGACGTGCTGCCGCCAGATGCGGGGCTGGCCGATAACGAACGCCGGTGGCTGTGGTGATTGCGAGAGCAGCGGACGGGCAATTAACGGCGCAAACGCCACGGTAAGCACGGCTGCGCAAAGTTTCCGGATCATAGCCGGACACAAGAGCAAGCTTCATGCGTAGAAGCGAACCGGAGAGGATGGCGCCCGGTCGAAAGACCGGGCGCCTTGTGGGTTACTGAGCGCTGGTCCGGGCAAACGACAGCGAAATCATCCTGTATGGCTCGTTCTTCTCGAACCGGAAGGTGAGCTGGACCGCTTCCTCCTTCGCGACGGCGCGACGTGTCTGCAGCACGAACTCCTCTCCGCGCAGCTCCGCCCCGTCCAGGGTCAGCGCCCCCAGCTGCGAACGAAGCTGACGATAGGTCTCCAGGCGCTGCTCGATCGGACGGCTGGAGTCCGCGACAGCCCGCTTCTCGAAGAAGTTGCGCATCGCGCCCTCCCCGGAGTTGTACGCCTCCATGTAGCGCATCACGTTGATGTAGCGATCGTCGTGGATCAGCCGCAGGCTGGACATTCCACCCTTCAGCAGCTGGAAGGCACCGTGCAGCGCCGGCCGCGCTTCCGACGCCGCGGCCTGGCTGGGGGCCGGGCCCGCGGTGCGGCTGGCGACGACGACGCCATGCGTCGCCTTCTCCCAGTCGGACAGCTTCACGATCGACACGAGCTGGATGCCGCGCGGCGACGGCCGGACGATGACCGCTTCCCCCTCGTTCACCATCCCGGGACGGATGCCGGGGACGTTGCGCTCGATCACGAAGTGATGCGTCACGAGGACGCGGTTGGTGCCCTTCGCCGGCGCTGCGGCGAGGATCGTCTTCTGCTCCGCGGTCTGGTCCATCGAACGCAGTGCGCTGTCCACGCGCACCCGGCCGAATGCATGCTCCCCCGTTTCGCGGGTGCGCCACATCTGGCTCGAGACGACGTCGCTCACGGGGATTCCCGTACGCTTGAAGAATTCGCCCACAGCCTTCGCGTCCGTCACCCCGCGCGCGGTGAGGTTGCGCTGCAGCGCGCGATCGGGGGCACCGGGCGCATCCTGGGTGAGCCAGTCGGTTTCAGCATGACGCCAGATCATCGTGTAGCCGCCACGACGCATGAGGGTGAACGCGGAGTCCGCGGAGATCAGCGAGTCCGTTTGTGGAGCGTGGAGCGACAGGGCCAGCAGGGCATGGAGCAGCATCAGGGATTTCTCCGTAAGGTGAGGACGCGAACGGGGTGAGCGATGAGGAGCAGGGCGAGTGCGAGGGGTGCGGCGTAGCTACCGCCGCGCTCGACGAATTCCCACACCGGCGCACCCGCGATGGGGAAGAGCGCCTCGGTACCAAGCTTCCAGGCAGCGATGCCCACGAGGAGCGTCGCCGAGGGGGACACGAGGAGCAGGAGCGCGGCGGACATCTCCGCGAATCCAACGAGCAACAGCGCGGCCGGTGAGACACCGGCAATGGCAGCGTGCGACGCGAGGAGCGGCTTTCCCTGCGCGGCGAGCGCGCCGTGGCCGAAGAGCAGCAGCGCCGTCGTCACCAGCAGCACGCGCATCACCGCTTCGAGGTTCCGCGACGTATCTGGCTGGGGGGAGGGGCTGAACCATTCGCGCCAGCCGCGCGGCACGCCGGTATACAGCAGGAGCGCCAGCGGGACGCCATAGTTCCCGGCGCGCTCCAGGGTCTCGAACGCCGACTCCCCGGTGAGGGGACGGAGCAGGGCGGTCCACGCCGCCCACACCACCATGTACGCGAGCACGATGGGTCTCGGCGAAAGCAGCACCGCAATTCCCATCGCGATGTCCACCGCCCCCACCACGGGCATGAGCGTGAACGCCCAGTGCGCGGGAATGCCGACGAAGGCGAAGTACGGGAGCCAAGCCTCCTTCGTGATGACGCCGAAGGCGCCATGCCCGATGAAGCAGGCGGCGGCGCCGAGGCGAAGCGTCCAGTACGCAGCGCGGGGAGGGTGGGCGTCTTGCATGACCGTAAGAACGCCGCGGGCCATGCGTGGGTTTGTCTTGCATCGCCGAACGGTTCATCGGCTACGACGAACGGTGCGCGATCGGCAATTCGCGGCGCGGCGGAGCGACTCGCGACGTTAAACTGGATGACCATGAATCGCCGGCTCGTCTGGGTTCAGCTGCTGATCGGGTGGTTTCCCCTGTGGGGACTGCTCGCCGTCCTGATCGCGACGGCGCACCACGTGAGCATGCTGGGTGCGTCGCACATCGCCTTCCGGATGATCGTGGCGGCCGCACTCCTCGCATTCCTGGTGCAGCGGTTCGCCGAGCGGTATCCGTGGCCCTCACCGATCAGGCCGGGATTCGTCGCGACGCACATCCTTGCGGCGGTCGTCTACTCGATCCTGTGGATCGGGGCGAACAGCCTGTTCGAGAGCGTGCTGCGCGGACAGGTCGTGCTGGTCGTTGGCGTCGGGGTGGTGTCGAGCTTCACCATGGGGATGTGGCTGTACGTGATGATTTCCGGCGTCTCGTACACCGCGCTCGCCACCGAGCGCGCGGCGCGCGCGGAAGCCAGTTCGGCGAAGGCGCAGCTCGCGGCGCTCCGGTCGCAGATCCATCCGCACTTCCTCTTCAACGCGCTTCACACGGTGATGCACCTGATTCCGCGCGAGCCCGCGCGTGCGGCCGATGCGACGGAGCAGCTGGCCGGCCTGCTGCGCACGGCGGTGGAGGAGGATCGGGACCTCGTGACGGTCGAGGAGGAGTTCCAGTTCGTGATGCGCTACTGGGAGATCGAGCGGATCCGGTTCGGCGATCGCCTCACCGGTACGCACCGCATCGACGCGAATGCCACGAGCGCGCTCATTCCGGCGTTTGCGATGCAGACCCTGGTGGAGAACGCGATCCGGCATGCCGTGACACCGCGTGTGGAGCGCACGACCGTGGACATCGATGCGGTGATCCGGGGCGCAACGCTCGATGTGATCGTGCGGGACAGCGGCGGTGGGCAGGTGCCGGCGAGCACAAATGGCACGGGACTCAACCGGCTGCGCGAGCGACTGCAGGTGCTCTACGGAGACAAGGCGTCCCTCGACGTGCGCTCGGACACGCAAGGGGTGATCGCGACGCTGACGATTCCGCAGGCATCGGAGTGATGTCGCATCCCGGGTCCGGCGCAATCACGGTGGTCGTCGCCGACGACGAGCCGGTGGCGCGCGCGGCGCTGCGCGAGATGCTGGGCGACATCCAGTGGCTGCGCGTGGTGGGCGAGGCGTCCAACGGGCTCGCGGCGGTGGAAGCGATCGAGCGGTTGCGTCCCGACCTTGCATTCCTCGA